>JAUNEQ010000288.1 GCA_030525445.1 Coriobacteriia bacterium | reverse complement strand
CGCGCGAAATCACGTGCTCCGGCTAAAGCCTCCGCACCGAAATGCTACAAACGTGCCACAGGCACGTTTTCTTTGACCCGACCTTGTTTCTTGTTTTAGCAGGTCAATCGGTGTTTATCGGTTGGCCTGCTTCGCCTTTTCGGGGCGATAATCAAGAAAAAGTCAAGAATCGTTCCAGCGGTTGGATTCCCGGCCCGCCAGGCCGCCTTTCCCTTTCCGATAATGCCTTTCCAGTTTACGCGAATAATTCCTGCAGCGAACCACGGCACCGCCGTTGATCTCGGCGACGAACTCGGCCAGCGCCTTCTGGGCCTGCGTGTAGGTGTCGTGGAAGGCGCGGGCCTTCTGCGGGTACTTGCCCGTGCGTGCGTCGCGGCCGAGGCTCACGACGAGCTTCCACTTGCGGCACTTGCCCTTGGGCTTTCCCTTCTCCACCTGCACGATGGATCCTTTTCCGGTCTGCGCGGCCTTCACTTCCACCTCCCCTGCGAAGCGATCATGTGCTCGCGGTACTCGATGAAGTCCAGGAACTCGTCGACGCGCTCGCGGCTGCCGGGCGTGAAGCTGTCGTGCATCCGCTGGATGCGCATGGCCTCGTCGTCCTCGTCGTAGCGGCCCACGACGACGTCGATGGAGCAGCCGAGGGCATCGGCTATCTTCCAAGCCGCTCCCATGAGAATCCTGTTGTCGGGCTCATCGGCGATTTCCTCCTTCCGTGGCCCAACCGGGACGATCTCGATGAGATTTCCCGCTACGATCAGAACGCATCCGATTACGATGGGTATCGTGAGCTCGACGGGATCGACGATGGAGTCCGGCAAGCACGTCGCCCATATGGTGGAGAACACGATTTCGGTCGAATAGACGAGGGTGGCCTGCGCAGGCGTGGCGCGACGCTGTGCGAGGGTGTTGAGCGAAATCGTGAACGCTATGACGAAGTACCCGTAAATGAAATAGGCCGCTACCAGCTCTCCCGACCAGGGCAGCGCGGCGAACGCGGCCGGCTGCATGGCAAGCCATGGGAAGAAGGTGATGATGGCGTTCGCCCCCGAAATGCCGGCGGCGAGCGTCACCGGATCGTGCTCGCGCGCCCAGTCGTTCAGCTTCACGATATAAAGGGCGCGCACGAGGCAGCCGACGCCCATCACGCCGAGCCCCTTCCATTGGTTCCCCCCGAATGAGGGGCCCATGGCTACGATGATGCCCGCGAGCACGCAGCCAGCGGAAACCCATGTGCGCACGCCGACTCCGCGGCGCATAACCAGGAGCATCACGGGCAGTACGACCGCCGTGATGGAGATGGTGAAGGCGCCGGTAGAGACGTCGAAGTAGTTCAGGCCGATAAGGAACAGCACGCTGTAGGCGGTGTTCATCACGCCCAGAAGCACGATTCTGCGCACCAGCAGCCAGCGGTCGCGCTTGAATGCCGCTGCGATGCGGCGGGCGAAGCAAGCGCAGAGCAGCGCTGCGCCGATAAAGGAGGTGACGCACGTCGTTGCGAAGGGGTTTACATCATCGGG
>JAUNEQ010000287.1 GCA_030525445.1 Coriobacteriia bacterium | reverse complement strand
CAAAACTGCGCGAGGCTGCCAGCGGGGAATGACCGGCACCGCGCAGGGGGTTTCGCCGCTTCCGGCTCGGCGTCAAGCGCATCGCCTACGACGATTCCTTCACCCACTGCAGCAGCTCTTGCACGCGCATCGACGCTTCCTTCAGCGCAACCAGGTAGAACGTGGCATGTGCACTCGCATCGGAAATGGGAACGTCGACGCGCCCTTTCGCGTGGTTGCGGTTTTGCGGTGCGTCGGTGGTGAAGCAGAGGATGTCCGAACTTTCGATGAGCTGCGTGAACACCTCGCGGTCGCGCTGGACGATGGAGTGCACGTCGGGAATGCCCTGCTCGTAGATATCCTTCCAAAAGCCGATGCCATCGAGGACCAGGAACGTCTCGTCTGCGAGATCGTCGAACGAGACGTAGTTGCGGCGCGCCAATGCGTGCGCGGCCGGTATCGACACGAACAGGCTTTCCGTCATCAGCGGGATGCATTCGCAGTTCGGCAGGACCATTGGCCGCCGCGTTATGACGAGGTCGGCCGTGCGGTCGAACAGGCGCCGCTCCACCTCTGCATCGGGCAGGACCTCGGGCGCGAGGATGGTTCCCGGGAAGCGCTCGACGGTGCGCGCCGTCAGGTTCCACACCGGCGCGGGCGCCACGGCGGCGATGCGAAGGGTGCGCTTCTTGCGGGCTAGGTCGTCGAGCGCATCGCGCATGCGCTGCTCGGCGGCGAGCACGTCGCGGGCGTGTTCCACCGCGACACGGCCGGCCTCGTTGAGCACCGCGCTGTTGCGCGTGCGGTCGAACAGCTCGCATTCCAGCTCGGCTTCCAGACGCCGCATCGAGCGCGAAAGCGATGGCTGCGTGATATGCGCGGATTGCGCGGCTCCCGACATCGTGCCAGCCTCGTCCACGGCGACGAGCTGCCGCAGCTGCTCCAAATCCATATACAGTCCTTCCAGTATGCGTTACACGCATAGCAACTTGTCATTAAAGCATTGTACATCTGCTGATAAACCAACGAAACTATACGTAAAGCAAAAACCAACCGAAAGGAACGACGATGGAGTACACGGAGCTGAAGAACGGGATGAAGATGCCGATGCTGGGCTACGGCGTCTTCCAGATCGACGACGAGACCACCGAGCGCTGCGTGGGCGACGCCCTGACGGCCGGCTACCGCCTCATCGACACGGCGCAGGCCTACATGAACGAGCGCGGCGTGGGTGCCGCCATCGCCAAGAGCGGTGTCGCCCGCGAGGACATCTTCCTGGTCGACAAGGTGTGGGTGAGCAATTACGGCGAGGGCAAGACCTACGAGAGCATCAAGCAATCGCTCGAGCTTTTGGGTCTCGACTACATCGACATGATGCTGCTGCACCAGCCCTACAACGACTACTATGGCGCCTGGCGTGACATGGAGCGCGCGCTGGAAGAGGGCCTCGTGAAGGCTATCGGCGTTTCCAACTTCGACCCGGCGCGGTTGCTCGACCTGTGCACGTTCGCGAAGGTACCGCCCATCCTGAACCAGGTGGAGACCCACGTGTTCTGGCAGCAGAAGCC
>JAUNEQ010000018.1 GCA_030525445.1 Coriobacteriia bacterium | reverse complement strand
AGATGCTCGAGATCTTCGGTGGCATCGGCTACTTCGAGGACTGCGAGTACGGCCCGGTCGAGCGCCTCTATCGTGACTGCCGCGCCATGTGGCTCGAAGAGGGCACCCCGACGGTTCAGCGCATCACCATCGCCCGTCACCTCATCAAGAACCATGGCTACCTGGAGTACAACACCCAGGGCTAAATTCTTAGCAGCCTGAACTTCTAGATGAAGCTCGAGAGCGACCCCTTCGGGGGTCGCTCTTTTTGTATATAGGCTGGGATGCCCGGGGGTGCTTTTTTCGGACAGAAGGGCTACGAGGAAAAGTGTCCGGGTGTCTCATTTGCTGCGGGGCATCCCGTCCCACCGTCCGGGCGTCCAAGCAGGAGACTATAATTTGTTGAACAGGTTTTACGCGAGGAAGGGTGCATATGGTCAAGTGGGGCGTTTTGGGCACGGCGGCGATTCTGGATAAGAACACGGCGCGCGCGATGCAAGCGGCCGAAAACTGCGAGCTGTATGCCATCGCGGGGCGCAATCCGGAAAAGGTCGATGCGTTCCAGCAGAAATATGGCTTCCAGAAGGCCTATTGCCACTTTGACGAACTGCTTGCCGATCCCGAAGTGCAGGCGGTCTACATCCCCCTGCCGAATGCCATGCATGCCGAATGGACCATCCGCGCCCTGAACGCGGGCAAGCACGTGCTGTGCGAGAAGCCGATTGCTCCGAGTACGGCCGACCTCGAGGCGATGTTTGCGGCGGCCCATGCCAACAACGTTTACCTGATGGAAGCGTTCGCGTATCAGCACAGCCCGTTTATCCAGGCCCTCTGCGACGAGATTGCCGCGGGAACGATTGGCGACGTGCTCTACGTGGAGGCGCAGCTCGTGTCCTCCGATTCCGATGTGAGCGATCCGCGCATGCGGCGAGAGACCCTTGGTGGCGCGATGTACGACCTGGGCGTGTACCCGGCAAGCTTCGTGCAGCGCATCATGGGGGAGGAGCCCCAGAACGTGAATGCGCTCGCCACGTTCACCGACCAGCAGGTCGACTTCCACACCACAGCGTATCTCGAGTACGCCAACGGTGCCCGGGCGACCATCGTCTGCGGCATGGACCTCGTGCGCGAGCCGTGGACGGCCATCGACACCTTCCGCATCTACGGCACGAAGGGCAGCATCGAGCCGGTGCGTTTCGCGTTCAATGCGATGGGTCCGCTCGTCTACAAGATCCGCACGTTCGACGGCAGCTTGAAGGAAAAGCGCGTCGTTGAGACGCCGAACAACTACCAGCTGGAAATCGAGCAGTTCGGCCGCGCCATCGAGCAGGGCGAAGCCCCCGCGGTGACCGAAGCGTTCTCCAAGGCAAACACCCGCACGGTCGAGCGTATCCTGCAGGCTATCGGATACTGATCGAGAGCGAGATCTTGGGGGCAGAGCGATTTGTCCCACCCTATAGCAGGTAGAGTGCGGTCATTAAAGGCATGGTGACGATGCAGCATACAGTGCTCACCACATTGATGGCGCTTGCATAGACGTCGTTTCGGTCGTAGATGACGGCGAAGTTGACGACGAAGGACGCGCATGGTGCCGCGGCAGCGAGCAAGGTGATGAGCAGGATTGTCGGAAGGTCGCCTGCGGGGAAGGCAGACGCCACGAGCTTGAGCGCGATGCAAGAGATGAGCGAGAGCACAACGAGGCGTAAGAACGTGATGAGCCACACCCGCTTCTGCGAGAAGGTCTGACGCAACGGTGCTGATGCGATGTTGATGCCGGCGATGAGCATGGCGGTGGGGCCGAGCATGTCGGCCAATCCGCCTGCCGCAGCATCGATAGGGCCGGGCAGACGCAGACCGCCAAGGAACAATACGAGCCCGATGGTAATCGAGATGATGCTGGGGTTCAGAACGATCGACCGGATGTCGCGCATGCTCTTTCCGCTGATGAGTGACTTGGCGTGCGTGAACATGAGGGCGGTGTTCACGCAAATGAATCCAAGAGAATACACCACCCATTCGCTTCCCAGAGTCGAGATGACGAGGGGGATGATGAGGTTGCCGCAATTCGAGTAGATGGCCGAGCATTGATCGATGGGGTCAAGGCCAAGCGGCTTTGCTGATGCCTTGACCAGCGCGATCTGCCCCAATTGAATAACGGCGGCCGCTGCGAAGGCGATGCCAAGCCCCTCGAGGATCTCCACGCTGAATTCGACTTCGAATGACACGATTATCGCGCAGGGGAAAAACACATAGAGAAGCAGGTTCGATAGGGGCTTGCTGGCGGAATGCCCCAACAGACCGGCTTTCACCATGATGAAGCCGGCAAGCATCATCACGAACAGCGTTCCAATGTTTGTAGCGAGTTGCAGAGCGAGCATGAGTCCCCCGAGAAGTCAATGACTCACGCCTCTGGCAGGGCGCGCATCATTGCCCGGCGAGCCGGAGGCGTGAAAGAGAAGAGGCGTGTGTTCCTAGAACGCGACTTCTGTGTACAGCGTGATCTCGGGCGCGCCTTCGCACATGCCGCCCAGAATCGGCAGGATGCGGGTGAAATGCTCGGAGGCATTGTGGATGGAAATGGCCTCCTGGTCCTTCCAGACCTCGATGAACGCGAGCGTCTGCGGGTCGTCGATGCTCTGGTTCAGCGAATACGAGACATTGCCCTCCTCGGCGCGGGACTTCGCGACAATCTCTGCGGCGGCGTCCTTGAAAGCATCTACCTTGTCGGCTGCGACCTTCATCTTTCCAACGATTTTAATCATGGCATTTCCTTTCTTTCCCCGGTTTACCTTATCGACTTGCGGGCTCCGTGCTCAGGGGCGCGCAAGCCGCCGAATCCGTTGAGCTCATCGTTGCCTGCTCTGCCAGCAGCTCCTTCGAGGGCACGCAGGCATTCGTCGGTGTTTCGTGCCCGGCCATCAGTCCGCCCACGATGAGCACCGCCGCAATCACGACTGCGGCCAGCATGGGCAGTGCGCCTTCGTCTGCGTCCCGCTGCATCATAGGCTTGCCCCCAACGCGTATGCCTCGCCTGGATATTTGCTTGCACGGGTCAGGCGCGGGTTGTCGCATCCATAGCCAAGGACCATACCGCAATCCTCCAGGCCAAGGTAGGTGACCAGGGTCTGGTAGTGGGCAACGAGGCCGTTGAATGTCCAAGGGGCGGTGTTCCACGCAACGGTGAGCAGAGCCGATTTGAAATGCTTGCGGTGCAGCTGCCCGTCGTACGAACAGAACCGGTCGATGGCGGTTTTCAGCTGCGCGGACATCCCATAGTAGTACAGCGGGGTGGCGAAGACGAGCATATCGGCGCCGAGCACTCCGTTTTTCACGATGAAGTTGTCGTCGTCTTGCACGCAGGGTCCGTTGTATCCGCACGAAAGGCAGCCGGTGCACGGGTGGATGTCAAGCCGGTCAACGTCGATGCGCACCACTTCATGGCCCACGGAGCGGGCGCCCTCGGCAAATTCGTGCACGAGGACGTGCGTTGAACCCTTCATGTGGGGGCTTCCTTGCAAGATGAGGATGCGCATGACGTCATACCTGCTTTCTTTACTGCAAGAGGAATTCTAGGACAACCCGGTTGAACTTCTCGGGGTTGTACAAGTGCATCTCGTGTGTGCCGAATTCCTCGGGGCTGAACGTTATGACCTGGGAATCTTTGATGTTCTCGTGCATCCAGCCAAGGGAGCCGGGCGTGGTGCAGTGGCTTGCAAGGCCGCCGATGAGCAACGTCGGGACCTTGATGGTGGGAACAACGTCGCGCCAGTCGTTCGTCATGTGGTCGGCAAGCAGCATTGCATGCTTGTGCTTGTCCATCGTGAGGGGATTGATGGCGGCCGGATCGGCTTCAGGATAGAAGTACTCACGAGGTTCGGGCAGTTCGGCATGCGGCGGGAAGTATTCGCCAAAACGGCCGAGGGCCGTCTCCCAGGAATCCTCGAGCCAGTTGACGAGAGTCCAGTAGTTGTTCCCGCGCTGGGCGCCGCCAGTCCATTTGTCATCTTCCTCGGCGGTCCAACTGGGGTTGGCGCTCAAGCACGGAGGCTCGTCCTCGTGAACGATTTTGTTAATGCGGTCCTGACCGTAGAGCATGATGTAGGCCCAGATGACGGCATTGCCCATGGAATGGCCGAGCAGGTTGATCTTCTCGTGGCCCAAATGCTCGATAAGCTCGTGGACATCGGCGGCAAGACGCGTGACGTGCATGCCGTAATCAGGCGATTCGGATAGACCGTGGAAACGGAAGTCGAGCACGTACACCTTGAAGTGCTCGCTGAATGTGGGGTAGTTGCGATGGTACACGCTCGTGTCGCCGGTCCAGCCGGTCAACATGAGGAGCGGTTCTCCCTCGCCCGACTCGCGATAATGAAGCTTCACCCCATCCGATGTTGTGAAATAGCGGCTGTATCGAGACGGTTCAATAAGGTGGGACATGGGCTTTCCTTTCTCTGTGTCCTGCCTTCTGCAATCCTCCCTTGGGGGAGTGATGTCCTCACAACCGATATGCAGACGACGCTCTCGACATTCCGTTCAGCATCGAGAGCATCGTCTGCTCACATGCAAGGAGAAGCGCCGGCCGACGACCTGCCCTATCAGGCCGTCCGGGCGGCCGCTTCTTCTGCCTGGTGTCGTTTTGCCTGTTCCACGTAATGCGCGACGCTGCGCATGGCGTTGGCGGTGTGCTCCGGGCGCACCTGGCCGCGGACCTTTGCGGGGGCGCCGAATGCGATGCTGTTTGGCGGGATGATGGTGCCCTCGGTTACCACAGCACCTGCGCCGATGACGCTGCCGGCTCCGATAACGGCGCCGTCCATGATGATGGCGCCCATGCCGATGAGGCATCCGTCCTCGACGGTGCAGCCATGGATGATGGCGCTGTGCCCGATGGTGACGTCGTCGCCGATGGTGGTTCCCACGCCGTCGAAGCCCACGTGGACGCAGCACAGCTCCTGCAGGTTCGTGCGTTTGCCGATGCGGACGGGCGAGCAGTCGCCGTTGATCACGCTGTTATGCCAAATGTTGCATTCCTTGTCCAACACGACGTCACCTTTCAGGTACACGCCCGGGGCCAGATAGGCCGTTGGATGCACCACGCAGGTGGGTTCGATGCGCTCTTTCCAGTTGTTGATTTCGCTCATGGAAGCTCCTCCTTTGTTCGAGTTGAGGATAGGCGCGCGTATTCAAGTGGGTACAGCGACAGCCAACGGTACGGTGTCCCGGTATTGACGGTTCGCCCGGAATGTCCACGTGCGGACAAATCTCGTGCCGAGTCAACAACGGGACAAGCCGCTTTATTCGTCGCTTCAGCGAACCGCTTCGCGTCCTTACCCTAAGGCATGTCAGAGCCGATAGAAGGAGGCACGCAACCGATGGTTGCGGAGAAAGGAAGAGGCATGGATTTCAAGCTCACCGACGAACAAGAGCTCCTCATCGAGAGCGCACGTGAGTACGCAGAGCGTTACTTCGACGAAGAGTCCGTGAAGAAGGCCTACGAGGTCGATCATCACATCAGCCTTGAGGCCGCAATGGCCTATCGCGAGGCTGGTTTCATGTATCTGGGTCTTCCCGAAGAAGTTGGCGGTGTGCCCGTCGACAAGCTCACCGAGATTCTCTTTGTAGAGAAGCTCCATGAGTTCACCGGCGTTGCCCTTCCGTTCATGACCGACTTCAACACCATCACCGACGTTATCGAGTTCGGCACCACCGAGCAGCAGCAGATGATCATGGATGCCATCAACAACATCGAGTCCACCTGCGTAGCTTGCTCCGCTATCTCCGAGCCGGCTGCAGGCTCCGACAACAATGCGATGACCTGCGTCACCAAGAAACAGCCCGATGGTACTTACCTGCTCAATGGCCAGAAGACTTGGGTTACCCTGGGTGGCCTTTCCATCTACAACATGGTTGTCGCCAAGGACGAGGATCCGTCCTACGATAACGACAAGTATTCCTTGTGGCTTGTCCCGCACGACGCGCCCGGCTTTTCCTACGCGAACCTCGACAAGGTTGGCCAACAAGTCATCCCGTTCGTCGACCAGTTCTTCGATAACGTCGTCCTCACCGAGGACATGCGCCTTGGCCCGGCCGGTCAGGGTTGGAAGCTCCTGATGAAGAAACTTGAGTATGAACGCTGCCTCGTCGTCGCGCAGTCTCTGGGCCTTGCCCAGGCTGCCATGAACGATGCCGCCGCTTACGCGTCCGAGCGCATAGCCTTCGGCAAGCCCATCGCGCAACTCCCCGCCATCCAGGCGCATCTGTGCGAGATGGAGAACATCCTGCAGAACGTGCGCAGCCGCCTTTACCAGGTGGTGAGCATGATCGATAACGGCGAGTCCACCCGCCTCGAGTCCGCTTTGCTGAAGGGCTATGCATGCCGCTCGCTCACCAAAGTCGCCGACCTGGCCATGAGCATTTACGCCGCCATCAGCTACACCAAGGAGATTCGGGTCGGTCGCATCTGGAACGACCTTCGCGGCCAGGAGATGGCCGGTGGCACCACCGAGATCATGGAGTACATCGCGGGCCGTCAGCTCGTGAAGAAGTACAAGGCCAACTAATCGACGGACTTCCTTTCTCAGGACGGGCCGGAGTGGGGAGACTCTGGCCCGCCCAGATACCTTTACCAACGAGCGATTGTTGCCAAGGCCCCTGAGGCTCTGGTGAACAAGAATGGAGGAAACAATGGCAGTTGAAATCATGTACGAGAGCGATGTGAATCCCGAAATCATCCAGGGGATGAAGGTCGCCATCATCGGGTATGGCTCGCAGGGCCATGCCCATGCGCTGAATCTCAAGGATTCCGGTGTCGACGTGCGCGTTGGCTTGCGCGAGGATTCCAAGTCGTGGGCAAAGGCAGAAGAAGCGGGTTTGAAGGTCATGCCGGTGTCCGATGCCGCCGAAGAAGCCAATCTCGTGATGATGCTCGTTCCGGACGAGCTGCAGGCGAGGGTGTATGAGGAGCAGATCGCAGCGCACCTGAAGCCCGGCGATACGCTTGCTTTCGCGCATGGTTTCAACATCCACTTCGGCTATATCAAGCCGCCCGCGGACGTGAACGTCATCATGTGCGCCCCGAAAGGCCCCGGTCACATCGTCCGCCGTCAGTATACGGAGGGCTCCGGTGTGCCCGACCTGGCTTGCGTCGAGCAAGACGCTACGGGCAACGCCTGGGATATCGCCTTATCCTATTGCTGGGGCATCGGTGGGGCACGTTCCGGCATCATCAAATCCACGTTCAAAGACGAGACCGAAGAAGACCTCTTCGGCGAACAGGCCGTCATTTGCGGTGGCGTGGTCGAGCTCATGAAGGCTGGCTTCGAGACCCTCGTGGATGCGGGCTATCCACCCGAACTTGCCTATTTCGAGTGCTATCACGAGATGAAGATGCTCGTCGACCTGATGTACGAGTCGGGCATCCACTTCATGAACTACAGCATCTCGAACACCGCCGAATATGGCGAGTACTACGCCGGCCCGAAGGTCATCAACGAGCAATCGCGCGAGGCAATGAAGCAGATTCTCGCCCGCGTGCAGGACGGCAGCTTCGCGCAGGAGTTCGTCGATGACTGCAACAACGGCCACAAGTGGCTGCTCGAGCAGCGCGAGGCGCTGAACAATCACCTGATCGAGACCACCGGCGAGAAGATTCGCTCGATGTTCAGCTGGATCAAGAAGTAACTGTTCCATAGTTACGCGCCATAGGCGACCAGAGACAGCTTCGGCTTTGAGCCAATTCGACATCACCCCTTTGCGGGGCTGGGCGGTGCGCTTCGGCTCTTACCTCCATCGGAGACGAATCATCGCCCAGGCCATTTAGCCGCCAGAACCAACCGGGGACGCCCGCGAGGTTTTGGCGGCTTTTTTACGCCATTCTCCATGGACAAACGGCTTCCAATGTCCACTTCCGGACATCGGGGGCGCGAAAGCCCCGAAACGGACACCGGCGCTTGGCATGTCAATAACGAGACAGCGGCCCTCCCTCGTAGCTTCAGTTGGAAAACCCCAGCTCGTAGGATGCAAAGCAGAT
Source organism: Coriobacteriia bacterium (assembly GCA_030525445.1). GTDB lineage: Bacteria > Actinomycetota > Coriobacteriia > Coriobacteriales > Eggerthellaceae > UMGS1519. The sequence goes on along the minus strand of JAUNEQ010000018.1, from coordinate 14,505 downwards.
GGAGGAGACAACTGACGGAGTTCACGAAAGGAGAGGAAACGATGGCAAAACAGGAAGGAAAGAAGAGCCTTTTCGGGCCCCAGATGATCTTGATTCTGGGCGTCGTCTGGGTTTGGTTCGGCGCGCAAATGGGCAGCGGCACTGCCTGCGGCAACAACCACATGAACTATTTCGTCGGATTCGGATGGATTGGCCTCATCACTGTGCTGTTGGCCATGGCCCTCGAATTCTGGATGTTCTACTGGGGCATGGAACTCTCCCGCGTCACCAAGGCACATCACTTCTCGAGTTGGATGCGCGAAGTCACCTATCCCTACGACAAGATCTTCGTCCCGCTGTTCGACGTGCTTACGCTTATCGTCTTCCCAGTCTACATCGGCTCCTGCCTCGCCGGCACCGCCGAAATCACCAGCCAATACCTGGGCCTGCCGTACATGCTCGCCCTGGTTTGCGCGGTCATCCTGTTCATGCTCATCGCCATTTACGGCATGAAGCTCCTCGCGAAGGTTCAGATGGTCTTGAGCGCCTGCATCATCGGCGTCATCATCTATTTCCTCATCATCGGCATCCCCGCGAATTTCGACGCTTCCGTCTCCAGGATCACCAACAACATGCTTGGCGACGGCGATGTGTACGGAAGCCTCGCTTGGGCGCTCATGTACGTCGTCCTGTTCGTGGCGATGCAGTTCAGCAACCTTTCCAGCATGCCGGCCGCCATCAAGGGCCGCCTGCACAGCAAGATGGACACCAAGAAGGTCGTCGCCATCACCGGTTTCTTCCTGATCATCGTCTACTTCGCCATGAGCTTCGTGCTGCTTGGCCGTTGGCCCGAGAACCTCGGCGCCGAGATCTTCACCCTGGAAGCCGTTCAGGCCTTGAACGATCCGCTGATCCAGGTGCTCTACCCGATCCTCCTGTTCTGCGCGTTTATCTCCACCGGCCCGGTGTTCGTGTTCTCCCTCACCGACCGTTGGGCGTCCCTGGCCTTCTGGGACAAGATGGACGAGAAGAACATCCTGAAGCGCAACGTCAGCCTGCGCAGGGGCCTCATCGGCGCCATCATCCTGGCCATCGCCCTGTACATCTCCACCTACGGCTTCGGATTCGTCACCCACTACATGTTCGTCTTCACCAGCTGGGCATTCCTCCCGTTCTGCTTCATCCCGATGGTCTTCATCGTCCCGTTCCGCGTCCGCAAGCTGCGCAACGAGGCCCGCGAAGGCAAGCTCGTCACCGCGAACGAGATTCGCGCTGCCGAAGCCGCTGAAAAGGGCGTTGCCTTCCACATCGAGGGCCTGGGCGAAGACGAGGTCACCGAAGAGGAAGAGGAAGCTATCGCGAAGGGCCTGCTGACTCACGAGGCCCTGCAAGCGAAGCATGCGCATCCCCAGGAGTAAGGCGGTCTCGCATCACATCAAGCGAATGCTCATCGGGCAAGCAACAGTCGGAAACAAAGCTGAAAGGAAAAGCAAATGGATTTCACCGGTAAGACAGTAGTGGTCACGGGCGCGGCCAGCGGACTCGGCGCCAGTGTGGCCGAGGCTTTCGCGAAGGCCGGCGCGGACCTGGCGATCATCGACCTCAACGAGGCCGGTATCCAGGCCAAGCAGGAGGAGCTCTCCGGTAACGGCGGCACTGTCCGCGGGTATGCCTGCGACCTCACCGATTTCGACGCGGTGCAGGAGCTCGGCAAGCGCGTGTGGGACGAGTTTGGCAAGGTCGACGCTCTGTGCAACATCGCCGGCGCCAACCCCGCAGCCGTGAACAAGGAGATTCTCGACCAGGATAAGAAGGGCTGGGACGTCGTCGTCAACCTGAATCTCAATATCCCGTTCAACTGCATCCGCGCCTTCGTTCCCGGCATGCGCGACCGCGGCTACGGCCGAGTGGTGAACATCTCGAGCGTCGCCGGCGTCATGGGCGGCGGCCTGATGGGCAAGGGCGCCTATGCTCCGGCCAAGGCGGGCGTCATCGGCCTGACCAAGGTCCTGGCCCGCGAGATCGGTGCCTCCGGTGTCACCGTGAACTGCGTCTGCCCGGGCATGCACTTCACCCCCATGGTGAAGGACCTCAACAACGACGAGGGCTCTCGCAACACCGTCCAGCGCATCATCGACCAGCTCCCGCTGCACACCGCGGGCGACCCGAACGACCTCGCGCAGCTGTTCTTGTTCCTGGCTTCCGACTACGCGAAGTTCATGACGGGCGACATCATCTGCGTCGACGGCGGCTACTCGATGCACTAAGCAATCACAACCGGGACACCACCCCGGAGGTGGTGTCCCATCCCAGCACCCCCCAGCAAAGCGCAAAGCGAAGGAGAAAAGAAAATGGCAACGACGAAATCTTGGGTCCTCACCGAGCCGAAGACCATGGAGTATCGCGAGTTCGAGATTCCCGAAATTGGTCCCGAGGATATGCTTCTCGAGGTTAAAGCAACCCTTATCTGCGGTTCCGACCCGCACCGTTACCTGAACGACGATGGCAAGGCCCCGTACCCGCTGATCCTCGGCCATGAGTTCGCCGGTGTCGTCAAGGAGATTGGCGAGAAGGCCGCCAAGCTGTACAAGGTGGGCGTGGGCGACCGCGTGACGGTGGAGCCCTACATCCCCTGCGGCCACTGCGAGTACTGCCTGAAGGGCCTGTACCAGGTGTGCGTCGAGGGCCGCTGCTACGGCTGGTCCGAGCCGATGAACGCCGAGAAGGCTCCCTACATCAACGGCGCCTATGGTGAGCATGTCTTCATCCGCTACGGCTCCAAGGTCCACAAGCTGGCCGACGACGTGTCGTTCGAGGTCGGCGCCCTTTCCTCCGTGGTCGGCAATGGCTACCGCATGATCATCTCGCACGGCCATATGCAGCCGAACCAGTCCGTGCTCATCTCCGGTCCTGGCTGCCTGGGCCTGTGCACCGTGGTTGCCGCCAAGGAAACGGGATGCTCCCCGATCATCGTCACCGGCTATGGCGACAACGACAAGGGCCGCCTGGGCCTCGCGAAGGAGCTCGGCGCCGATTACACCATCTCGCTCGATAAGGAAGATGGCTACGCCCGCATCATGGAAATCACCAACGGCGAGGGCGTGGACGGTGTCATGGAGTGCACCGGCGCCCCGAGCGCATACGGCTTGGCGCTCGATGTCGCGAAGCGCGCCGGCGTCATCGTCCTGCTCGGCATGCCCGGCGGCAAGGACATCCCGATCCACATCGACACCATCATCAGCAAGGAGCTGCGCATCGAGGGCACCATTGGCCAGCCGGGCGACGTCGAGCCGGCCATGAAGACCATCAACAAGGGTATTTATCCGCTGGAGAAGCTCGTCACCGACAAGTTCCCGATGGATCAGGCCGACCGCGCCATCGAGCACTTCATCAACCGCGTGAACCCGGGCTCGATTCGCGTTTGCCTCACGAACGAGTAATCGACGAACTGCCAACGAGGGGCAGTTCCGCAAGGTAAGGAAGGAGAGACGCATGTACACGATGGGAATCGACATCGGGTCGACCGCCACCAAGGGAGTCATCATGCAGGACGGTCAGGAGATCGTCATCTCCAAGATGGTGGACGTGGGCACCGGCACCAGCGGCGTGCATCGCGTCCTGGACGCCATCCTCTCCGACAGCGGGCTGTCCCTCGACGACATGGCATACATCATCGCGACGGGGTACGGGCGCACGAACTTCGAATTCGCCAACCGGCAGATGAGCGAGCTTTCCTGCCACGCGAAGGGCGCGTCTTGGCGCATCCCCGAAGCGCGCACCATCATCGATATCGGCGGCCAAGACGCGAAGGCCATCAAGCTCGACGGCAACGGCGGCATGGTGAACTTCGTGATGAACGAGAAATGCGCCGCCGGCACGGGCCGTTTCCTGGACGTGATGGCCCGCGTTCTCGAGACGACGGTCGATGGCCTGGGCGAACTCGACCTGCGTTCGACTGAGGACCTCAGCATCACCTCCACCTGCACGGTGTTTGCGGAATCCGAGGTCATCTCGTTGTTGAGCAACGGCCGGGCGGTGGAGGACATCGTGCACGCCATACACGAGTCCGTGGCGAAGCGGGCTTGCGGCCTGGCGAGCAGGGTGGGCGTGAGCGACCCGGTGGTCATGACCGGCGGCGTCGCCCGCAACCAAGGCGTCGTGCGCGCAATCGAGCGCGAGCTAAAGCGCGAAATCATCGTCCCCGACAATCCTCAGATTACCGGGGCTCTGGGAGCAGCACTGCTGGCCTGGGAGGCGGTTAAGTAGCTGTTCAGGTCGCCGCTCCCGCGAGCCGCGCGACCAGCAACAAGCAGGCATGTAGGACTGAAAAGTTGGAGAAGGATGGATTTTATGGGCAACGAGAAGAAGACAAGCAAGCAATTGCTCCGCGAAGTCCAGGCGAACTACTACGAGGATATTCGCCAGGCACACGACCGCGGCGAGAAGATCGGCTACGCGGCAGCCCAGCTGCCGAAGGAGATGTTCGAGTGCATGGGGCTCCACCTGGTGTATCCCGAGAACCACTCCGCCGCCGTCTCCGCCAAGGACCGCGAGAAGGCCGAGTTCTACCTGCAGACCGCCGAGAACAGCGGCTATGCGGCGGACCTCTGCTCCTATTCCCGCATCAACCTGGGCTACTGCCTTGCGGATGACCCGGTTGGCCAGGGCATCGATGTCCCGAAGCCGGACTTCATGGTGGTGGGCAACAACATCTGCTCCATGACGATGCACTGGTACGAGAACCTCGCCTGGGAGTACGACATCCCCTACATCATCTTCGACTCCCCGTTCGTATGGGAAGACCACGTGCCCGAGCACAAGCAGGAGTACATCGCGCGCCAGATGCAGTCCATCGCCGACCAGATCGCCGAGATCGCCGGCCGTCCCTTCGACTACGACGCGTTCCGCGAGACCTGCGCCATTTCCGACCGTAACGCCGAGCTGTACCACGAGGCCCTCGAGCTCATCGGCCACGACCCGTCTCCGGCTAACGGCCACGACCAGCTGAACTACATGTCGCTGATGGTGACGATGAAGGGCTCCCCGAAGACCACCGAGGTGCTCGAGCTTTGGGTCCAGGAGCTGAAGGACCTCATCGCCGCCCACGAGACCACGTTCAAGGGCGAGAAAGACGAGACGGGCGACGCGAAGTACCGCGTGCTGTTCGACGGCGTTGCCTGTTGGCCGCAGCTGAAGTACTGCAACGAGTGCATGGCGGGCTGTGGCTGCAACTGGGTTGCCGCTCCGTACACGAACCTGTTCAACCAGCGCTACACCGACATCCGCGAGCAGGCTGCCACCTACGCCTTCCTGGTGTGCAACACGGGCATGGACGCCTGGCAGGCCGATCGCGGCTACATGATCGAGAACTGGCATGTCGACGGCATCCTGGGCAACATCACCCGCAGCTGCAAGCCGATGATCGGCAAGATGCCCGTGAGCAACCGCCTGCTTTCCGATAAGTACGGCATCCCGTCGACCACGTTCGACGGCGACCAGTCCGACCCGCGCATCCTTTCCAAGGCTCAGTTCGAGACGCGCCTGCAGGGTCTGGTGGAGATCATGGAGCAGAACAAGCAGAAGAAAGCCAAGAACGAGGAGAAGGTGGACTAACCATGAGGCAGGAAGAACTGATCGCACGTTTCGCCGAAGTGGCGAATGACCCCAAGGGCTACGTCCTGGATTGGAAAAAGCGTACCGGTCGCAAGGCATTCGGCGTCATGGCCTGCACCTTCGGACCCGAGGAGCTCATCTACGCCTCCGGCGCCCTGCCGGTGGGCACCTGGGGCGGCAACGTCGCCCCGAACGAGGCCTTCCAGTATTTCCCCACGTTCTACTGCTCGCTGCTCACCGGCACGCTGCAGCTGGGCATGCAGGGTGCTTACGACGGCGTCATCGACGCGTTCGTCTGCGGCACGGGCTGCGACGGCCTGCAGGACATGATGGAGGACTGGAAGCTCGCCGTCCCGAGCATCCCGGTCATCCCCTGCGTGTACCCGCAGCGCCGCGATCTCGAGATCTGCAAGCAGTACATGATCGACGAGCTGCGCATCGCCGGCGCCAAGATGACCGAGATCACCGGCCAGAAGGTCACCGACCTGCTGCTGCAGAAGGCCATGTACGTGTACAACGAGCACAATGCCGTGATGCGCGAGTTCTCGGCTGTGGCCGGCGACCACCTGGACATCGTGACCCCGCTCGTGCGCCGCAACGTGTTCAAGAGCGCCCGCTTCATGGACAAGGCCGAGCACACCGAGCTCGTGCGGGAATTCACCGAGTTGCTGAAATCCCTGCCGGCCCACGAATTCGACGGCGTGCGCGTGGTCACCACGGGCATCATCATCGATTCCGAGGACATGCTGAAGGCCATGGAGACCAACCGCATCGGCGTCGTCGGCGACAGCGTGGTTGCCGAGACCAAGCTCTACGACACCGACATCGTCAACGGCATCGACCTGTACTACCAGCTCGCGCAGCAGTGGTGCGACCGCAAGGGCTGCTCCATCCTGGAGGACTACCGCAAGCAGCGCGGTCCGATGATCGTCGAGCAGGCCAAGGCGTGCAAGGCCGACGCCGTGCTGGTGAACTCGCTCAAGTTCTGCGAGCCCGAGGCCTATGACTATCCCATCATCCGCCGCGTCTTCGCAGAGGCGGGCCTGCCCGAGCTCCACATCGACATCGAGAACACCTACTCGATGAACGAGCAGGCAGCCACGCGCATGCAGGCGTTTGTGGAAATGCTGGGCAAGTAACCGGAACGTTTTACCCGATTAGCTAACGATTAAGGCAGGAGGTCTGGAATGGAATACCAGAAGAAGCCGTTGGAAGGCGTGAAGGTCCTGGAGCTCGCCCAGTTCATGGTGGGACCGGTGGCATGCCGCATTCTCGCGGAGTGGGGCGCGGACGTCATCAAGCTCGAGCGTTTCGCAGGCGACCATCAGCGCGTGATGGGCTATCTCAACAACTTCCCGGGCGAGGAAGAGGATAACCCGGCGTTCGATACCGTGAACCTGAACAAGAAATTCGTCGGTTTCAACCAGCGTGGCCCCGAGGCCAACGAGATCCTGCACAAGATTCTCGCCGAGGCCGACGTGTTCGTCACCAACTACCGCGAGCCCGTGCTGAAGAAGATGGGCATGGATTACGAGACGCTGCACGAGAAGTATCCGCGCCTGGTGTATGGCCAGGTAACCGGGTACGGCAACGCTGGCCCCGACAAGGACGAGCCGGGCTACGACACCGTGGCCTGGGGCGCCCGCGGCGGCACCATCGGCACGATGCAGCAGGATGGCGACGCGCCCATCAACATCGTCCCGTCTCTGGGCGACTTCCTTACCGGCATGACGCTTGCCGGCGGCATCGCGGGTGCCATCGCCGGGCAGTCGCTGCACGGCCAGGGCGACAAGGTCACCGTTTCCCTGTATGGCCTGGGCGTCTACGGCATGGGTTGGCCGATCATGGGCATCGAGCATAACGAGAAGCCCGTCTGGCCGCGCAACCGCCGCAACGTCGCCACCCCCGGCATCAACATCTACCCGACCCAGGATGCGTGGTTCCTCATGAGCTGCCCGGATTGGAAGGATTACTACGAGCGCATCGTCACCGTGCTGGGCAAAGAGGAGCTCATCAACTACGAGCCCTACGCGGATGTGAACAAGATGCAGGAGATGGGCCTCGTCACCGAGTTCATCGACCTGATGGACGAGATCCTGAAGGAGAAGCCCTACGCCTACTGGAAAGAGAAGTTCAAGGCCGTCGAGGTGCCCATCGAGAAGTGCAACCACTTCGAGGACATCTACGAGGACAAGCAGGCATGGGAAGCCGGCTTCCTCTACAAGTACACCACCGGTTCCGGCGCCGAGCACACCATCGCGAATACGCCCGTTCAGTTCGACAGCATCGGCCTGATTCCGCGTCATGAACCGAGCGGCCGCGTCGGCCGCGACACCCGCGAGGTCATGAAGATGTTCGGCTACAGCGAAGCGGACATCGACCGCATGGTGGTCGATGGAACCCTGATGGATTAACCCCGGTGTCGGCAGGCGACCAGCCTGCCGGCTCCCCGCACCAACCCGAGTAGGATGCAACCCCCCAAGGAGGAAACCATGAAACTGCGTATGACGGACGAAGAAGAGCTGCTTGTCAATGCCTGCGAAGAGTACGGCCAGCGTGTGCTTGACCCGTGGGTCGAGCGTGTCGAGGCGGGCGAGAACCCCAAGGAAGTGTTCCTGAGCATGGCCGAGCTGGGCGTGCTGGGCGTGGCCGCAGGCGAGGAGTACGGCGGCATGGGCGGCAGCTGGCGCATGCTGGCGCTCGCCATCGAGAAGCTCGCCGAGCACAACGAGGCGCTGTGCGAGTACATCTACATGGCCAACTGCAACTTCATCTTCCCCCTGCTGAAATACGGCACGGAACAGCAGAAGCGCGACTGGATTCCGGGCATCATCAGCGGCGAGACGCTCGGCGCCATGAGCCTGACCGAGCCGGCTGCCGGCTCCGACAACAACATGATGGAGACCACCGCGGTGCTCGACGGTGACGAGTACGTCATCAACGGCCAGAAGTGCTTCATCACCGACGCCGAGAACGCCGAGTTCTTCCTGACTTTCGCCGTGACGAGCCCGGCAGATGCCCCGAAGAAGGAGATCTCCGCCTTCATGGTGTTCAAGAACCAGTCCGAGGGCATCACCCTGGGCGCCGCCGACAAGTCCATGGGCATGCGCGGCGCTCCGACGTATCCCGTGTACTACGACAATGTCCGCGTGCCGAAGGAGAACCTGGTGGGCAACCTGGGCGACGGTTTCAAGGTGGCCATGTGGGGCCTCAACGGCGGCCGCGTGAGCGTGGGCGCCATGGTGTGCGGCATCGCCCAGCATGCGATCGACATCGCCGTCGAATACGCCCTGAGCCGCGATATGTTCGGCAAGAAGCTGTCCGACTTCCAGAACACCCAGTTCGTGCTGGCCGAGTGCCAGGCCAAGATCGACGCCATGTTCATCATGACGCTCGAGGCGGCGGCGAGCCTGGATGTGGGCAACGACGACTTCGCGCTGTGCAGCGAGGTGAAGATGATCGCCCCCGAGATCGCCAATGAAGTCGTCTACAAGTGCTCGCAGCTGCTGGGTGGCTACGGCTACACCACGGAATACCCGATGGAGCGCCTGTACCGCAACGCACGCATCTGCACGATCTTCGAAGGCGCCACCGAAGTCCAGAAGCACGCCATCGCGAAGGTCATGGGCCTGCGCGGCAAGAAGAAGTAGGCGGGACGTAACTTACCGGTATCATGAGAGTGCCTGACGTCCGGCGTCGGGTGCTCGTTCCTAGAAAAGGAGCCAAGCATGTTGTACAAGAAGCTGTTCGTCCCGTTCGACGGCACCCCGCACGCCAAAGATGCGATGAAGCTGGCCGCCGCGATGGTGGCGGACGATCCCGAAGCGGAAATCATCTTCTACCGCGTGGTCGCCGGCATCAGCGATGCGGCCATGGCGGATGCGGGCTTGCTCGAGCAGTATGCCGCGGTGCGCAAGGCCGAGTGCGACGAGATCGAGGCCACCATTCGCGCCTCCATCGCCGAGCTGATTCCCGACGCCCCGAACCCCATCACGGTGGACGTGTCCTACGCTCCCTCGCCGGTTGATGGCATTCTCGCGAAGGCCGAGGAAGTGGGAGCCGAGGCCATCGTCATGGGCGCGCGCGGCAAGAACATGTCGGAAGGCGCCGTGGGTTCTGCCTGCTTCGGCGTCATCCGTTCTGCGAAGATCCCCGTCACGGTGGTGAAGTAGCAACCGAAAAGCGCCGCCTAGGGGCGGCGCTTCGTCGCTGGTTTGCCTGGCGCTAGGGAATGGCCTGGTTCGCAAGCTGCTCGGGCGAGAGCGGGTTGAGGTTTGGCACCAGGTAGGGATTGCCGGCAAGCACCTCCACGTCTTCTTCCGTCCACGGCAGGTATTTGCGCATCACGGGAGGCATGCACTCCAGCATGTAGAGCACCTCGTCTTCAGCCGACCCGGGCATGCCCTGCAGGGCCCAGTTCACGTACCGATGACCGGCGCCGTAGGCTTGGTAGTTCAGGGCGAAGGCGAGGCGCTCGTCGATGACCTCCGCGCCGTAACGGCGGATGATGTTGTTGCGGTAGTACGAATACGACTGGTAGATGATGGCGTCGACCAGGCTGCTCTGCCCGGTGAGCGCGCAAGCGTCACGCAGGAAATCGCGGTATTTGGTCTGCGCGGTGCTGTAGACGCTGCACATGTAGGCGTAGAAGCCATGCTCCTTCAGGATTTCTTGCTCGCCCACGAGGGTTTGCTTGTAGATCCAGTACAGCAAGTCGTCCTTGTCCTGGAAATGGTTGTAGAACGTCTGCCTGCCGGCGCCAGCCTTCTTCACGATATCGGTGATGCTGATTTTCGCGAGGGGCTTTTCCTTCGAAAGCTCCAGCAGTGCATCGGCGAGGAGTTTCTTCACATTGATTGCCATCGTGCCTATTCCTTCCTCCTGCGAATGAAATTCTACCGCACGCTTTTAGTTCAGGCACGATAGATTTGGGGGCATGTAATCGGGTGAACTTCCAATAGAAAGGCGGATGTATGAGCGGCTTCACTTCCTCCATCACGCTGGTTCAGCTGAACTACTTTCACAAGCTTGCGCAGACGCGCCATTTCACGGAAGCGGCCAAACAGCTTTTCATCACGCAGCCCACGTTGAGCTCCTCGATCAAGGCGCTCGAGGGCGAGCTCGGGGTGTCCTTGGTATATCGCGAGGGGCGCCGCAACGTACGGCTCACGAAATGGGGCGAGGAGTTCGATGCGAAGATCGCCCCCATCTTGGAGGACCTCCAGCGCGCAATCGACGAAACCGCAGAAGCGGGGGGCGGGCAGAAGCGCGTGCTGAACGTGGGTACCATTCCCACCATTCAATATGATTTCCTCCCCGATGTGCTTCGCAGCTATTGGGATAAGCTCGGCTACGATCGCACGGTGCACATTACCGTTGAGTTCACCAACTCCTTGATCAAAGGCTTGAAGGAGCAGTCATATGACGTGGTGTTCTGCTCTCGCGTGCCCGAAGAGGGAAGCATCACCTTCATTCCCGTGGTCACGAAGACGCTGGTGGCAGTTGTGCCCAAGGACGGTACATATAAGAATCTCGAACGGCTCTCGCTTCCGCAGCTTGCGAGCATCCCCTTCGCCACGTACCGCGAGACCGCGCCCATCGGGCGGGAGGTGCGTGCGCTGTTGGACTCGAGTGGTGTCAAGCTCGAGCCCACAATCGGCTTCGACGATGAGTTCTCGCTTGCAGGCTATGTCGCCGCGAACGGCGATATGGTGGGTCTGATGCTCGACACCTTCGAGATAGGTCCGTTCAAGGACGAGGTGAACGTGATTCCCATCGAGGGTGTCGCTGCCGATTGGCACCCGATATGTATGGCTTTCGATTCGCGCCTCATAAAGAGCTCGGAACTGGAGACCCTTATTCAGAGCGCTCGCGAGAAAGCGCAGGTGAGGTGAGGAATGGGATGCCCAGGTTCCGTGCCGGGGAGCCCCCACGGGCCATCGCCCTAACAAAAAGGTAGGTATTCCTGGTCTGAACCGCCGCGAATACCATGACGTGGTAGGGTTGCAGATATAGCGTGCACGGTTTAAATCGCGAGATACGACTGACAGGAGCGCCATGAAAGCGATTGTCATAGAAGAGCCCGGTGGTCCGGAGAAGCTGCTCTACCGCGAAGTCCCCACGCCGCAGGTTAAACCCGGCTGGACGCTCGTGCATGTGCGCGGGTTTGGCATCAACCATTCCGAGGTGTTTACGCGTCAGGGGCTTTCGCCAAGCGTGCAATTCCCGCGCATTCTGGGAATTGAATGCGTGGGCGAGGTGGCGCAGACCACCGACCCCGAACGCTTGCCCGTAGGACAGAAGTGCGTTTCGTTGATGGGGGAGATGGGGCGTGCGTTCGATGGCGGGTATGCGGAATACTGCCTGCTGCCGAACAGCCAGGTCTACCCGGTGGAAACCGATTTGCCTTGGAAGTTGCTGGCCGCCTTGCCCGAGACCTACTATACGGCGTTCGGCTCCATGGTGGTGCTGTATGTCCAAGAAGGCGACAGCATCCTCGTCCGCGGCGCTACGAGCGGCGTTGGCGTAGCGTTTCTGCGGCTGGTACGGGGCCGTTTTCCCCAGGCACACGTTACCGGCACCACGCGCAATCCCGACAAGGTGCAGATGCTGCTTGATGCCGGGTTCGACGAGGTGGTGGTCGACCATCACAACGTGCTGCAGACCGACGCGGAATACGACCGCGTGCTCGAACTCGTGGGCCCCGCCTCGTTGCGCGACACCTTCAAGCACGTGCATGAGGACAGCGTCGTGTGCGTGACGGGCTTGCTCGGCGGCGAATGGTCGTTGGATTTCGACCCGTTGGAGGACCAGCCGACGGGAAGCTACCTCACGAGCTTCCATTCGGCGACTATTACGGAGGAGCGCTTGAATGCGCTTGTGTCGTTTGTCGAGGCGAACGACGTGGATGTGACACCCGAGCGCGTGTTCACGTTGGAACAGGTGCCCGACGCACACCGGTACCTGGAAAGCGCGCACAGCTACGGCAAGGTGGTTGTGGTAACCGATCCTGCAGATATGGAATAGGGCATGATTGAGTTCCAGCATGTGGGAAAGACGTATCTTGACGGCACGGTAGCCGTGGAGGATTTCAGCCTGGTGGCGCCGAGCCGGCAGACCACGGTGCTCGTGGGCACGAGCGGTTCCGGCAAGACCACGGTGCTGCGCATGGTGAACCGCATGGTGGAGCCCACGACGGGGCATGTGCTTTGGGATGGCGTTGATGTCGCGACCGTAGACCCGGTGAGGCTGCGTCGCTCTATTGGCTATGTGCTGCAGGAAGGCGGCCTGTTCCCCCATTGGACGGTGCTCGACAACATCGCCACGGTGCCGCGCTTGGAGGGGGCGACCCGGCAGGATTCCGCGCGCCGTGCGGCGGAGCTGTTGGAGATGGTGGGACTCGATGCTTCGATGGGCAACCGGTATCCCGCTCAGCTTTCTGGAGGGCAGCGTCAGCGCGTGGGCGTGGCCCGGGCGCTGGCGAACGATCCGCTGCTCTTGCTGATGGATGAGCCGTTCGGCGCGCTCGACCCGCTGGTGCGCCGCGACTTGCACGTGCAGGTGAAGCGCATCCGCGAGGCGCTGGGAACCACGATCATCATGGTGACCCACGACATGCACGAGGCCATGACCTTGGGCCACCAGGTGGTGGTGATGCAGACAGGTGGACGCATCGTGCAAGCGGGCGCGCCTGAAGAGCTTTTGAACAGCCCTGCCACCGACTTCGTTGCCGACCTGATTAACGTGAGCAAGCTGTGAATTGGGTTTCGCAAAATATGGACCTTGTCCTCGGGCTGCTGTTGACGCATCTGTCGCTTGCGGTTCCTGCCATCGTGTTGGCGGTGCTGGTAGCCGTGCCTTTGGGGTGGCTTGCCCATCGCAAACGCCGGGCGCGCGGCCCGCTGCTCACGGGAGTGGGGCTCTTGTACGCCGTTCCCTCGCTCGCACTGTTCATACTGGTGCCCAGCCTGTTCGGCTTCAGCATCCGCAGCAGCGCGAACATCATCATCGTGCTGGCCATTTACGGGGCCGCCATCCTGGTGCGTACTTGCGCCGATGCCTTCGATGCGGTGCCGGCCGACGTGCGCCAGGCGGCAGATGCGCTCGGCTATTCCACCTGGAAGCGGTTCTGGTCGGTTGATCTGCCGCTTTCGGTGCCCGTCACCATGGCGGGCGTTCGCGTGGTGGTGGTTTCCACGATCTCGCTCGTCACCGTGGGCTCGGTCATCGGTGTGCAGAGCCTGGGCACCTTGTTCACGGACGGCTTCCAGCGGGGCATCATCCCCGAGGTGCTTACCGGGCTGGTGCTGACGGTGCTGCTCGCCGTGTTGATGGATGCGCTGTGCGTGCTCTTCGAGCGGGCACTCACGCCTTGGAATAGGGGGCGCGCATGATTATGTCTGCCTTCGCGTGGATAGCCGATGCCGCCAACTGGGGCGGAGACGCCGGCATTTGGATGCGCCTGCTGCAGCATCTTGGCGTGACGGGTTTGGTGGTGCTGGCAGCGGCCGTGGTCGCGGTGCCGGCGGGCATCGCCATCGGGCACACCGGGAAGGGAAGGGCGCTCGTCACCTTCACGAGCGGCGCGGCCCGGGCGCTTCCCACCCTGGGCTTGCTCACGTTGTTCGCTCTTGCTTTGGGCATCGGCTTGGCGGCTCCGTTTTGGGCGCTCGTGATACTGGCGTTTCCGCCGCTGCTGGCCGCCGCCTATTCGGGAGTCGAATCAGCCGACAAGGTGACCGTGGATGCTGCCCGCGCCATCGGCATGACGGGAATGCAGGTGCTTCGCCATGTGGAATTGCCCGCGGCGTTTCCCATCCTGGTGGGCGGCTTGCGCTCGACCGTGTTGCAGGTGGCGTCAACGGCGACGCTCGCCGCCTATACGGCCGATATCGGGCTTGGCCGGTTCCTGTT
>JAUNEQ010000117.1 GCA_030525445.1 Coriobacteriia bacterium | reverse complement strand
AGCACCCATCATGCCAGAAGCGGCTGGTCGTAGGCGAACAGCGTCTCGTTGATGGCGAAGATGTCGTAGCTGCCCTGCGTGATGAAGTATTCCACGATGATGTCGAACTTGTTGCTGTGCGAGAGCGCGAACCCGGCGCGGGCAAGCAGCTCGCGCGTTTCGTCGAGCGAGAGCTCGAGGGCCACCGCCAACGCAACGACCGTCTTCTTCGTGGGCTTGTAGCCCGGGTTGCGCATCTTCGAAAAATGCTGGCGCGAGATGTTCGCTCGCTTGTACACCTGGGCGTCGGTAAGGCCGCGCGCATCGATGAGCTGCATCAACATCATCGAGAACGAATCGTCCATGTGCGCGAGCAGCGTACCTAAATCGGGCGGCGCTGCGGGCTTCGTGGGCGGTGCGACCTGCGCGGGCTTTGCCGGCGACGGCCATCTCGGGTGAATCTTCGCTCCCGCACCGGCAAGGGGCGCCGGTTGGCTCGCAGCGGCTGGCATGGGCGCCTGCAGCGGCTCGGCCGCATACGAGGCTTGGGGAGCACCCGTGGAAGGTGCGCGCGATGCGTCGCGCAACGAATACCCGCATGCCATGCAGAAAGCCGCGTCTTCCCCAACGGGGCTTCCGCATACCGGGCAAAACGCCTGCGACGCCGGCATATGCCCGAAATAGGAAGGCCGCTCTCCCGCCTCTTCTTCGACCGCCTCGTAAGCCGACCCAGCAGCCTGCGACAAGGCCGGCATCGACCCTGTCCCGAAGAACTCCTGGTCAGCAGCGGGTTCCGCCATCCTCGGCGCTGCCGCCTGCTCGAAGGAAGCGTCGTAGCGCTCGGCGCGTCGCTCGTATTCGGCGTAATACCAGGCATGCTCGTCAACATATTCGTCGTCGATATACTCGGCCACCCGCCCAAACAGACGCGACCCCTCGGTCACCGCCCGCTTGTCGTAGATGACGAGCAACACATCGAGGTCATTCGCTGCGAGGAAATCCTTGATGGCGTCGACGGCGATTTCAAACGCCTCGCGCATCGGATAGCCGAACGTGCCCGTCGAAAGCAAAGGCATCGCCACGGTATTCGCGTTCAGGCGCAGCGCAAGCGTGAGCGCGCTGTCGTAGGCACTGCGAAGCAGCCGCGCTTCATCCGCCGACCCGCCCTGCCACACCGGGCCAACGGCATGGATGATGTGGGAAGCCGGCAAGTCGAAAGCAGGCGTTGCCGCCGCCTGCCCCACGGCGCAACCGCCCAAACGCTTGCAAGCGCGGCGCACGCGACGATACCCCGCCGCTTTTGCGACCTGGTAAGCCGCCCCGCCATCGGGAAGAAGGTTCGGGCCAGCAGGGACAATGATGGCATCGGCATCCACCCGGGCAAGATCCTCGCGGATTATCGTGAATGCCATGACGCCTCCTTACCGTGCCAAGCCAGGACTGTCGCACGCGCCTATTGTCTCACGCCATCCCGGCACACCGCCAAGCAAACGCAAAAACGGCGGGTCGCAACGCAACCCGCCGTTCGCGCATCTCGTTTCGCGGTTACACACTAGCTCGTGATGCAGTCTGCGTAGTCACTCCAATACGTCGCCGCCTTGTACTGGTCTGCCAACGCCGCGGGAACCTTAATCGTCGCAGAAGCGGGGTTGTTCTGCATGACCGTACCCGTGAGCATATCGCCCGAACCCGTGACAAGCGTGGCGGAGGGCATGCTCAAGCTATTGAGGGCAGCGCAATCGCAAAACGCCGCATAACCGATGCTCTTGCACGAAGCGGGAAGCGCGAGCGTCGTGACACCCGACTCGTAAAACGCTGCCTTGCCAATGGCCGTGACCTTGGTGCTCGCCAAGCCGGAAACGGTCTTCAGCTTCTTGGTCGCGGCAAACGCCTCCACGCCGATGGTCTTCAGGGTCTTCGGCAGGGCGATGGCGGTAATGCCGGTCTCGCCAAACGCATCCATGCCGATGGAGGTCACCTTGGTCTTCCCGAACTTGCTCAGGGTCTTCAGCTTGGCATCGCCACGGAACGCATTCTTCCCGACCGACTTCAACGAAGCGGGGAACACGACCTTCGTGAGCTTCTTGCAATACGCGAATGCACCCTCACCAAGCTTGGTGAGCGTCTTTGGCAAGGTAATGGACGTGATGCCCGTCCCGGCGAGGCCGTACTTGCCAATGCTCGTCACCTTGGTCTTGTTGAAGTTCTTGAGGGTCTTCAGGGCTGTCTGATCGCCGAGGGGGTTGTTCGCGACAATCGTCTTGCACGCGTTCTTGCCGCCCTTCAACATGAAAGTGACCGACTTCAGCTTCATCTTCACGCCGCTGAAGCCAACATATTTATAGTTGAACTGCTTGGGTATCTTGGTCACGTTTGGCGCAACCATCAGGTAGTTGAACGTCGTTCCGCCCTTCCATGTTGCGGAAAGCTTCTTACCCTTCTTGTTGCACGGATACACTTTCCCGTTCTTTTCCAGGAGGGCATACTTGCTCGCCTTGCCCGCCTTCTTGGCAGGGGTTGCGGATGCGGCCGGAAGCGCGGCTTCCTGATCGCCAGCGGTGATCGTTCCCGTGAATACCTGCGTTGCCTGCGCATCGGGCGCGGCTTCAACCGCCTGCGCCTGATTCTGGGAAATACAGAGCATCATCACCGCCGCAAGCAAGAGGGCGGAAAGCACGAGGGCAATCCATGACGCATACCTAGAACGACTCTGTTCCATGACCGAGCTCCTCCCCAGACGCGTTGCCTGATTGATTCATTATACAGAAGGTGAGTATTGTATCGGCAGGGACCTATCACGGGGACTGACCTCGTGATAGGTTTCAGTTATTTACCAGCGGCTTTTGCCTGGTCCCAGAGGGCCTGCAGCTCGTCGAATTCCAGGTCACCGATGGCGCGACCGGTCGCCCATGCGGCGCCTTCCATGAACGCCCAACGATTGCGGAATTTGCGGCAGCTCGCCCGAAGCGCCTCTTCGGCATCGATGTTCAACTTGCGCGCGACGTTCACCAGCGAGAACAGCACGTCGCCCAGCTCGAGCTGCATGGCCTCCTTGTCACCGGTTGCAGCCGCCTCGCGCAGCTCGTCGATTTCGGAGAACACCTGGTCCCACACGTCGTCGACCGTGTCCCATTCGAACCCGCAGTTCACCGCCTTGCGGGAAATCTTCTGCGCCTGGATGAGCGCCGGCATTCCCGACGAAACGCTATCGAGCAACGGCTCAGGGCGCCCGCCCCGCGCCTCGGCGGCAGCTTCTTCGCGCGCACGCTCGGCCACCTTCACCTGCTCCCACAGCACGTTCACCTCGTCGGGCGTGAGCTCTCGCCCATCCTCGCGCGCGAACACATGCGGATGACGGCGGATCATCTTCTCGTTCACCACTTCGCACACGTCGTCGATGGTGAACTCCCCCGCGTTCTCGGCAATCCGGCTTTGCAGCACCACCTGCAGCAGCACATCTCCCAGCTCGTCGCGCATCTTGGCCGCGTCATCCTTGTCGATGGCATCCACGCACTCGTACGCTTCCTCCAGCAGGTACTGCGAGATGCTCTGATGCGTCTGCGTCCGGTTCCAAGGACACCCCTCAACCGGGTCGCACAGCCGCTCCACCGTCCCGCAGAACTCGTCAAACAAAGGATGGTCACTCATCGATATTCCTTCCAGCACCCATCATCAATCCCGAGCGGAGGCGCGAAGTGCCGAAGTCGAGGGACCTCTTGCGGGTTGCGTGAGGTTCCTCGACTCGCTTCGCTCGCTCGGAATGACAATGGGGCACTACGCTCGCTCGTGATGGGGGCGTCGAATCGCTTATTCCCAAGCGCTGCGGCCCTGAAGCGCTTTCCCGCCGATGTCGGTGCGGAACTGCTTGCCCTCGAAATCGATGAGCGCTGCCGCCTCGTACGCCTGCTCACGAGCACCGGCGAACGTATCGCCCAGCGCCGTCACATTCAGCACGCGGCCACCGCTCGTGAGCACCTGGCCGTCCGCAACTTTCGTGCCCGCATGGAACACGGTCACGCCAGGCAGCGCCTCGGCAGCTTCAATGCCCGTGATGACCTTGCCCTTCTCGTAGGCCTTCGGATAACCCTGGCTCGCCAGCACGACGGAAACCGCCCAGGCGTCCGACCATGCAAGCTCGACGTCTTCGGGGCGCCCTTCGGCCACTGCGAGCATCACGTCCACGAGGTCGCTCTGCAGGCGCGGCAGCACCACCTGGGTCTCGGGGTCGCCGAAACGGGCGTTGAACTCGAGCAGCTTCGGCCCCTGCGGCGTCAGCATGAAGCCGCCGTACAGGCACCCGCGGTAATCCATGTCGAAGGGGCTTCCCTCACCGGCAACGGCAGCAGCTGCGGCGCGGGCCATGATGTCCTTCATCGCCGCCATCTCGTCTTCCGTCACGATGGGCACCGGCGAATACACGCCCATGCCACCGGTGTTCGGGCCCTTGTCGCCGTCGTACGCACGCTTGTGGTCCTGAGCCGGCTCCATGCAGAACGCCTTCCCGTTGCTCACGAAGGCGAGCAGCGAGCATTCGGGGCCGGTGAGGCATTCCTCGATGACCACGCGGGCACCGGCTTCGCCGAAGGCACCGCCGAAGGCATCCTTCACGGCAGCACGTGCCTCTTCGTCGGTTGCGGCGACGACCACGCCCTTGCCCGCCGCAAGGCCGTCGGCCTTCACGACGATGGGAGCAGCGTGGTTATCCAGGTATGCGAGGGCATCCGCCTCGGCGTCGAAGGCACCGTATTCCGCAGTGGGTAGATTGTTGGCGAGCATGAATTCCTTGCTGAAGCTCTTCGAGCCTTCCAGCCGCGCACAGCTCGCGCTCGGGCCGAAGACCGCGATGCCCGCCGCGCGGAGCACGTCGGCGACACCGGCGACCAGCGGGGCCTCGGGACCGATCACCACGAGGTCGATAGCCTTTTCCTGGGCAAACGCGAGCACAGCCGCGCCGTCTTCGGCATTCAGGCCGGCAACGTTTTCCGCGATGCCCGCGGTTCCGCCGTTACCCGGCGCCATGTAGAGCTTCTCGCACTTCGGCGACTTCGCCAACGCCCAGCCAATTGCATGTTCGCGGCCACCGCCGCCCAGCACCAGAATGTTCATGCGAATCCCCTCTTCTTGGGAGCTTTAAAAATCATGCCCTATGATACCGCACCCTCCGCAAATGCCCGGTTCGTTTCTACGATGCCCAGGCTCCGGACCTATCTCGGGGATGGGCTGCCTCAGGCGTTGCCATCCCACTCGCGGAGGAACTCATCCAGGAACTCTCGCGTCACGGTGTCGCGGTGCGCTGCGATGCGCCTGCCGGCACCGGTGCACATGAGGTCCTTCAGCTTGAAGAGCTTCTCGTGGAAATGATCCGTCGTGGCGGTCTTGTCGGCGCCACTCGGGTCGTGAAGCGCGCGGCCGTGCACGCCGCCAAATGCGAACGCCCGGGCCACGCCGATGGCGCCAATGGCATCGAGCCTATCCGCATCGCGTACGCAGGCAGACTCCAAGGTAGAAGGCTTTGCCGCCCCATTCTTCGAGAACGACACCTCGCGGATCGCCGTCAGCACAGCATCGCGCTCTTCCCCGCCCACGCCCTGTTCCGCCAGGAAGGATCGGGCATTTCCCAGGTCTCCCGAGGTTTCCGGCGAAAGCTTCGCATCGTCGACGTCATGCAGAAGGGCCGCAAGCGCAACGACGCTCACATCGGCCCCTTCCTCGACGGCGATACGTTCCGCCGTACGCCGGACGCGCATGGTGTGATGCCAATCGTGTCCAGACGCATCCTGTGCGAAAAACTTCTGCGCGTAGCGTTCAGCAGCATCCAGCACTGCATCTTCAATCATGTCGCACCTCCTTGCCCCGCTATGGTAAACCACCGCGGCGCTTTCCCAGACGTTGTTGGCCCGGAGCGCCTCGTCGTGGACGAAAAGAAAGGGCAGGCCCGAAAGCCTGCCCTTTCATTCGCTGAAGCGATTCGCCTAGCGGCTGCTCCAACCGCGGTAGATGGTCTGGTCGCGGTCGGGACCAACGGCGATGATGCTGATGGGCACACCGATGAGGTTCTCGAGGTAGAGCACGTAGTTCTTGGCATTCTCGGGAAGTTCCTCGAAGGTGCGGCATCCGGTGATGTCCTCGCCCTTCCAGCCGGGCAGCTCTTCGTACACCGGCGTCACGTGCTTCGGGTACATCACGCTGTGCTGCATCGGGAAGTA
>JAUNEQ010000116.1 GCA_030525445.1 Coriobacteriia bacterium | reverse complement strand
TGGAGACCGGCGCCGTGGTGCAGGTTCCCATGTACATGAACGTCGGCGAGATCGTCCAGGTGGACACCCGCGACGGCCGTTTCGTGAAGCGCGTGTAAATACCCGGTTCATCCCAAGGCAACGAAAGGCTTCCCAATCGGGAAGCCTTTTTGTTTGAGACCCGCCGGAGCTCGGGCTTCGCGGCCGCCGGTTTGCGGCGTTCATGGAAACTTGTCGGGGAATGGTGGGGTTCCGTGACGCGCGCCACCGCCCGGCTTATAATGGGCCATCGACGTAAAACGTTTATTCGGCGCCGGAACGGCTCCGGCGCATTGACAAGGCGAGAAGCCGAGATGGGAGATTAGCAATGATCGATCCGCTGAACGAGACCACCGAGATCACCCACGAGGTGGTGCAGACCATCATCGCGCTCGCCGTGAAGGACATCAAGGGCGTCGTGCAGGTGGGCAATCCGCCGTCGCGCCTGCTGCAGGCGATTTTCCGCAGCACCCCGAGCAACCAGGGCATCGACCTCGCGCAGGACGAGAACGGCGACCTCACCGTGGGCGTCCACGTGAACGTGCGCTATGGCCGTTCGCTCGGCGAGGTGTCCGACGACATCCGTCAGGCGGTCGTGGACGCCGTCACCACCCAGACGAGCATGAACGTGAAAGCCGTTGACGTGTTCGTCGATGGCATCAAGTTCTCCGACTAGCCGCGCGCGGCATACCGAGAGGGGTTTTCATGGCAGCGAAGCGTCATGAGCGCACGTATGCGCGCAAGCAGGCTATCCAGGTGCTTTATCAGGCCGAAATCCTCGACACCACGGCGTCGTCGCTGTTGGGCAACGAGGCGAGCTTCATCGACGGGTCGCGTCCGTCGCAGTACGCGACGCGCCTCATCGGCGGGATCGAGGAGCGCCTGGCGCCCATCGATGCGCTGCTGGAGGAGTATTCCGAAAACTGGACGGTGGACCGCATGCCCACCGTGGACCGCGCCATCCTGCGCCTTGCGTGCTACGAGATGGCCTATGTGGAAGAGGTGCCGGTTTCCGTCGCCATCAACGAGGCCGTCGACCTGGCCAAGGAGTACGGCGGGGAAGACGAGTCGCACCGTTTCGTGAACGGCGTGCTCGGCCGCATCGCGGAATACCTGGAGGAGCACGAGGGCAAGATGCCCGAGGTGGCGGCGAAGCCGAAGGCCAAGGCCGAAGCCGAGCCCGAGCCCGAAGCCGAGCCCGAACCCGCCGGCGAGAGCGAGCGGTAATGGCTGCGCCACGCACCGATGCCCACGACCTGAAGGCCGTGAAGTCGCGCCTGGACGCCATCGTCGAGGCGGTCAACGACGACACCATCTCGCTTGACGATGCGCTTTCCCTGTACGAGGAAGCCGTGAAGCTGGGCATGAAGGCCTCCGAGATCATGGAGGCCGACCTCATCGGCCCGGTCGATGACGAGCCCGCGGCCGATGCGCCGCAGGATGCTCCCGCTTCCGCGCCGGCCAATGGGGGCGAATAGCCCATGTCCCGCATCATCGATGCCATAAACGGGCCCGGCGACCTGAAGGTCCTCACCGACGAAGAGCTCGAGATCGTCGCGAAGGAGATCCGCGACCAGATCGTGCGCACGACCTCGCATAACGGCGGTCATGTGGGCAGCAGCCTCGGCGCCGTGGAAATCATCCTCGCACTGCATGCCGAACTCAATTGCCCCACCGACAAAATCGTTTACGACGTGGGCCACCAGGCCTACGCGCACAAGATCCTCACGGGCCGCCTGGACGACTTCGACACGCTCCGCCAGGCCGGCGGCATCTCGGGCTTCCCGAAGCCGTCCGAAAGCCCCTACGACGTGCACCCGTCCGGCCATGCGTCCGACTCGCTGTCCGTGGCGCTGGGCCTCGCGAAGGCCCGCGACCTGCGCGGCACCCGCGAGCGCGTGGTGGCTGTCATCGGCGACGCCGCCATCTCCGGCGGCATGGCGTTCGAGGCCCTCAACCAGATCGGCCAGGACCAAACGCAGATGGTCATCATCCTCAACGACAACGAGATGTCCATCTCGCGCAACGTCGGCGCGCTCATGAACCACTTCGGCGAGCTGCGCGCCCTCAACGAGTACCGCGACCGGCGCGACCTCGTGCAGCGCCAGATGGAAAACGCCGGCCCAGCTGGACGTTTCGTGCTGGGCTGGGGCCGCAACGCGAAGGATTCCGTGAAGCATTTCTTCCTGCCGGAGCGCACGATGATCTTCGAGCAGCTGGGCATCACGTGCACCGCGCCCATCGACGGCCACGACATCGGCCAGCTGCGCCGCGTGCTGCGCATGGTGCTGCACACGCACGGGCCCACGCTCGTGCACGTGGTGACGAAGAAGGGCGCCGGCTACGAGCCCGCCATGAACAAGCCCGAGACCTTCCACGGCATCGGGCCCTACGACGCGGGCACCGGCACGCCGGTTTCCAAGAAGTCGAAGGCCCCCAAGTACATGGACGTCTTCGGCCAGGCGCTCGTGCGCGAGGCCCGGCTCGACGGCGACATCGTGGCGATCACGGCCGCCATGAAGAGCGGCACCGGCTTGTCCGATTTCGCGGCGGAATTCCCGCATCGTTTCATGGACACGGGCATCACGGAAGAACACGCCGTGGGCCTGGCGAGCGGCTTGGCCATCGGCGGCAAGAAGCCGGTCGTGGCCATCTACTCCACGTTCCTACAGCGCGCCATCGACCAGATGGCCATCGACGTGGCGCTGCCCAACTTCAACGTGACCTTCTGCATCGACCGCGCCGGCCTGGTGGGCGACGACGGTCCCACGCACAACGGCCTGTACGACCTTGTCTATACGCGCATGATTCCGCACATGAAGGTGTTCGTGCCGTCTGACGAGGCGGAACTCGTGAACGGCCTGCATACCGCGCTGCAGCTGGAGGGTCCGGTGGCCATCCGCTACCCGCGTGGCGAGGGCCGCGGGGTCGCGATTCCCGAAATGCCCGAGGAGCTGCCGGTGGGCAAGGCACGCGTCGTGCGCGAAGGCGACGACGTGGCGCTGCTCGCGTTCGGCACGATGGTGGCGCAGGCCGAAGGCGCCGCCGACCTGCTTGCGCAGGCGGGCATTCAAGCGCGCGTGGTGGACATGCGCTGGGCGAAGCCGCTCGATGAGGATGCCATCTGCGAGGCTGCGAAGACGCGCCTGGTGGTGACGCTGGAAGAGGGCGTCGTTACCGGCGGCGTGGGCGAGGGCATCCTGTGCGTTCTCGCGCAGAAGGGCCTGCAGGTTCCCGCGCTCGTGCTGGGCCTGCCCGACCGCTACGTGCAGCAAGGCAAGGTGTGCGACCTGTACCGCGAGGTGGGCCTCGATTCCGAAAGCATCGCGAACGCCGTTCAGGCGCGCCTGGCGTAACGAACAGAGATGCCCCGCGGGACACCCCCTGTCACCTGGGGCAGCAAACCACCGGGTGTCCCGCCGCGGGGTTTCGTTTACAATAGCTGCTCCGGCAACGAAAAGGGGGAACTTGTGGCACTGACCTTTCACCTGGTGGAAACCGACGACGATATCGCGCGCACCGCGCGCGTGGCGCATGACATCTGGTTCGAGTACTGGCCGGCGCTCATCGGGCAGGCGCAGACCGAATACATGGTGAAGAACATGCAGAGCCTGGCGGCCATCACGCGCGACATCCGCACCGTGGGCTACCGCTACTGGCTGCTGTTCGACGAGGAGGGCACCTGCGTGGGCTATACCTCGTCGCTGGCCGAGGACTTTTCCGCGTGCCCCGATTCAGCTGAGGCCGCCAAGCATGGCGAGGAGATTTCGAAACGCTCGGTGAAGCGCCTGTTCATCTCGAAGATCTACCTGTACGCGCAGGAGCGGGGCAAGCATTACGCGAGCCGCGTGATCGAGTTCTACGAGCAGCTGTGCCGCGAAGAGGGGCTCACCGCGATGTACCTTACCGTGAACCGCGACAATGAGCTGGGCATTCGCGCGTACCTGGGCCGCGGGTTCCAGACCATCCAGGAACTCGCCGCCGACATCGGCGAGGGCTTCGTGATGGACGACTACATCATGTGCAAGATGCTGTAGCGGGCGTCGCGCCGACCGCGATTTCGCCGCGATTCGCATCCAGAAAACCGCAAACCCGGAAAGGCCCGCCGCACGCGGGCCTTCTTTGTGACGTTGTCGTGCGTTGCCGTGGCGGGGGTCGTTTTCGGGTACTATTCACCTTGAAGAAGAAGCATGGCAACGAGAGGCGAAGATGACCGGCGAAGAGAGAAGAGGCGCGATCACGCAAGCGTTGAAGGCGGCTGAGGCGCCGCTTTCGGGCGCGGCGTTGGCGAAGCTCACGGGCGTGAGCCGTCAGGTCGTGGTGCAGGACGTCGCCCTGCTGCGCACGCAAGGCCTCCCCATCGTCGCGACCGCGCGCGGATACGTGCTGCAGAAGCCCACCGGGTGCCGCCGCCTGTTCAAGTGCCGTCATACCGAAGAGCAGACCGAGGACGAGCTGCTTGCCATCGTGGATGCCGGCGGGACGGTGGAAGACGTCATCGTGAACCATCGCGTGTACGGCCGCATGTCCGCTGACCTGGGCATTGCGAGCCGCCGCGACGTCGACCGCTTCATGGAGGGCATCCGCAGCGGAAAGTCGTCGCCGCTGCTCACCGTGACCTCGGGCTACCACTTCCACCACATCTCCGCGCCCGACGAGGACACCCTCGACGACATCGAGCAGGTGCTCGTCGCCCGCGGCTACCTCGCCGATTTCATGCCCTACGAAGTGGACGCTATCTAATCGCTTTACTCGCAGCGGGCCCTTCTGTTCCGGCCCCATCTGCTGCGGGGCGTCTTGCCCCATACTTCCGTGTTACCATGGAGGGGCCATGCGATGGGGAAGGTTGCGAGGCGTGCATGCGAATGCGTGATGTGGTCGCGTGGGCCGCTTTGGCGGTGACCGCGACGTTTATCCTGGCCGCACGCTGGGATGCCGGAATGCATCCGGCGATGGCGGCGGATCTTCTGTTTCTGGAACATGCCCTGGTGACGGCGCTGCTTTCCGTGGCGGTGGTCACGGACATTCGGGCGCGCATCATTCCGAATGCGGTTCCCGTGGGAATCGTGGCGCTGCATGCGGTGGGCATACCCGTGGTGGCTGCATGCGGCGGCGGTGCGCTGGCTTCGGCAACGGCGGAATCGGTTGCGGGCGCAGCCGTGCTCGGCGGCGGGCTGCTCGCGTTCACGGTGGCGTACGAGGCGCTCCGCGGCGGCGAGGCCATGGGTGGGGGAGACCTCAAGCTCGTGGCCGCGCTGGGGTTCGCCCTCGGAATCGCGGACGGGGCGGCGTCGCTGTTCGCGGCTTGCGTGGCTTTCGCGTTGGTCATGGGCGCGAAGGCCCTGGCTGCGGTTGCGCGCCGCCAGCCGGTTCCCGCAAACGGACCCTTCGCCCCCGCGCTTGCGGCAGGCGCCTTCCTCGTGATGATTGGGTGACAAGTACCGGGGGTTGACGAATGCTCCGGGCGTTTGTCAACCTACGCGATGCTCGCGGCGTGGTGCTCGCGGCGTAGAGCCGATTGAGGCAAATACTCCTGACGCCTTTGTCTCGTCGCCTGGAATGTGGAGGCTTCTTCACAAGAACGCAGGCGCTTTGCGGGCGCGGGAAAGATTTGGTGTCTGCGTTGTGAAATGAGGGGTGCAAGCGGCGATATTCTCGCGCATGCGCGGGATGGCGGTGGTACAATTGGCAAGCTTGCGAAAACGCAGGCAGGAAGTGTAGGCCCCCGAGACATGTTTGTATCAAGGGGAGGCGCCGGCAACCGCTGGGGCCAACCTAAGAAACATGGAAATGTAAGCAACATGACGAAGGGTCCCCGAACCATTTGAAAGGGGTCCATTTTGACCGAAATCAAGAACACCGATGTCATCGAATTCGAAGACGTCACCGCCGATCAGCTCAACGCCATGATCGACGGCACGCTTGCCGAGTTTGACGAGGGCGATCTCGTTACCGGCAAGGTCGTGAAGATCGAGCACGACGAGGTGCTCGTGGACATCGGCTTCAAGAGCGAAGGTGTCGTGCCTTCCCGCGAGCTGTCCATCCGCAAGGATGCCGACCCGACCGATATCGTTGCCCTGGGCGACGAGATCGAGGTGTGGGTCCTGCAGAAGGAGGACAAGGACGGCCGCCTGATCCTCTCGAAGAAGCGTGCTGAGTACGAGCGCGCCTGGATTTCCGTCGAGGAGAAGTTCAAGGCTGGCGAGCCGGTCGTCGGCGAGGTCATCGAAGTCGTCAAGGGCGGCCT
>JAUNEQ010000017.1 GCA_030525445.1 Coriobacteriia bacterium | reverse complement strand
ACAATGGGAGGGCTCCATTCGCCTTGATGGCGGTGGGATTACATGGGCAGGTGGATGACCTGGGCAGTTTCCAGGAGTTCGGGGGTGAAGTAGTCGAGGTTGGTGGTGGTGATGAACGTTTGCGCGGCCTCGTGCACGTATCGGGTGAGCGTGGCGCGGCGGGTCGCATCGAGCTCGGACATCACGTCGTCGAGCAGCAGGATGGGCTTCACATGGGTCGTGTCCTCGATAAGCTGCATTTCCGACAGCTTGTAGGCGATCGCCATCGAGCGCTGCTGGCCCTGGCTCGCGAAATCGGCGGCCGGGCGGCCGTTCAGGTAGAACGCCGGCTTGTCGCGATGCGGGCCGACAAGGCTCATACGCCGTGCGGTTTCCTCCTGCGCGCGCCGCTCTATCGCGGCGGTGAGCAGGGATTCCACCTGGTCACGGTCGCCTTCAAGCGCGCGAATGGCCTCATCGGTCATCGGCACCTCGCGGTCGTAGGACGGGAAGTACTCGATGGTCGCCGCATCGGCGCTACCGGTGATCGCGGCGTGCCGGCTGGGAAACGCCGCGCGCAATCCGCGGAGTATTCGCAGGCGATACAAGAACAGCTGCGCGCCCACCTTCACCAGCACCTCGTTCACGCTCGCCAGATACGACGGCGTCACCTCGTCTTTCAACAGGCGATTCTTCTGCCGGATGAGCTTGTCGTAATCGCGCTTTACCGAAAGATAGTTGCGCGACACCTGCACGCCCAGCGCGTCGATGGCGCTGCGCCGCGCGTCGGGAGACCCCTTCACCAACTGCAGGTCGTCCGGCGTGAAAATGACCGCGTACAGCGTGCCCTGGAGCTCGGTGCGCGGACGCTGCTTCCCGTTCAGGCGATAATGCCGCCCCCGCGAATCGAGCAGCAAACCCACGTCAATCTTGCGGTTATTGCCTTCCACCTGCGCAAACAGCGACGCTCCTTCGCTTCCCCAGGCGATGAGCTGGTCGGTTTTGGGATTGCGAAACGAATCGAGCGCGGTGAGCAGCTGAATCGCCTCCACGAGGTTCGTTTTCCCGGCGGCGTTGGGGCCGGTGAACACCACAAGCGAGCCGAACTCGGAGAGCTCGGCATCGTGGTAGCTGCGGAAATCGTGAAGCCGGATGCTCCGCACTTGAAGGGTCATGCGCGGCCGCCGAACTTACGACGACAGGCGAACCGGCATGATGAGGTAGAGGAAACCCTCGCCGTCGGCACGGAAAATGCCAGGGCGCATGCCGTTTTGGATGTCCAGGTTCGTGCGCTCGGTGGGGATGGCCTGCAGGCCGTCCTGGACGAACGCCGAATTAAATGCGATGACCACGTCCTCACCTTCAGCATCGACGCGCACGATTTCCTGCACCGATCCGACGTCCTGCGACACCGCGGAAAGCAGCGCGGTCTGCGAGGCGATGTTGATGTCAAATTTCACCGGCGCGGAGGTGTTCGACAGCAGCGAGGTGCGGCGCACGGCCGCGAGCAGGTCCTTCACGTTGAAGGTGACGCGGGTGTTGTACGCATTGGGCAGCAGCTGCTTGTAATTGGGGAAGTTGCCCTCCAGGCGGCGGTTGATGTAGACGATGTCCTGGTAACGCACCATGATCTGGTTGTACGACACCGCCAGCGTCACGGGCTGTTCGCTCACGGGCAGGCTCGCGATCTCGCGCAGGAACGCGCCGGAAATCGTCGCGGAGAACTCGCCGAGACCGGTCACCTTCGCATTATCCGCGAGGGCGAGGCGGTAGGAGTCGGTGGCGACCATGCGCAGCTGGCCGTCGATGACCGTGATGAACACGCCAGTGAGGATGGCACGCGTTTCATCGCGGCTCACCACGCGGGCGACGCGTTTCACCATGTCAGCGAACTCATGGAAGGGAATCTCGACGCTCTGCTCCACATCGATGGACGGGAATCCGGGGAAATCCTCGGCCGACATCGTGCGGATGGAGAACGTCGCGGTGTCGCACAGGATGGTGGCCGTACGATCGGCGGTTTCGAAATGTACCGCGGCATCGGGCAGGCTCTTCGCGATGTCGGTGAACAGCTTGGCAGGAACGACCACCTCGCCCGGATCCTCCACGAGCGCGGGAACGCGATACTGGATAGAACGGTCCAGGTCAGTGGTCTGCAGCACCAGCGCATCGTCTTCCGTATGCAGGTGAACGCCTGCAAGGATGGGGAGGGTCGAGTGAGCTGCCGCACCCTTCGAGACAACGGCGAGAGCGGACTGCAGTTCTGCTTGGCTGATGCTGAATTTCACGAGAGTTGCCTTTCGAACGTTTCGTTTGTCTAGCAGATGATACCGGTTTGCGGTTTGTTTCGCTATCACCCCGATGACAATGGGGGCCGTACTCCCGTTGTCATCCCGAGCGAGCGGCTGCCCCCCATTGTCATCCTGAGCGATCGAAGCGAGCCGAGGGGACCTCACGCAAGTACTGGTTGGCGCCAACCGCAACCTAGAAGGAGGTCCCTCGACTACGCGCCTCTGGCGCTCCGCTCGGGATGACAACATGGCGCCGCTGCGCGCCTCCGCTCGGGGCGACAAGGGGCGCGTACCATCCTTGGAGTATCAAACCGGTGAGTTTTCCACACTGCATGAAGTTTTCCACAATCTTGGGGCACGGTGGTATAGTCGCATTGTTGAAAAGTACGGACGGTGAGGCTGATGCAAGACGAGAAATACCAGGTCATCTGGGATACCATTCGCGATCAGGTGAAAAGTTACGAAGGCGTGAACGCGGCGCAAACCGATGCGTTCTTCTCGCGGCTGCACCTGCAGGCCTTCGCCGAAGGTTTCGTCATGCTCACCGCCGACAACGATTTCATCAAGAAATGGGTGGAACGGCAGTATTCCACGCTCATAAACCGCGCGCTCGAAGACCTGTATCACACCGAATTCAGCGTGATCATTGAAGTCGACGAGCTCGGCGCCGCGAAAGTGCTCGAGGCGGCCACGGCGAATGTGGAAAACCAGGTTGCAACCACGGATACCACCCCTGCTACCAGGGATAACGCTATCGCGACCCCACCTGCACCGGAACCCGCACCGGCGCCGGCCCCAGAACCGGAGCCCACCCAACCCGCTCCCGCCGCAGGCCAGCCGGGAAAGAAGGGCGGCACGTTCTCGAAGATGACCTTCGAAAGCTACATCATCGGCGAGTCGAACCGCATGGCCTACTCGATGGCGCTCGCGGTGGCGGAACACCCGGGCGAAGAGCACCTGAATCCCCTGTTCATTTATGGAAAGAGCGGCGTGGGGAAAACCCACCTGCTCGTTGCCATCAAGAACTACCTCGACCGCTCCACCGACGCCGGCGGGCAGCCGCTGTTGAAAACGGTCTACGTGGATTCCACCGAGTTCGTGAACGATTACGCCGACGCGAGCGCCGACCACAGCCTGGACAAGACGAGTTTCCGCAGCTTCAAGGAGCGTTACGAGGACGCCGACGTCCTGCTCATCGACGACGTCCAATCGTTCCAAGGAAAAAAGGAAACGCTGAAAATCGTGTTTGAGCTGTTCAACAAGCTCACGAGCCAAGGCAAGCAGGTCGTGATGTCGGCGGATATCGCGCCGAAAAACATCGACATCGACGAGCGGTACCAGAGCCGATTCAACTCCGGCGCCACCTTCGACATCCAGTCGCCCGAGATCGAGACGAAGCTGAGCATCGTGAACTCCACGATCGAGGACCGCCTGCAGTCAAGCGGCGAGGATGTGGAAATCCCACCCGAGGTCCGCTCGTACATCGCCGAGATCTCCAGCTCGAACATCCGCGAGCTCAAGAGCGCGGTGACGGTGATCTTCCTGCACCTCATCACCGAGCATATGAACACGATCGACGTACCGCAGGCCGCGAAAATCTTGGAGAACCACTTCTCCAACGACGTAAAACGCCTGTCCATCGCGGATATCCAGCGGGAAGTGGAATCGTTTTACAAGGTCACGCACAGCGAACTCGTGGGCAAGGGCCGCCGTCACAGCATCGCGTATCCGCGCCAGGTCGCCATGTACCTCTGCCGTCAGATGATGGAGGAAACGTTCGAGGCGATCGGCAAGGCGTTCGGCGGAAAAGACCACAGCACCGTGAAGTACTCGGTCGACCTCATTTCGCAGAAGGTGCGCGAGGACAAGGGAACGCGCGACGAGATCGACATCGTCATTGCTGCCATCCACGACCGGTAGCAACCACGGTGTCCTTCCAAGCGAGTGAAGCGAGTCGGATGCCTCGCCCAAGCTCGCGTGGGTTTAAAACAAGACCTTCGATGGTCTTCTAGCTTACTCACCGATTCGGCGCCGGGGTAGGGTACTCGCCCTATTGCGCCGTTTTTTCGATAGTGGCACCTTTGCTGCTCTTTTTCATAGCTTTTTCGATTGATTCCATGCCAAAATGCACCGTTTTTTCGTTTCTGGCACCCGATTCGCCGATAGAAGGTGCCACTATCGAAAAAACGGCGCATTTTGATATGCAAATGGCACCAATGTCGTGTGTTTCAACGCTGAAAAAAGCCACTATCGAAAAAACGGCGCATTCCCGGGTGTAACGCGTAACCCCGCCCCATTGTCGTCCCGAGCGGAGCGCATGCAGTGCGCGTAGTCGAGAGATTCCCGCAGGGCAAGGTTGATGCCAACCGCGACCAGAGGGGGATCCCCCGACTCGCTTTGCTCGGGATTACAATATAAAGCTGCGGCGCGGAACCTCGAGCATAAAAACGCGTGGAAAACCGCTGGATAAACCGTTGAATCCCGCGGATAACCGGAAGCGGGTTTGCGCGCTGGGGATAACGATAAGGCATTCCCAGAATCCCTAACACCACCCCGTGGCGTCATGAGCAGGCATGATGCGAGTTTTCCCCATTTCCCCAGGAGTTATAACGATGATGACCTTTAAATATTTACTATTCTTTTTCTTTACTAGATAGGGGAGGTAAACACTACACAAACCGTATCGCGTTTTTGCCTAGAGGGGTCAGGACGCGCTTCTTATCCGGGTTCGCGGCAACCAGACCCGCATCCTCGAGCTTGCCGAGTTGGTAGTTCACCGTCGAGGGGCTCATGCCCGTAAGCTTGCCGAGGTCGGTGACGCCCAACGTGTCCGCTTTCGAGAACTGCGAGAAGATCACCCGTGCCTTATCGCCCAGGCTGCGCAGCGCCAGCGCCGCCTCGTCGTCATCGGCGGGTTCGGGGACCTCTTCGATCATGCTGATGGTGACCGCAGCGCCGTTGCCGATGTTGCTGTCGATGGTGATATGGCCGTTTTTCATCCCCACCCAGTCGTGGACGATGGGCAGGCCGCTGCCAACGCCGCGAATGTAGTGCTTCATAGGCTCGATGGCCGACGTGAAGCCGGGTTTCACGGCCTTCTCGATATCGGCGATGCCGGGGCCTTGGTCGGTGAAGCGAATCGTGTTGCCACCGTCGAGGATGGAAACCACGACCTCTCTGAACTGCGCGTGGATGAAGTTCTCGGTGACCTCCAGAATCACCGTGTATGAAATGCTTCCGCCGAGCCGCCGCGCCTGCTCGTCGATGCACACCGCCAGGTTCTGGATGAATTCCGTGGTGGGCGCCGGCTGGATGGTGATGATGCGCGGCGCGATGAGCGGGTCGTCGTACACCGCAACGCGCGCCGGGTTGAGCACGTGGGAATAGTCGGCGCTGATGCTCGAAGAAGGCGAGCCACCTGCTGGTATGTCGTTGTTTTCAGGCATTCGAATCGTTTTCAGCTGCGTTTTCGGTCTTTCAATACGATGATTCAAGCGTTTTCAATATATCGGTAAAACGGAATTGTACACCAACAGGGCAAACGCATAGACATCAGAGAGATTTCAACGAAAGATTGAAAAATCGTGGATAACTGAACAGGTGATTACGAAAGTTTTCAACAAATGACTAAAACAAAGTGGAAAAGTTGAAAACGTGAGTTTGAAAACGTTCGCAATTGTTGAAAACATTGTTTCAAGAGACCTGAAAAACCCGCTTTGAAATGGGGAAACAGTGCTTTCGAACGACTGTTCTCTTTATGAAATCCCAGGTCAACGCAATATAATTTAGTTATCCACAACGCCATTTACCTTGCAGACCTGCGGTTTTCCACTTTTTCCACAATCTGCCGGTTGAAAGGCGGTTTTGAAAACGCGCCCCATGCTGTCTGCCTCCCCTTGTCATCACGGGCGAGCGGTCGCCTCCCATTGTCATCCCGAGCGGAGGCGGCGCAGCCGCCGGAGTCGAGGGACCTCACGCAGGTTGCGGCTGGAACCAACCATGGCCCGCAAGAGGTCCCTCGGCTCACTTTGCTCGCTTGGGATGACGATGGGAGGCAATCCGCTCGCTCGGGATAGCGGTTGGGCACCCTGGTCGGGGCGACAATGAGGAGGCCCTCCCCATCCCCCTTTCGGCCGATTCCCGTGGACTGAATATGAAGTCTTGTTATGACGTGGGGGAACTTGTTATACTTCGCAAGTTACGCTTTACCTATGAAAGGGAATACCAATGAAACGCACCTACCAACCGAACAAAAGGAAGCGCGCCAAGACCCATGGTTTCCGCGCACGTATGGCCACCAAGGGCGGCCGTAAGGTCCTGAAGGCCCGTCGCGCGAAGGGCCGCAAGCGCCTCACCGTGTAGCTAGCCTGTGGGTGCTCGTGTTGGAGACTATCAAGTCCAGCGCGGATATCACCCGCGTCTTCAAGCTCGGTAAGCGGTTCGGGCGTGGCTCGAACATGCTGCTAATTTTGAAGAATGACGAGCAACACGGTCAGACCGGCCGTGTTGCTTTTGTTGCAGGGAAGAAACTCGGGAACGCGGTGTGGCGGAACAGGGCCAAGCGGAGGATGCGGGCGGCATGCCAGCAACTCGGCATCGAATGGCCTGGCTACGATGTGATCTTCATCGCGAACCAAAGAACCGCCGACATCGAATTCCCGAAGCTCGTTGATGGATACCGGAAGTCGTTGGAACAAGCCGATCTGAGAGCGGAGTAAGTGGAAAAGGGCAAGGTCATAGCATTCGCTAAGTCCATCCCCGGCAAAGTGGGGGTCCTCCTCATTCGCTTCTACCAGCTCGTGATCTCGCCGATGTTCCCCGCGTGTTGCCGATACACGCCAACGTGTTCCGAGTACGGCCTCCAGGCGGTCCGCCGTTACGGACTCGTCAAAGGCAGCTGGCTCGCCCTGAAACGCATCCTCAGGTGCCGTCCGGGTGGCGATGTGGGTTACGACCCCGTCCCCGAACAGTTCACCTGGCTCGCACGTTCGAAAGGTCACTAATACATGTGGGACGTATTTAAAGACTTCATATTCTGGGGCATGGACGCATGCTACCGGTTTATCGGAGACTGGGGCTTGGCGATCATCGTCGCCACCCTCATTTTCCGTTTCCTGCTGATGCCCCTGATGCAGAAGCAGATCAAGTCGTCGTACAAGATGAACAAGTTCAGCCCCATGATGCAGGAGCTGCAGGAAAAGTACGCCGACGACCCGCAGCGCTTGAGCGAGGAAACCCGCAAGCTCTACAGCGAGTCGGGCTTCAACCCCGTCGCAGGCTGCCTGCCGCTGTTCCTGCAGATGCCTATCTTCATCGCCGTGTTCCAGGTGCTCCGTGATGAGATGAGCTGGCGTGTGGGTGATGCCTCCGCTGGTTACAACTTCCTGAACATCGTGCCGGACCTCACGGTTTCCCCGGCTGCTGCGCTGGAGCAGGGCTTCATGGTGTTCCTCCCGTACATCATCCTGTTGCTGCTGTTCGCGGGCCTCACCTTCGCCCCGATGATCATCCAGCAGCGCAACCAGACCGGCCAGCAGGCTCAGCAGATGATCATCATGTCCGTTGTCATGACGATCATGATGCTCTTCATCGGCTGGGGTTCGCCGGCAGGCGTGCTCCTGTTCTGGGCCACCTCCTCGCTGTTCGGCGTGTGCCAGCAGCAGATCACCACGCGTTTGCTCAAGCGTGAAGACGAGCAGGCCGAGGCTGAGGTCATCGACCTTGAGCCCGTGAAGGTCGACGTCGTCCGCAAGCAGCGCAAGAAGCGCCCCACCAAGAAGCGCTAACCATCCTGAAACAGGAATCGAAAGCAGCCGGCCCCGTGCCGGCTGCTTTTGTGTGGAGGCCCCTCCCTTTGTCATCCCGAGCGAGCGAAGCGAGTCGGGGGACCTCATCCAGGTCGCGAGAGGTTCCTCGACTCCGGCGGCTTCGCCGCCTCCGCTCGGAATGACATATGGGACCGCGTCCCCACCCCGAACGGAGCCCTTACTTTGTCATCCCGGGCGAACGGAGCTCTTACTTTGTCATCCCGAGCGGAGCGCCGAAGGCGCGTAGTCGAGGGACCTCCATACCCGTGACGTGGCCGATATGCTAACATCCCTTGAATACTGCGAATACGCCGTTCTGGCGGCCTGAGTAGCCGTCTTTTATATAGTGAGGAGTAAGACATGGCAGAAGAGTTTGAGAGCCAGGAGGCGGCCGCTGAAAAGCTGGTTGAAACCACCGAGGAAGTCGAGGAGTTCGAGGAGGAGGTCGAGGAGGCCGCTGAAGAGCAGGTCGAGGAAGCCGAAGAGTTTGAAGAAGAGGTCGAGGAGACTGACGCCGAGGCTGCCCAGGGCATCACGGATGAAGAACTCGACTATATTGCGGACGCTGCAATCGCGTTCATTTCCGACGTGCTGTCCTACATGAACGTGGGCGAGGTCGAGATTAACGAGTACGAAGGCGACGAGGGCGAGCTGATTCTCGACCTTACCGGCGACGACCTCGCGATTCTCATCGGCCGTCACGGCAAGACGCTCGATGCGCTGCAGTTCCTGGTTTCCACCGCCACCGCGCGCATGGTTGGCTACCGCTACCCCGTCGTCGTGGATGTTGAGGGCTACAAGGGCCGTCAGCGTGAAAAACTCGAGTCCATTGCGCTGAACGCTGCCGACCGCGCTGCTTCCCAGAACCGCAGCGTGCGCCTGCGTCCGATGACCCCGTACGAGCGCCGCATCATTCACATCACGCTGGCTGATGACCCGCGTGTCGAGACGGCCTCAGAAGGCGAAGGTGCCGCCCGCCGCGTCGTGGTGCTCCCGCTTTAAAGAAAGCCACTGGCAATGAACGTCACCCCTGGCCAACAGGAACTGCTCGAAAAGCATCTGTCGCTTGTGATCGATGCGAACACGCGCACGAATATCACGCGCATCGACACCTGGGACCAGGGGTGGCTGCTGCATGTGGAGGATTCCCTCGTTGGGCTGCCCGAGGTGCAGGAAGCCCCCGCTGGCAAGCTTGCAGACCTCGGAAGCGGCGCCGGATACCCGGGAATCCCCCTTGCAATTACCACCGATCGCGACGTGACGCTCGTGGAATCGGTGGGTAAGAAGGCGTCGTTGCTCTCGGCGTTTGCCGACGAGCTTTCTCTGTCCGATCGCGTCACCGTTTTTTCCGGGCGTGCGGAAGAGCTTGCGCGTGAGTTCCCCGAAGCGTTTTCGGTTATCACCGCCCGTGCGCTCTCGTCGCTTCCTTCGCTCATGGAGCTCGCTTCGCCGCTGCTTCAGCAGGGCGGGCGGCTCGTGTGCTACAAGTCTTCGGATATCGAGGATGAGCTTGCCACCGCCATGGTGCTGCAAGAGAAGCTCGCCATGGTCTTCAAGAGTCGCCGCTATGCCGTGTTGAGCGATGGCTCCACGCCTCGAAGCATCGTCGTGTTCGAGAAATTAGGCGAGCCTACCGTGAAACTCCCCCGCCGCGAGGGCCAAGCGCAGAGGAAGCCCTATAAAAAGTAACTCTGACCTGCGGAAACATAAAATGTTTCACATGAAACACTCTCAACACTTGTCATCATAAATGAAACCCCACATTGTCATCTCGAACAAGTGAAACCCCACATTGTCATCCCGAGCGAGCGAAGCGAGCCGAGGGACCTCCCCCAAGTCACAGTTGGCACCAACCGCAGCTTGCAAGAGGTCCCTCGGCTTCGCTGCTTCGCTCGGGATGACAACCGGGGGGTTGCTCGTTCAGGGAAGCGCCTCACTTGCGTCAACAATATGCACTCGCCTTACTCTTCGCTGTTGTATACTCTTCTGACATGTTTAGAGAGGAGAGATGGTGGAAGAAAAGAAAGGCAAACATGCCAAAAAATCGAAGAAGTTGCCTACCAAGGTGATTTCCATCATCAACCAAAAGGGTGGTGTCGGCAAGACGACCACCGCCATCAACCTTTCGGCAATCATCGCCGGGAGGGGTTTCAAGGTATTGCTCATCGACCTCGATCCACAGGGCAACACGACGAGTGGCCTTGGTGTTGACAAGAGGTCGCTCGATGCATGCATCTACGATGTGCTGCTGAATGAGATGGATCCCAAAGAGATTCTCGTCAAGGATGTTTTCAACGGCCTCGACCTGCTGCCCGCGACGATCAACCTCGCTGGCGCGGAAGTAGAGCTCGTCACCGAGTTCTCTCGTGAATCGCGTCTGCGCGAGGCGATCGAAGACCTGGTCGGCGAATATGATTACATCTTCATCGATTGCCCGCCGTCCCTCGGCCTGCTTACGATCAACGGCTTGGTGGCTGCGGATTCCCTTATCATCCCCATCCAGAGCGAGTTCTATGCCCTGGAAGGTGTGACAAAACTCCTTGAATCAATGAAACTTGTCAAAGCCCGCCTGAATAAGAACCTCGATATCTTTGGCGTCGTCATCACGATGTACGATTCCCGCACGACGCTGTCCAAGCAGGTCGCCCAAGAAGTACAGGATTATTTCGGGGACCTCGTCTTCGAGACGATCATCCCCCGCTCGGTCAAGCTTTCCGAAGCGCCGAGCTATGGAGAGCCCATCGTCAAATTCCATCCCGACGGCAAGGGTGCGAAAGCATACGAGAGCCTTGCAGAGGAAGTGATTAACCGTGGTTAGCAGGAAACGTACCGGCCTTGGACGTGGTCTGAACGCCCTTCTGTCCGCTGAAGAGCCCGAAACTCAAGAAACCGAAGAGGTCGCGGAAGAACCCGCCGCCGAGGCTCCCAAGCGCAAGACGACCCGCCGCACCTCCAAGCCGAAGGCTGCCGCTGCAGAGGATCCCTCGCAGAATAAGCAGGCGCGCATCGTCCCCATCGATAAGGTCGCACCGAACCCCGACCAGCCGCGTACGCAGTTCATCGAGGAAGAGCTCGATGAACTTGCGGAATCGATTCGCAACAACGGTCTCCTTCAGCCGATTCTCGTGCGCGAGGTCGATGGTTCGTACCAGATCATCGCCGGTGAGCGCCGTTGGCAGGCATGCAACAAGATCGGGTTGAAGGAAATTCCCGTGAACATCGTTGAGGCTGACGATGCGAAGTCGTTGACCTTGGCGATGATCGAGAACATTCAGCGTTCAGACCTGAACCCGATGGAAGAAGCGTACGGTTACCGCACGCTCATGGAGCGTGAGAAGCTCACGCAAGCGCAGCTCGCGACCGCGGTTTCCAAAGGGCGTTCGACCATCGCGAACAGCCTTCGCTTGCTCGAATTGCCGGAAGACGCCCAGAAATTGCTGTTCGATGGTGAGATTAGCGCTGGCCACGCGCGTGCGATTCTCTCGGTTCCCACCGAAGAAGGCCGTGAGCTGCTGACGAAGAAGCTCGCCGAGCAGAAGGTGTCCGTCCGCGAGGCAGAAAACCTCGCTCGCCTGTATGCTGGCCGCAAAACCGAGGCTCCGAAGCGCGTTGCAACCCCCAAGACCTTCAAGAAGGTCGCGAAAGGCCTCCGTGATGCCCTGGGAACCAACGTCCGCGTGAAAACCGTCGGCGGCAAGAACAAGATCGAGATCGAATTCAAGGACGAAGAGGAACTGAAAGCCATCTTCGAGAAGATGGTGCATTAACCCCCGGTAATAGTGGGACAAAATGCCCCGCAGCATATGGGACACCCGGACGTTTTTCCGGGTGTCCCATATGCTGCGGGGCATTTTGTCCCACTCCCGTTATCGCTTCGATACGGAATTCTTCAATTGGCCGCAGGCGCCGTCGATGTCGGCGCCGCGAGAGTCGCGAATGGTGGTCTCTATCCCAGCATCTTCAAGGGCTTCGACGAACGCATCGAGCCGCTTCTGTGGCGTCGGTTCGAGAGGCGAACCCTCGATATGGTTGATTTTCAGCAGGTTCACGTGCACTTTTAGGCCCTTGCAGTACTTCACCAGGGCATCAAGGCTCTTCACGTCATCCGTTTGCCCATCGATCATCAAGTATTCGAAGGTGATGCGGCGCCCCGATTGTTCCTGATACCCAACGAGCGCATCCTTGAGCTCTTCCAACGAGGTTCCCATGCAGCCAGGCATCAAGGCGTTACGTGTTTCCTGGATCGCCGAATGAAGGGAAATTGCCAACGTAAATTGCTCCGGTTCCTGGGAAAAACGCTTGATTCCCGGGATAATGCCGCAGGTAGAAAGGCTGATATGACGCGCACCAATCTCAAGCGCGTCGGCGGAGTTCATGAACCGCAATGCTGCCAAGACGTTGTCGTAATTCAAAAACGGCTCTCCCTGGCCCATCGCGACGATATTGCTCACGCGCATGCCAAAGTCATCTTGACATGTGATGACCTGCCACACCATTTCACCAGGTGTGAGGTTGCGAGTGAACCCTTCGCGGCCGGTGGCGCAGAAGCTGCAGCGCATAGGGCAGCCAACCTGAGTGGAAAAACACACGGTGAGGCGGCGCGGGTCACCGTTTACCCCAGCATCTCGTGAGGGAATCCCCACGGTTTCAACTTGGCAGCCATCGGAAAGTTCAAGCAGATACTTACGCGTTCCATCTGCGGAAACCTGCCTATCCACGATGACGGGAACCACCAACGGCGCGACTTCTGCCAAAGATGCGCGCATTTTGGCTGGGAGGTTGCTCATTTCGTCATATGAGGAGACTCCGTGCTTATACAGCCATTGGATGAGCTGCTTCGTACGGTATTTCGGCTGGCCAATGGAGGTTACCAGCTCTTGCAGGCTTTGGGCGGAATAGTTGAAGATAGTGTTCATGGGCGATAGTATACTAGCCCCTAAGCGCATTTACCGAGTGTTAAGGGTGCGCTGCACGTGTTTTTATGGGTTATACCCGCTAATGGCGGGGGAATGGAGCTCGCAATGGCCACCGCAATCGATCCGTCTCGAATCAAGGTCGCGCTACTTGCCGGTGGTGCCAGCGGAGAACGCGAGATTTCCCTCGCATCTGGTGCTGGTGCCCGCGAAGCGCTTATCGAGGCTGGATTTACGGTCGATATGTTCGATCCATCCGTGAAAGAGGACCTCAAGAGGCTCATCGGCGGCTCTTATGACGTTGCATTCATCTGCCTGCATGGCCGTTATGGCGAAGACGGTACCATCCAGGGCCTGCTCGAGGTGCTGGGCATCCCCTACATCGGTTCCGGTGTGTGGGCGAGCGCGCTTGCGATGGATAAGGCCCGTACTAAGGTGTTTTACCGGCATTTCGGTATCAATACCCCGGTAAACGTGACCTTGCATCGTGGTGATGAATACCAGGCCGAGACCATCATCGCCAAGGTGGGCATGCCGTGCGTGGTGAAACCGGCGAACGAGGGCAGCGCCATCGGCGTGCATATCGTCAAGGATGCAGATACCCTGATGGAGGCGATTTCCGAGGTTTTCGCCATCGATCACGAGCTGCTCATCGAGACCTATATCAAGGGAACCGAGCTTACCGTTTCCGTCTTGGGTAATGAAGACCCCCACGCGTTGCCGGTTATCGAGATTGTTCCAAAGAACAAGTTCTACGATTTCGAATCGAAATACGCTCCTGGTGGCTCCGAGCACATTTGCCCTGCCCGCCTGGACGAGGAGGCAACGGCTCGCGTTCAAGCGATGGCGGTTGCCGCGCATAAGGCACTCACCTGCCGCGGTGTCTCGCGCACCGATATCATCATGGATGAGCAGGGCGTTTGCTGGGTTTTGGAGACGAATACCGTCCCCGGCATGACGAGCACCTCGCTTCTCCCCGATTCCGCCCGTGCTGCGGGCTACAGCTTCCCCGAGCTCTGCACCAAGCTCATCGAGCTTGCCTTTGAGGATGCTGGGAAATAACGCATAAAACCTATCACGGACAATCCCTGTGATGGGTTGTAATGAAGGGTGATGAGCGATGGCGCAAGAGATGTATGCCGGTGAATACGCGAAGTTCTTCGCGACTGATAAGCAGGGTATCGACTTCATGGGTGCCGACAACCTTGTTGGCGATCGTTATTCCATCGATATCCGCGACGAGGAGTCGGGATACCGGGCATATCTGGTTAATCGCTTCGGAAATGACATCGGTTACCTGGAAAACCGCATGGTTCGTCCCATCCAGATTGCCCAGGCCAAGGGGTGGGAAACCTGCGCATTCTTGAGCTTTGTTGCCTTCACGCAGGGTACCGATGAAGAAAACCCGGGGTATTACTGGGGTCAGGTGGCCGTGATGATGTACGACCAGCATCTCGTGAAGCCCATGAAGACGTTTGAGGCGACGTTGTCGAAGACCATGGCAGATGGCGGCCGCCCCCAAGTTGATTTCGGTGCACGGTCGGTTGAGAGCATTATTTCCAGCAACGGAACCTGGTTCCCCACCGATAAAGCCGCCAAACCCAAGATGGGCAAGGGTTCCAGCATCGTGAAAGACCACCAGACGCCCAACGAGCGCCTGGTCGAGCAATCACGCAAAGGGAATATCGGCTGCTATATTGCCAGCTACGCGTTTATCGCCCTGATCATCGTAGGCATCCTCTACGCCCTGCATTCCTGCGGCGTGTTTTAGCGAGGTGCCAGGTCCCAGATGGGACAAGAGGGCCCGCAGCAAATGGGACACCCTTGGCCGGCTAACAAAGCAGCTACCATCCCAAAGGTGTCCCATTTGCTGCGGGCCCTCTTGTCCCATCTGTCTGGGGCTTTGGTGCATCTACGTGCAGGGATGGCCTGGTGGGGTAAACTCGCAGTATGAATACGACGCACACGCATCCGGTGGATGCTTTTCTTAATGAACAGACGCCCGAACGGGTGAGAGAGCGCTATCGGGCGCTCGCAGAGGCCGCTAAAACGGCTGATTTCGGCGATTTAGATGCCGACGTGGTGGTTATCGACACCGAAACCACCGGCGTTTCCTATAAAAGCGACGAACTCACTCAAATTGCGGCGGCGCGCATGGTGAAGGGCCAAATCACCGAGTGGTTTGTGACCTTCGTGAACCCCGGCAAACCTATCCCGGAAGAGATTCAGCACCTCACGAACATCCATGATTCCGATGTCGCCGATGCTCCGACGCCCCAAGAGGCGGTGGCAAAGCTCGTCGAATTCGTGGGAACCTCCGACCTCGTCGCGCATAATGCGGGTTTCGATCGGTATTTTTGCACCAAACACCCGGCAGGAGCGGCGTTGAAAGCCAATGCATGGATCGATTCGCTCGATCTCGCCCGCGTGGCGCTCCCCCGGCTCACCGGGCATCGCCTCACCGACCTCGTGCACGCATTTGGCACTGCGGAATCGACGCACCGTGCTGATGATGACGTGGCTGCGACCTGTCAGGTGTATCGTGTGCTCCTAGCCGCGGTGCAAGCCATGCCGGCTGATCTGGTTCACCTGATCGCAGGGTTTGCTACCGTCGACGAATGGGCGTCGGTGAAGGTGTTCCAGTACATCGATGAGCAAAATATCGCTGCAAATGGTGGGAAAATCGAACCATTTAGCCTCCGTGCGATGCGTTACGCGCATACGAAGCAGCTCCGCGCGCAGAACAAACTCGACGCTGCTCAGCTTGCGGATCCCTTCTATCAGCCAGAAGAAGGGGCGCCTGCAGGCTTGAGTTTCCCGACCGCCCAGCAGATTGAAGATGCATTCATGGCGGATGGCTTGGTTGGCGCATCGTATAGTGATTACGAGGCGCGCCAGGAACAGGTGGAGATGTCGCAAGCGGTGGCACGGGCATTCGCGCAGAGCCGCAACCTCGTGGTCGAGGCAGGCACTGGCGTCGGGAAATCGATGGCGTATCTGGTTCCTGTCGTGCTTGCCGCGAGACAAAGCGGTATCACCGTCGGTATTGCCACCAAAACGAACAACTTGCTCGACCAATTGGTGAACAAGGAACTCCCCCTTCTTAATGACGCGCTCGCAGAGGAAGGCGGCGTGTCTTTCATGCCGTTGAAGGGTTTCTCGCACTACCCCTGTTTGCTCCATATCGATCGCCTGCTGCGTGAGGGACCGCAGTTTGTCGAGGTCACCGGGCAGCAGTTGCATCAAGCCCCCGCGTTGGCGGCGTTGGTGTCGTTTATCGAGCAAAGCGATTACGACGACATCGACACCCTGAAAATCGACTATCGCCGCGTGCCGCGATGGCGTATTACCAGCAGCAGCCAGGAGTGCCTGCGCAGGAAATGCCCGTTCTTCGGCACCACGTGCTTCGTGCACGGTGCGCGCCAGCAAGCGCAAAGCGCCGATGTCGTCGTGACGAACCACAGTATGCTGTTCTGCGACCTCCAGGCCGATGGTGGCTTGCTGCCGAATATCCGATATTGGGTGGTCGATGAGGCCCATGGTGCGGAAGAGGAAGGCCGCAAAGCGTTCTCGGTAGAGGTTTCCTCTGAGGAGCTCGAGCGCATCGCATCCAAGGTGGCGAGCGACAAACCCTCGCAAAACGTGTTTTTGCGGGTGGAACGGCGTTTTGGAGCCGATGTCATCGCCGAGGAGATCACACCGGGCAATAATGGCACCGGCGGTGAAGCCACGACAACGCTGTACGCGCTGAGCGCAAAGGCGCGCGCTGCGGGCGTCAGGTTCCAGCAGGCGGTGAACTTCTACTGCATGCATGTGAAGGATCTGCTGTATTACGAGCCGCGCACGGGCGCAAATAAGGGTTATGAGCGTATTGAGCTATGGGTGAACAACGAGATTCGCCATGGCAGCGCGTTCCAGCAGCTGGTTGACCATGCCAAGGTGATGAC
The DNA here is from genome assembly GCA_030525445.1 of Coriobacteriia bacterium. Classification (GTDB taxonomy): domain Bacteria; phylum Actinomycetota; class Coriobacteriia; order Coriobacteriales; family Eggerthellaceae; genus UMGS1519. Next base: position 5,905 of record JAUNEQ010000017.1, on the reverse strand, counting down.
GAACGCGACCGAGCAGCTCATCACGGCATCTCAGGAGCTCGTAGGCTGGCTCGAAGGCCTCGAAGGGGCGGCATCCCTGCAGCGCGAAATCGCAGCGATGACCTTGGGGCTTCGTGAGATCCTCAACGCATGCGAGGTCATCTTCTTCCAGCCGACTCCCCTGTACGCTTATGCGGCGGAACTCAGCAAGACGCGCGACCGCCATAACGACACGCTCAAAGCGCTCATGATGAACATCGGTGACCACCTGGACGAAACGCTGTTTGCAAACACGTTCAGCGTGGTGTTCACCTCTGCGACCATCGCCATTGACGGCAGTTTCGACGTGTTTGGCAACGCGATGGGCCTTAATCGCTCCGAGAAATCGCAGTCTGACTTCCTGCAGTTGGATTCCAGCTACGATTTCGACACCAACATGACCATCTACGTTCCAACCGACATGCCCGAGCCGACCGAGCCGTCGTATCTGAGCAAGCTGCAGAAACTGCTGGTGGCGGTGCATAAAGCGCAAGGTGGAAGCACGCTTACCCTGTTCACGAACCGCCGCGAGATGGAAAGCTGCTTCAAGGTGGTGCAACCTGCGGTGGTGGCCGATGACCTGCGATTGGTATGCCAACGCAAGGGCGTGAGCGTGAAGAACCTGCGCGATGAGTTCGTGAAGGATGAATCGCTGAGCTTGATGGCTCTGAAGAGCTTCTGGGAAGGGTTTGACGCTCCGGGAGCCACATTGAAGACCGTGGTGATCCCGAAACTGCCGTTTAAGAAGCCGAGCGACCCGCTGAGCTGCGAGCGTCAGCAGAACGATTCTCGTGCTTGGGCGCATTATGTGCTGCCTGATGCAATCATCGAGACGAAACAGGCTGCGGGGCGCCTCATTCGCAACGCAAATGACACAGGAAACCTCATCCTCGCCGATCATCGCCTGATCAGCAAAGGCTATGGTAAGAAGTTCCTCAACAGCATGCCCAGCAGGAACATCAAGATGATGACGATCGCACAGATCGCGCATGAAATCGAACAAGGGAGATGATTGACGGCTGAGATCCTTCGACTATGCGCTTCGCGCTCCGCTCAGGATGATAAAGAGACCCATCCAGATGAGCAAAGCGCCCTCCCGCTGTCATCCCGAGCGGAGGCGGCGCAGCCGCCGGAGTTGGGGGACCTCACGCAAGCAAGGAAAGGCAAAACGAGATTGTTTCACGTGAAACAAATAGAGAAAACAGCATCTGAGCAGGGAGGATACCTGTCTTCCTTTGCAAAGGTGCTGTTTGTCATGCTTTGTTTCGCGATGATGTTCTGCCTTGTGGGGTGCCAAAGCTCGTCGGCTGTGAATATCAATCCAATTGGCGTTTCCGTTTCCGAAGAAGGAGTGGCGTACTCGATCGGCCTGGCTATTGACGCACCCCTCTTCGAGCCTGAAGATAACGCGACGAGTGTCAGTGACCCTCTCGCGACAGGCGACGATGCAACACCTGAGGATGCGAAGGACTCCCACATCACAGGTACCACCGATGCTGGGGAAATCGACTATTCGGGAATGGAATACGAAGACGATGTCGTGCTCGTGAAGCCCATGGCGGGTGTCAACGAGGTAGACATCGCCGCAGCGCTTGGCGTCGATTCCTCTTCGGTTATAAGCAGCGGGTCGGGGCTCATGGAGGTGCGCCTTGCCAACGGCATGAGCGTCGAAGATGCCGTTGCGACCCTTCAAGAGCATGAAGGCATCGCAACCGCGCAGCCCGATTTCATCTACCACCTTCAGGATGAATTGGATGACGCCACAGCTGCCGATGACATGACTGCCAACGAGACACCCGCAGAGGGTTCCGCTGATGATGAAGAAGCGATTCCTATTGATGCCGAAGAGCAAAAAAGTGATGGGAATGCTGGGGAAACCGATAATGATTCGGTAGCAGCGGGCAACGAAACGCCTACCGACTCTACAGTTGCCACCGATCCATCCGCAAATAACCTCGAAGCAGAACCCGACGAGGAAATCACCGAAGACGAGACGCCCTTAGCGGCCCTTGAAGAAGAGCCTGCCGACGAGAACGACACGGCCGACGAAGAGGACTCAACCACGCCAGATGATCCTAAAATCACCAAGCAGTGGGCTCTGAACAGCATCAATGCATTCAAGGCGTGGAAACTGCTGGGCGAGGGCGATATCACCCCCACGACCGTCGCAATCATGGATGATGGCATCGATGCGACGCACGAGGACCTGGTGGGCAGCCTTAAGACCGACAGCGATGGAAACATCATCGGTTACAACACCTGCGATGGCACGAATGACATCAGCCAGGTATCCGGATCCGACCATGGCACCCATGTGGCGGGAATCATCGCCGCGCAGGCAAATAACGGTGTAGGCGTCGCGGGAACGTCGTTTAACCAGCAAATCCTACCCATTCGCATCATCGACGATAGCGGGTACTCGCACACGAGCGACCTCGTTGCTGCATTCGACTACGTGCGCACGCATGCGGTGGAATACAACATCCGCGTGGTAAACCTGAGCGTCGGCGTGACTGGATCGAGCGCCGTTGTGGACAGCCTTCTGAAGGACAGCATCGACCAGGCATATGGTGAGCAGGGCGTCGTCACAGTGGCTTCTGCCGGCAACGGGAGCAGCTCAGACGAGCTTCCAACCACCAATTACCCAAGCGATTACGACCATATCGTGGCTGTGATTAGCCTGCAAGAGAACTTGGCAAACGAAGATGGTGTTTCGCGCTCCCCGAAGTCGAACTACAACCAGATAGACTACGAGACCGGCGAGCTCGAGGAAGCGAAAGATATCGCGGCCCCTGGTGCAGAGATCTACAGCACGATTCCTAACAGCAAATACGGGTACAAGAGCGGTACGTCCATGGCTGCGCCCTGCGTGTCGGGCGTGCTCGCGATGATGTTCGCCGTGAACCCGTCCATGAGTGCTCAACAAGTGGTTGAACTGCTGTTACATAACACTCGCGACATCAATGAACCGGGGTTCGATGCAGAAACCGGATACGGCGAAGTTGACGCCGCGGCCGCGGTGGAAGCCGCCCTCACCGAAGAGGGCAGCTTTGAGCCGGTTCCGGTGCTCGCGTCCGACCCGGCTGAGCAAGATCCGGTAGTAGACCCGGATGCCGGCAAGAAGGACCCCACGAACCCCACGGACACCACGCCGGGCAAGGCGGAGGTGCCTACCCCGCTGTATGTGATCGGCGCGACGAAGATGCCCGTGAGCTCGACTTCTGCATGGAAACTCAAGAATTGCACGATGAAAGTGGTGTCGGGCGAGGGTGTCGTGAGCATCGCCAAAGATGGCGTGACGGTGAAAGCCAAGACGAAAGGCACTGCCACGCTGGCGATTTACAACAAGGCTGGCAAGAAGGTCAAGACGCAGAAGGTGAAGGTGTACAACCTAAGCGGGTCCTACACTCTCAATTCCGCGAAGAAATCCATGTTATGCGTGAGCGTGAAACGCGATTCGAAACGCGTGAACGCCGCCGCAGTCGTTTCCAAGAAGGTTGGCAAGGCGAGCCAGGCTGTGAAGTTCGTGCGCGACAACGGCTATTACCGCGTGAAGATGGTGGGTTCCAAGAAGTATCTTGCCGCAAAGGGGGCGAGCAAGAAGGCCGGCGCCGCAATCGTGCAGGTGGAGAAGTCCAGTTCGAAGGCGCAACAATGGAAGATCACCGTCGATAAGAAGAACCGCCTCACCTTCACGAACAGGAAGTCTGGCAAGGTCCTGCGCATCAAGGGCGATATAGCTTCTGGCAGCGTCCTCATTCAAGCCAACCCTACCACCGCACTCTATGCAAAGTGGATTCCCACCAGGTAAAACATATACAGTTTTAACCTCGGGGGAGTGTTTCTCCTTGCAACCCTGAGCTACCCCATTGTCACTTCGAGTTGCTTACATTGTCGTCCCGAGCGAAGCGCAGAAGCGCCCCTACCCTGTCATCCCGAGCGAAGCGCCGAAGGCGCGTAGTCGAGGGACCTCATCCAGGTGGCAGTTGGCGCCAACTGTGGCTTGCAGGAGGTCCCTCGACTCCGGCGCTTCGCGCCTCCGCTCGGGATGACAGGGTAGGGGCGCTTCGCGCTTCCGCTCGGGACGACAATGGGGGCGTCGCTCGGGACGACAATGGGGTGTGCCAGCTTGACAAGCTAATGAGTGGGAAACCCTATCCGTAGGCGTAGAGTCCTTGGCTCTCTTCGACGATCGTCTTCAGGTCCCAGGTGTTGTTGCTGCGCTCTTCGGAATACGGGTCGTTCATGATGACCGTTCCGTCTTCCTTCATGGCCGTGATCACGACGTAATGTCCGTACTGGGTGAAGATGCCCGGGCCAAAGTTCGCGATGACCACCTGATTCGACTGCAGCGCGTTCTTCAGCGCCTTCTCGGTGACGTCGATCTCGTTCACCGGAATATCCAGGTTATGCGCCTCTTCTACCAGGAAATCAGCGATGGTGCCTTCGTATTCCGTGGCGAAGCCGTCGCGCACCGCGAGTTCGGCCATGTCGTACGGCGAAAGGTCGTGGTTGCCGGTGAGGCCCTGATACACCATCGCCAGGCAGGTGGGGCAGCAACCGGTCAGGCCGAATGCCGTGCCAGAATACACGGTGTAGCCCCAAAGTTCGTCCCATTGATAGAAGCGTGGGATGTTCAAACCGGTGGTGACCGTCTTGATTTGGCCGCTAGCAGGGGTTTTCATCGGGTATTTATCGGGGAAATCGCGCACATACTGCTGCGCCGCGGGCTCATCGGCTGCGAGTTTCAGGAGCTTCGCCTGCACCTCGATGCCGTCCACCGCGAACTTGTCGGGGTTCTGGGCGATCCACTTCGCCTCTTCGCTCTGGGACGCGCGGTTGATGAGCTTGTCGGCGACGTCCTCATCGACGATTTCTTCGAGTTTTGCCTTGTCAATGCCGTTATCTTCCGCTGCAGAAGAGTTGGACGACGCATTGCTGGAACCGCTCCCACTGGAAGAAACGATCTCGCTTCCGGATGCGCTGCCCGAACCATTTTCAGACCCGCTGGCCTGCTCGGTCTGCGTTCCGGCGGCCGGAGCCTCCGCGGAGCCTTCGGAACAGCGGTTCATCGCGACAACGATGATGGCCACGAGCAGGACGATGATCACCACAGCGCCGATGATCATAGGCAAGCTGAGCTGGCTAAGCACCCCACCACGCTTTTGGTTGCGCAGGTTGCGCCCTCCGATGGGGTCAACCGACGGCGCGCGCCAATCGTTCGCGTTGTGGCCGCGGCGGCGTCCTGCGGGAGCTTCTGCGTAATCCCAGTCGTCGTCGAATCCGCGACGAGTGCCTTGGGAATAGCCGGAGACACCGTATCGTTCCCTCATCTGGGGAGATACTTGCCTAAGGTTTCCAACTTGCCCGCTTTTCTGACGCGAAGAACGGTTCGCATTGGCTTCCTGGGAGCGCCCGTTTTGCGAGCGGCGAGCCTGGCGCTGGCGCGAGGCATCGCGTCTGTTGTCGTCATATCTGCTCATGATTGGCACATTGTATAGGATATTCGCGACATAGATAGCGGCAGTTGCGCAACTCCATATACAAGATGTTGGGGATACCTGGGGGTATTCCACCCATGCGTCCGCATTGTCATCCCACCGAGGGTCGCCCCCCCTTGTCATCCCGAGCGAGCGAAGCGAGTCGAGGGACCTCATGCAAGTCGTGGTTGGCTCCAACCAAACCCGGAGGAGGCCCCTCGACTCCGGCGCTTCGCGCCTCCGCTCGGGATGACAAGGGGACACAGCCTTTCGTGCTGATGACAATGGGGCGCAGCAGCTCGTGCGTGATGACAATGAGACGCCTCGCTTGCCATCCCGCGCGCGGCGCGCGCCTTTGTCCGGGATGAGAAGGGGCGGCCAGGGCTGTTCGCGTTATACTTTCCTCC
>JAUNEQ010000286.1 GCA_030525445.1 Coriobacteriia bacterium | reverse complement strand
GGCTCTCTGGTGCCCATGGGCGGGCTTGCCACGAGTCCGACGATGCATCGAGAGCTTCGCATCAAAACCATCCACTCTTCCTTGGCGATAGAGGGTAATTCGCTTTCCGAAGAGGTCGTTTCCGCGATTCTCGACGGAAAACGGGTCCTGGGCGCCGCGAGTGACATCAGGGAGGTGCAGAACGCGGACCGCGCGTATGCGATGCTCGCGGAGCTCGATCCCACGAGTGTCTCGGACCTGCTGCGCGCGCACGGCGTGATGATGGACGGCCTGATTCCGGAAGCCGGGTGCTTCCGCGCGAAGAACGTCGGCGTCTATGATGGCGAGCGGCTCATACACGCTGGGACCCCCGCTGCATATGTGCCCGAAGTGGTGGCGGACCTGTTCGCTTGGGTGGCGCGCACCGACCTGCATCCGCTTGTTGCATCATGCGTGTTTCATTACGAGTTCGAGTTCATCCACCCGTTTTCCGATGGAAACGGCAGGATGGGAAGGCTCTGGCACACGTTGTTGCTGTCGAGGTGGCGTCCCGTCCTTGCTTGGTTGCCTATCGAAAGCGTCATTTTGGATCGTCAGGCTGGATATTATGCTGCGCTTGCAGAATCGAATTACCGGGGTTCGTGCGAGTGTTTTGTCACGTTCATGCTCGAGGTTATCCGGGATGCGATGCGGCCTTATGCATACGGCTACGACCGGGATTTGGCCCGCCGCGAGAAGGCCTGCGATTATCTGCGGCACGACGAGCGTGCGACGGTCAGCGAGATTGCGGGGCACCTGGGCTGTTCGAAGCGTACGGCGGAACGCTTGATGGCGGAACTGAAAGCGGACGGAATTGTCGCGCGCGAAGGTTCCGCCCGAGCTGGACGCTGGGTTGTGCGCGGGTTGTAGCTCACCCACATGACAAACGACCCCGGGTCGATTGTCATGTAGTTGTAAGGCGTCACGTTACGCGTTACAATACTGGCATGATAAAGACATTTGCCGACAAGCATACCGAGGAGCTGTTCCTGGACGGGAAGTCATCGGTTCTGCCGCCAGATGTGCTGAAACGGGCCATAAGGAAGCTCGACCGGGTGGACACAGCGTATCGTGTCGATGACCTGCGCGTTCCACCGGGGAATAGGCTGCACAAGCTGAGCGGTGACCGGGCCGGGCAATGGTCTTTGTCCATTAACGATCAATGGCGTATCTGCTTTCGGTTCGAAGGGGAAGATGCGTACGATGTTCAGGTTTGCGACTACCATTAGGAGGTGCGAATGATGGCTGATACCTGGCAGGTAATGACGCGCAAGCCCACCCACCCGGGCGAGATGCTTCGCGAAGAATTCATGGATGAACTGGGGATATCGGTTGCGCAGTTGGCGAATATGCTGGGCGTTTCGCGCCAGACGGTGAACGAGCTCGTGCACGAGCGCCGCGGCCTGAGCCCCGATATGGCCATAAGGCTCGGGAAGCTCTTCGGCATGTCGCCGCAGTCGTGGATGAACCTTCAGCGGAACATCGACCTGTGGGAGTCGCTGTCCCTGAACCGCGAGGCTATCGACCGGATCGAGCCTCTGGCTATGGCGCTGTAG
>JAUNEQ010000016.1 GCA_030525445.1 Coriobacteriia bacterium | reverse complement strand
CGTACATCCAGCGCACTTGCGGCCCCCAGCGCGCATCGGGCGTCGAAAATCGCGCGCGCAGCGTCGAACTCCGGCCGCCGGGCCGGGCGACCACCAGGTTCGCGCCTGGATGTACGCTCACGCAAACGCAAATCCCCAGGTCGCGCCCAAATCACAAGCAATAATCCCCGCGCATGAGGCGCATTTGCTTCTGTGCTTCATCCCGAGCGAGCGAAACCCCACATCCCGAGCGGAAGCGCGAAGCGCCGGAGTCGAGGGACCTCATTCAGGCCTTGGTTGGCACCAACCTCGACCAGCGGGAGATCCTTCGACTCGCTTCGCTCAATCGAGATGACAATGGGAGGGCTTCGCACCTCCGGCTGGGATGAAAAGAACCGTTACGCCTCCAGTAGGCGCGCGGCCACTTGCTTCTTGCGCGAGAGGATGCCGGGCATCCACGTGCCGCCCTTCCCCGCGCAGTTGATGCCGAATGCCCGGTTCACGATGCGCAGGTCGCCCTCGGCGATGAACTGGCTACCTTCGGCGATGATGTCGGTCACCATCAGCAGCGCGCAGGCATAGCCATTCTTCTCGACCAGGCTGCGCAGGTACTCGCGCATCTCGGCCTCGCGCGTCATCACCGATTCCAGGTTGGTGGTCTCGTGCTGCGCGATGAGCACCATGCCGTCGCCATAGGCGAATTCCTTGGAGTCAGCCGAAACGAGCTCGTCGATGGGCATGTCGTCATCGCCGCCGCGGAACGCGAACACCTCGACGCCATACGCCGTGGGGTCCACGCCCAGGATGCCCGCCAGGTAATCCACCACCTGCTTGTCAATGGCGGTCGCCGTAGGTGATTTCAGGATGATGGTGTCGGTCATGACCGCGGACAGAAGCACCGCCGCGATGGGCTTCGGCGGCTCGATGCCCAGGCGTTGCGCCTCGAGCGTCACGATGGTTGCCGAAGAGCCCACGGGGAGATTCAGGAACTTGATGGGGTTGATCGTCGACACGTCGGCGATGCGATGGTGGTCGATGATCTCCACGACTTCGGCATCCTCGATGCCCGGAGCCGCCTGACGGGTCTCGTTGTGGTCGACGAGAATCACCTTGCGATGCGGGTGCACGGCCACGTCGGAACGCGTGACGATGCCGATGGGACGCTCGTCCTCGTCAAGCACCACCGCTTCACGCAGGGGGCTGTTCATGAGGTCGACCGTCGCCTCGTCAAGGCGCGCATCGCGCTCGAGGCGCAGCACGTCGGATTCCAAGATTTCATCGACCCGCTGGTCGAGCGAGGCGATGAGGTCGGCGGCAACGGCCATCTGGCTGTGGCCATCCTCCACGAGCTCGGTCGCCGCAACGTAACGCTCGGCGATCATGCGCATGGAAACCAGGCCGCGGTACGTGCCATCCTCGTTCGTCACGACGAGCGCGCGCACGTTGTACTTCCGCAACAACCGTGCGACCTGCAACAAGGTGGAGCCAGCCGTCACGCAATAGGGGTTCTCCGTCATCACGTCCGAGACGCGCGAATAGAGGTTGTTGATGACGACGGGGATGGGGACGCCCCATTTCTTCAGCACTCCGGCCGTTTCAGGAGGCAGCGGCCCCAGGCGCGCCGGCACGTAAACCTGGCGTTTCGCAGGGTCCTCCACGCTGCGCTCCTCCACCGCGTTCTTCAGCCATGCATAGCCGATAGCTGCGGAAATGGCGTCGTTATCCGGATTCTTATGCCCCAACACGATAATGGGCGCGGCCATGTTGTCCTCCTTGCCATGAATCTTCTTCTCGCTAGCTTTGTACCACACGGAAGGCGAAACGGAAAAATCCCCGCCTAATGCACATGCATCGTGGTGCGCTCGGGAACGATGGTTTGCGACCCACCTCCATTGCCAGCAATCTCAAGCGAACGCCCCCCCACATCGTCATCCCGAGCGAGCGAAGCGAGTCGAGGGATCTCTTCCGGGCCCGCGGCGGTCCCTCGACTCCGGCGGCTACGCCGCCTCCGCTCGGGATGGCAACGGGGAACGCAAGTAACCCGGGGCAAGAGGGCCGGAGTTCCCGCAGGGTCGGCATCTGATGCCGTACAATAGCGGATGCAAAACGAATGTGATACGCGGGCAGGAGCATGCAATGGCGAGCAAGCATGAACATATCGCACCCACGCACATCGAAGTGCACGGCGCGCGCGTCCACAACCTGAAGAACGTGGATGTCGCCCTTCCCCTGAATGAGTTCATCGGCATCGCCGGCGTCTCGGGCAGCGGAAAGAGCTCACTCGCCCTGGGCGTGCTGTATGCGGAAGGGTCGCGCCGTTACATGGATGCGCTTTCCACCTACACGCGGCGCCGCATCTCGCAAGCGGGCCGCGCCGATGTGGACGAGGTGCTCCACGTGCCCGCCGCGCTCGCCCTGCGTCAACGTCCGGGCATTCCGGGCGTCCGGTCCACATTCGGCACTTCCACCGAGCTTTTGAACCACCTGCGCCTGATGTTCAGCCGTCTGGGCAGCCATGCCTGCCCGAACGGGCACCACACGCCGCCTTCGATGGCGGTGGCGCTGGAGCAGGAAATCACCTGTCCGGAATGCGGCGTGCATTTCTACGGGCCCGGCGCCGAGGCGATGGCGTTCAACAGCGAAGGCGCCTGCCCGGCATGCGAGGGCACGGGCACCGCGCGGCAAGTGGACGTCTCGACCCTCGTGCCCGACGAAACGAAGACCATCGACGAGGGCGCGGTCGTGGTTTGGGGTTCGCTCATGTGGAGCCTCATGAAGGATATCTGCCGCGAGATGGGCGTGCGCACCGATGTGCCGTTCAACGAGCTCACGCCCGAAGAGCGCGACATCGTCTACCACGGCCCGGCCGAGAAGAAGCACATCCTGTACTACAACGAAAAGACCGGTACCGCAGGCGAGATGGACTTCACCTATTTCAATGCCATCTACACGGTGGAAAACGCGCTTTCGAAGGTGAAGGACGAAAAGGGCCTGAAACGCGTGGCGCGGTTCCTGAAAGAGGGCCCCTGCCCCGAATGCGGCGGCACGCGCCTTTCCGCCCAGGTGCGCTCGACGCTGCTGTGCGGCATCAACCTGGCACAGGCGACCGCGATGACGCTCGATGAGCTCGCCGTGTGGGCGCCTGGCGTGCCCGACGCCTGCCCGCCGCCGATGCAGGCCATGGCGCGCACCATCGTGAACGGCATGCTCGAGCCGATGGAGCGCTTGCGGCAACTCGGGCTCGGCTACCTCTCCCTCGACCGCGCGAGCTCCACCCTTTCCACCGGCGAGCGGCAACGCGTGCAGCTCTCTCGTGCGGTGCGCAACCGCACCACCGGCGTGCTCTACGTGCTCGACGAGCCCTCCATCGGGCTGCATCCCAGCAATGTCGACGGCTTGCTGAACGTCGTGGACGACCTGCTTGCCGACGGCAACACGGTGCTCGTGGTGGATCACGACGTGCGCGTGCTGCGCCAGTGCGATCACCTAGTGGAAATCGGCCCCGCATCAGGCGCCGACGGCGGGCGCATCATCGCCCAGGGCAGCGTGCGCGACGTGGAGAAATCGTCCGCATCCCGCATTGCGCCGTTCCTCGACGGCTCTCAGCAGGTTCGTTGCCGGCAACGGACGGCCGCGAAACACGTATTCGACCAGGGCGCCATCCACCTGTCTTCTAACGCCATACACACGGTGAAGCCGCTCGAGGCGCGCATCCCCCGCGGCAAGCTCACCGCCGTGACCGGCGTCTCGGGATCCGGGAAAACCACGCTTGTGCTGGAGAGCCTTATCCCGGCCCTGCAGGCGGCGATCGCCGGCGAGAAGCTTCCCGCGCACGTGAGGTCCGTCGACGCCGATGGCATCGCGCGCGTAAACCTCATCGACGCGAGCCCCATCGGCATCAACGTCCGCTCCACCGTGGCCACCTACTCCAACGTGCTCGACGAGCTGAGGCGTGCATTTGCGGCCACGGCCGAGGCGAAGGCAGCGGGTTTGAAGGCAGGCGCGTTCTCGTACAACACGGGTTCCCTGCGCTGCCCCACCTGCGACGGCACGGGCCAGGTGTCGCTCGACGTGCAGTTCCTGCCCGACGTCGACATCGTCTGCCCCGACTGCCGCGGATCACGTTATGGCGAGCAGGCCTATACCGTCCGGCTTGCCGTGCCCGCAGGCCTCGCCATCGGCCGGGAGGGCGGCGTTGACGCGCTCAGCCTTCCCGAGATGATGGCGCTCACCGTCGACCAGATGCTCGTCGTCACCGACGGCGGATCCGGCAGCCTGAAGAAGGCCCATGCCAAGCTGCAGACGCTTCACGACTTGGGTCTGGGATACCTCACGCTCGGAGAGGCGACGCCGGCGCTTTCCGGCGGCGAAGCGCAGCGGTTGAAGCTCGCGAGCGAAATCGGCCGCTCCCAGGAAGATGCCCTGTTCGTGTTCGACGAGCCCACCATCGGGCTTCACCCCCTTGACGTGGAGGTGCTCCTGAACGTGCTGCAAACGCTTGTGGAGGCGGGAGCCACCGTCGTCGTGATCGAGCACGACCTCGATATGATCGCGAACGCCGACTGGGTGATCGACCTGGGTCCCGGCGGCGGCGAGGCGGGCGGGCGCATCGTATGCGCCGGGACTCCCGAGCAGGTCGCTGCTTGCCCGGACAGCATCACCGGCGGCTATATCGCGCAGGAGCTCTAGCGAGATTCGGCAGGCCCCAGCGTTAGCGCTCCTTCCGCGTACCGGCGACATCGAAGGTGCCCCGGTCGGTTGTGCAGGTCGCCTTCAGCACATCGCCTGCGACAAGGCCGTCGATACGGTAGGTCACGCGCCCAAATTGATAGAGGTTGACGGCACCCCGCAACAGGAAGGAATCGCCGTCATGCGTGCCTTTCGTGCGCAGGCCGCCGATCCCGTCGATGATGAAGTTTGCGTCCACCGCGTTCCCAGACGTGCTAAGCACGACCGCACCGTCATGGTGGGCGGCAGGCAGGCGCAGGGAAATCTGGTACGTTCCGTCGATCATGAGCGTGGTCCTTCGTGTTGCGTGTGTTCATTCAACGGTTGCGTCAATACTACTTCATCGCGCGGCGCTTACACCCCGACAATGGCAACGAGATGACTGGTTCCCAAAAGGAAAGCCCGCGCCGCCAGAAAACGGACGCGGGCCTTCTTCCCATGTTATCGATTACATCTTAGAACGTCACCGTATGCGGGGCGGCGCCGGTAAGGCTTGCGAACGTGGCGGTTGCATCCTTCATGTACAGGACGATCGTGTTGTCGTCGTTCTCGTCGTACATCGCGCGCAGCTCGGGATAGTTGTCGAGCATGTGCTTCTTGGGCTCTACGCGATCGTCGGGAACGAGCGTGCCGGAAACGCGCACCCAGTCGAGGCCGGCGGCGGCGCACAGCTCGAACTTGGGGTTCGCCACCAGCTGTTTGTACACGTCCTTGCCCTTGCCCGTCTGGATGTAGAGCTTGTCCTCGAACAGGTCGATCGTGCCGAACGCGCGAACACGCGGCTGATCGCCCTCGGCCGTGGCCAGGAAATACGTCTGGGCCTTCTTCAGGAAATCGTAGACCTCTTGCATAATTACTCCTTCGTCGTTTTACATCGTGCGCTATTTATATTACTGCGCTCCCCCATGCACGGCAATACGGATGCCCTTGACAACGCTACTTCGATATACGAACATATGTACCATGGCAGAAACAGGTCAAACATCACAGCTCGACACGCTCGCGGGGCTCAACCCCTCGCAACTCGAAGCCGTCACCGCAACGGAAGGCCCCGTGCGCGTCATAGCGGGCGCAGGCTCGGGCAAGACGCGCGCGCTCGCCCGGCGATTCGCCTATCTGGTCAATGACCTGGGCATCATGCCCGGCAACATCCTCTGCGTCACCTTCACGAACAAGGCAGCCAACGAGATGCGCCAGCGCATCCGGCGGCTCACCGGCGACGCCAGCACGGGCTATATCAACACGTTCCACGGGTTCTGCGTGTCGGTGCTGCAAGAGGATGCATCGGCCGTGCAGTTCCCGAAGAGTTTCCTCGTGCTCGACAATTCGGATATCGACGCCATGCTCCAGATCATCTACGACGAGCGCGGGCTCACGTTGCGCGACTACACGTTCGCGAAGGCGCGCGACATGTTCGAGATGCGCAAGCTCAAGCAGGAGCCGCGGTACTACCTCGACCTCATGGACCTCTCCCCCGAGGTCTTGAAACTCAAGTACGACCTCGCTGAAAAACCCGAGGACATCCTGTTCTACGGATACCTGTACCAGCAAAAGAAATGCTTCGGGCTCGACTACAACGACCTCATCATCTTCGTGCTCGAGGTGTTCCGCCGCCGCGAGGACATCCGGCAAAAGTGGCAACAACGGCTCGAGTACATCATGGTGGACGAGTTCCAGGATATCGACGACATCCAGCATGAGCTCATGGAAGTGCTCGCGGGCTACCACCGCAACCTGTTCGTCGTGGGCGACCCGGACCAGACCATTTACACCTGGCGCGGCGCGAACGTGCGGTTCCTGCTCGATTTCGACAAGCGGTTCCCAGGCACGCGCACCATCATGATGAACGAGAACTACCGGTCCACCCCGCAGATCACGATGGTGGCGAACTCGCTCATCGACGCGAACCGCCAGCGCATGGCGAAGAGCCTGGTGGCGCAGCGGCCCTCGGGCGATAAGCCGCGCTGCTACCACGCGCTGGGCGATGCCGATGAGGGCGAATGGATCGCCGAGAGCATCGCACGCGCGCATGCCGCCGGCGTGCCGTATCGCGACTTTTGCGTGCTCTATCGCGCGCATTATGCTTCGCGCTCCATCGAGGAAGCGCTGGTGACCGCGCAGATTCCCTATACCATTTACAGCGGCGTGCAGTTCTTCGACCGCAAGGAGGTCAAGGACGCGCTCGCGTACCTGCGTATGGCCATCTTCCGCGATGACCTGTCCTTCGAGCGCATTGCCAACACCCCGCGGCGAAACCTTGGCCAGCGGCGCATGAAGTTCCTGCGTTCGTATGCGGAGGCCAAGGGCGTTTCCCTTTACCAGGCGCTTCGCGACAACCTCGACGATGCCATCATGAAAGGTACGAAGGCGCGCGCGTTCGTCGAGCTCGTAGAACGCTACTCGGGCTCGGCGGCGCAGCGCCCCGCCTCCGAACTCCTCTCCGACCTGATGGACAAGAGCGGATACGAGGAGGCGCTGCGCACCGAGGGCAGCCAGGAACGCCTGGACAACCTCGCCGAGCTGCGGCAGGCGGTCTACGAGTACGAGACCACCTGCGGCGAGGAGGCAACGCCCGAGAATTTCCTCGCGCACGCCTCGTTCATGACGAACCTGGACACGGGCCTTTCCGCCGACAAGGTGAAGCTCATGACCATCCATGCGGCAAAGGGCCTGGAATTCCCGCACGTGTTCCTGTGCGCTTTGAACGAGGGGGTCTTGCCGTCGCGCAAAACCGCCACGACCGAAGGCATGGAGGAAGAGCGGCGCCTCGCGTTTGTCGCGATGACCCGCGCCCGCGATTCGCTGGCGCTTACATGCGCCGACGGCACGTCGCATGAGGGCATCCCCCGCTATCCGAGCCGCTTCATCCTCGATATCGACAAGGACCTGCTCGATTTTCAGAATCCGCTGCCCGACCCGCTCGTAAAGGACATCCAGGCGTATGTCCGCCTGAAGGACGCGCAGCTCGACAAGGCCCCCGCCGAAACCTTCGACCTGGGCACGCGGGTGCGGCACTTCGCATTTGGAGCGGGCACAATCGTCGGCATCGACGACGAACGCAAAGCGTACCTCGTGCAATTCGACAGCATAGACACCCCACGCAGCATCGCAATGCGCGCCAAGCTGGAGCGGGAGTAGCGCGGTAAATTCAGGAACTATCGGGGCGCCCCTATATCCGGCATGCGTACGCATGGCGTTTGGTCCAGCATGCAATTCCCCCGCGCGCAGCGCCACCGCCAATCGCAAGCTTCTGGACTCTGCGCAAATAAGTTCAGCGCTGAAATCGGGCCCCTTTACTCACGTTTTCAAGGTCTATGGTAGGCCAAAAACGGCCAACCCCGAATATCTTTATTCTCTTGCAAGGATAGTATCTCTTGTGAGCTGGGATTTTAGATCGCCCGTTACGAACCAAGAGACAAGTACGGCAATCAACCCTACCATAGACCTTGAAAACGTGAGTAAACAGGGCCGATTTCAGTACCAAACTCTTCCGAGCGCACCAAACCACGCCTATCGCTTACCAGTTGGCCGATATAAATCGACATCCCACGATTCAAGCTCGTTTATAAGCTCGAGGCGCTTGCGCTGCTCTGCAGCACTTGGCTTCATTCGCCAAGCCTCGATGCCCATGCTCGATGCGATTTCTCCTGCATAAATATCGAGGATATCCCCTTTTGCATATTGGCTGCTATCTATCGAGATGATTCGAACCCCTTCAGTCTCGAGGATATTGCGCTTAAGTCGATCCCTCTGTTCAGCGTTCAAGCCCGAATGAGCATATCGCCCTTGATATTCGATAGCGAGCTTTCCGCGCGGCCAATACAAATCAACCGAGTACTTCTCGATGCCTATCGCTTGCGCGACCTCCGGAGACAGCTCGAACTCACGATTCAGTTCGACCGGCACCAGATTGAAGCCGCCATATCGGCGCGGCAAGCAATAACGCGCGTATATACGCGACTCCATGGGCGAGCGCGAATTGTCGGCAACGTAACGAGCGGCGACCAAAGCGCGCGAATTGCTTTTTTCCGACAGGGCTCGATGCAGGTATTCCCGCAACGAAGCAGCATCGGTAAGAGGAGGACGAACCACGAAACCGTTTTTCATGAGGTCCCGTTGATGCTCCAAGGACAAGTCCCACGCAGTTGGAGGCCACGGGTTCATAAGCAAAGCGCCGCCTTGCTCGGTGCGCACCTTATCGCAGTGCTGGCGATAAGGGGCGCTCATCAGGGTCGAATACCAGCCACAAAGCTCCATGCCCAGCAACACAGCTTGCACCAGAGACAGTTTCGGAGCCGTGCGCAAGAAGAAAAACTCTGGGGATGTCATGCAGCGATTCAGCCCAATGTCCAAAATGGAATTCGGCGGTAATGGCGATCGTTGCACATGGGCGCGCCAACGATGGGTCCTGTGATATGACGAATCAGACCCCACCAGTATCTCAACCGGATTAACGCACCCTTGTGGAAGCGCGCTGAACTCCGCAAGCTCCGACGAAGCAGCAGCAAACGAATTCGGCGACCGAACGCGGCTCGGGCGGGCATAGGGACGAGCGCCCTCATCCCAGGCTTGCATGGCAGAAACACCTGTAATGACCAGCTTCTTCGTCATGTTACCCCCCCCCAAACTCGCAGCTACAATGACGCGAGGAAACGTTCCAGGGCTGCGCGGCCGGCATCGTCCCACTTGAAGACGCCCGCGCACTCCAGGACCTCGGCGAAAAGCCGGCCCACGTCATCACGGCTCAGGCCGCGCTCGCGCATCACGTCGCGCACGCGCGGGGGCAAGATCGCCAAGCCCATCACCTCGATGAGCCCGATGTTCTCGCGCTTGATGTGATGGAGATGCTCATGCGGATGGAACACGCCGAGCGGACGCTCCTCGCTCGTGATGTTGCAGCGCAGCGCGAGATCGAACTGATACCGGCCCGCCTCCTTGCGCAGCATGGGCGTGATCGTGTTGTGCGGAACGCCATCGGTTTCGGCAAGCACGCCCACTGCGGCATCGCTGTATACGCGCCACGAAGCCAGAATGTGGTCGGCAGCTGCGATGAGCTGCTCCCGGTCATCGCCCTCCAGGCGGATCACGGAAAGCGGCCATTTCACCACGCCCGCCTGCACGCCCGGGAACGCGGACAGGACGAACCGTTCGATCACCGGCGCCTTCTGCATGGGGAACACATGCCCGCCACCCTGGAAATGGTCATGCGCCAGGATGGACCCGCCCACGATGGGCAGGTCGGCGTTGCTGCCGATGAAGTACTGGGGGAACTGGTCGACGAAATCGAACAGGCAGGTGAACGCCTTGCGGTCGACATGCATGGGACGGTGCTCCCAGCACATCGCGATGCAATGCTCGCTGTAGTAGGCATACGGCGAATACCACAGGCCCCAGCGCTCGCCACCAAGCTCGATGCGCTTGGCGTAGCCCAGCTCGACATCGCGCTCGTTCACGCACAGCTGGCAGGGGCCCACGCGCATCGCCGGGTTGCCGTCCCGGTAGCGCACCTCGCCCACGCGCAGGCCATCGGGGCCGCCCGCATACCCCGCCGAAACGGCCGCGGCAGCCGCAATCGCCTTCGGGTCCTTCTCGGGCTTCGAGAGGTTGATGGTGATCTCCATCGGCCCCCAAGAAGTCTCGGTCACCCACGCGACGTTGCGCGCGATGGCCTCCAGCTGCACGAAACCCTTTTCGCAGCTTTCCCGATAGAACGCATTCGTGTCGATCATCGCCATCCCCTTCTCTTGCCGAGGCCACGCAGCCATGAGGCCCTAGAGCCGTTCCGCCCACGCGCCTCGATTCGAAATCGTCACCACATTGCACACGCCGCGGCCGAGCGTGCCCTCGATGCCCGCCACGAAACGCTCGAGCATATCGAGCGGCACATACGCCTGGATGGTGCCGCCGAATCCCCCGCCGTGGATGCGACACGCCCCCCGCCCGTCAAGCAGGCGGTCGGCCAACGCGAGGGCGAGCATCGCCGGCTGCTGGGAACTCCCGGGAACCGCCACGTTCTGCAGGTATTGCGCGGAAGACGCCGCCGAGCGCCTCGTCGCCTGCAGGTACGCATCGATATCCCCTAGCCGAAGCGCCTCTACGCGCTCGTCCACCAGGTGCAACTCGTTGAAATAGTGGAATCCGCGCAACGCCACGCCGTCTCCCAGCTTGCGCGCAATATCGCGAATGCGCGCGACATACGTGTCACCAGGTACCTCGCCCAGGCGCGCTGCGCCGAAGAAACCGGCCGCAGCCACCATGTCATCCACCACTTTCGCGAAATCGGCGGTGAACTGGCTATGGTCGCAGCGCGTGTCCACCAGGACCACCGCGTGCCCGTGTTCCTCGAAATCGAACGCGATGGGCGTCGCAGTCGGGGCATCGGGCTGCGCGAAGTCGAGCAGCGAAATGCCACCACACGCACTTGCCGACTGATCCTGGAGCCCGCAGGGCTTCCCGAAGAAATCCTGTTCGGCCCTCGCGCCGATCGCTGCCAGCTGCAGCGGCGGCAACGGATTCGCGCCGGCCAGCGCCTCGATGGCGCGGCCGATTGCCATCTCGAACGAAGCCGAAGAGGACAGCCCGCCGCCTGGGGGCAGGGTCGTGGACACCTGCGCGTCGAACCCGCGCGGCGCAACCCCAGCTGCGGCAAGCCCGGCGACCATGCCCCGCACAAGCCCCGCGGACGTGCCGGCCTCATCCAGGTGCGGCTGCAGGTCGGTCTCGCTCGCGACGGAAATCGTGAACGGCATGTAGCCCTTGCTCCGCAAGCGGACCACGCCGTCATCGTTCGGGCGCGCAAGCACCTCGGTCCCCTGGGTCACAGCCGCGGAAACCACGCGTCCGCCCTGGTGGTCCAGGTGGTTGCCCGCCAACTCGACACGCCCGGGCGCAAAGGCCCGAACCTCCCATTCGCTCATCGCGAGTCCTTTCCGTCGAAACCGCGGCGTCTACCCGCGGCGCGCAAGCAGCGTGCGAATCGCCGTCGCGAAGAGATCGCGCTCGGCAGCCCCCCACGCGCCCATATCGTCAGAAGTCAGCAGCATGCTCCCGTAACGCGCGTCGTTTTCCAGCAGCGTGCGGCGTTGCTTCACCGTGAGCTGCACGTCATCGCGCAGGAAGAACACGTCCGGGTCGTTTCCGAAGGCCCGGCCGTCGAGCGGTGCGCGGGAAATCGTGTTGCCCATGCTGTTCTTCGTGCTGATGCGCTCGCGATGCAGCAGGCGCATATGCGGCTTATCGTCCCAATCCAGGCCCACGTCGCACCCGATGCGGCAATAGTCCACCGCGCCGAACGCGCTTCCCAACGGCACGCCGCAACCATCCAGCAGGCAATCCTCCCCCGCCGCCTCGCGCAGCAGCTGCATGCCATCGGCCATGAGCTCGCCGCGGTTCAAACCGCCATGCGGCTCCAGGCACGCCGCATACAGGAAATCGAGTTTCAGCAGGCCGAAGCCCCATTCGCGAACAACGGTATGAAGCACATCGCGCACATACGCCCGGACCTCGGGGTTCAAGGTATCCAGCGCATAGCTGCCGCTCCAATGGAACCCGGCACGGACCGCCTCGCCAGCGGCATCGCGCAGCAGCCAATCCGGATGCTCCGCCGCCAACCGCGATTCCTTCTCGCACACGAACGGCGCCAACCACAACCCGGGCAAGAACCCCGCCTCGCGAATGCGGCCAGCGAGCGAAGCGAGCCCTTCCGGGAACTTCACGCGGTCCACATCCAGCCAGTCGCCCACTTTGCTGAATCCGTCGTCAATCTGGAACAACCGCGTGGCGCCCTCGGTGTCTACACCGGAAAACGCGGTCTGCGCACCCTCCAGGTCGGACTCGAGTTTCGCGTGGTCGATGTCGCCGTAATGCCTGTACCAGCTGGAATAACCCACCAGCGGTCGCACCGGGCGGGCCGCAATCCCCGCGAGCTCGAACCAGCGGTCGTACACGGCATCCTCCGTGCCAGCCAGCAATGCCACCTGCAGCAACCTCAACGTCTCCCCCGGCTGCAAAACCCGGTTCGGGCACTCGCGCTGCAATGTCACCATGCCCGCCTGCGCGTCGCTGCGAAGCCGGGTGAATCCCGTGCGTTCGTTCAACGACCCAACCAGGCGGTACACGTCCTGCCGGCGCAGAACCGCATACGAATACCCATGCTGGCGCGAACGGCCGCCGCCATAATCGGTGAACTGGTAATCGCCCAGCTGCCCGATGAAATACCGGTCCTTCACCTGTTGCGGCACGTGATCGATGCCCCGCATGCCCGCAAACGCCGACAGCCACTCGGTGGTCGACCAGCTCTGATACCCGTTCAACAGCACGCGTTCCATCCGGTCGAATTCATGCTCGACCTGGACTTCGAACGCCTCCAGCCGAACCGGCACCAAGGGGGTCACCTCGAACGAAAGCACCTCGCCATCGAAACGCGCCAGGATGGACAGGTCCTGCGTCACGTACGTGGGGCAGTTTTCGAGCACGAGCGTGCACAGCGGCCCGATGTCGCCGCCATCCGAAACCGCACGGTATTTCACCTGATAGCGCGATGGATGCGACCAGAATGCTTGTTCCATTTCAACCATGTCAACCTGCTTATAGGCTCGAAGCGGTTACTCTCCCAGATCGACTCCGGACTGGGGGTCGCCCGAAGCGATGACGCCGAGCACGTCCTTCTCGCGGTAACGCATGAACACGAGGCCGCCGAGCAGGCAGAACACGCACGCGACGATGGCCGTGAGGCGATAGCCCATGCCGCCCGTGCCGATGAGCGAGATGGAGGTGAAGAGCAGCATCGACACCGACTGCCCCAGCTTGAAGGCGAAGGTGCGCGCCGCGTAGAACATGCCCTCGCGCTTCTCGCCGGTCGAGATGGCATCGGCTTCGGCGATGTCGGCCACGACGGCCTGGGGCAGGATGCCCAGGATGGCCATGGGGATGGCGGCGAGCACGGCGACGATGGCGCCCCACGCGAGACTCGGGATGCCGAACCATCCCACGCAGCTCGTCACGCCGAACGCCAGGCAGAAGAACAGGAACGCGAACAGCACGAGGCGCTTCTTGCCGATGCGCTTGGCGACCACGTTCACGATGGGATAACAGCAGAAGCTCACGAGCGTCATGAGTGCGAACAGCGGGAACGTCATCGAATCGTCGAGACCCATGAGCTCGGTGATGTAGAACGGCAAGCCGGTCTGGAACATCGTGAGCGCGATCCAGTACAGGATGTCGGAGCACACGAAGGTTTGGAACTGCTTGTTCTTGAAGGTCTTGCCCAGGCTGCGGAAGGTGGGGGTCTCGGACGGCGTGGTCACCGCGTACTTGTGCTCGTCGATGGTGAAGGCGGGCACGAGCATGAAGACCACGGCGAAGCAGGCCAGGATGCCGATGGTGGCGCGGAAGCTGCCGACCGAACCCATGCTGGGCTCGAAGATGCCGGCGATGGTGGGCACCAGGTAGGCGAACGCGGTGCCGAAGAAGTACGTGACGGACAGGAACGTGGACACGTTGATGCGCTGGTTCTGCGTGCGGCCGAGCTCCGGGATGAGCGCGTTATACGGCGTGCAGTAGCAGGTCATCGACACGTAGAAGCATAGCACCGCGCCCAGCAGGAACAGGTTGTTGCCCAGCGTGACGCCCTCGAACGGCGACCAGAAGATGAGCACCGTGAAGATGCCGAACGGGATGGGCGCGAAGCGCAGAAACGGGATACGCCTGCCCCAGGGATGCTTGCAGCGGTCGGAAAACGATGCGATGATCGGGTCGGTGATGGCGTCGAACAGGCGGCCCGATGCCGTGATGAGGCCGATGACCGTGAGCCCCAGGAACACGGCGCCTTGCGTGATGAACAGCTGGTGTCCCTGCGAAAGCAGCGATTCGCCCGGCTGGTAGAAATACACGAGCCAGTTGCTGATGATGCCCGAAAGCATCGACCATCCAAGCTGGCCAATGGCGAAGAGCCAGAGAATCTTCTTGCTTGCGAGCTGCTTGCCCGCAGTCTGCACGTCTGCCATGCTGTCCCCTTTCACGCGTGTTCGGTGCCTCCATAATACGCGAAAGCATGAACGCCCTCCCCTACCGGTTTTCCCCACATGGGCAGTTCGCCCCATATTCTCCGGATTCCCGCACGCGAAACGGCCTGCCACGCACGGCCGCGCAGCGGAAAACGATTGCCGTTGGGCATATAACCGCGTTTGGCATACAATTCCCTTGAGCCGAGATACCTGCGGAAAAGCAGCGCGGCGACGCGTTTTGCGGAAAGGCACGAGCATGGGAACCGACACCAACGCCGATTACGCGCAGCCCGAGAAGAAACCCGTCACGAAATACGTGGTTCTCGGATGCATCGCCGCCCTGGTGGCGCTCACCGTGCTCGGCGGCATCCTGAACGTGGGCGACCATCTCTTCGGCGTGCACCCGGCACTCGGGTGGGTGTTCTACGTTCTCATCGTCGTGCTCGTCATCGTGGGCATCGCCGTGCCCCTGGTGGAGATCGCCCGCCGGCCGATATTCTCGCTGTACGAGCTTCGCGACAAAGACGGGCATGCCCGCAAACGCTATTGCCGCCTGCTCGCGGACAATCTCATCGCAAGCGGCACGCTAAGCGAAGCGGAAATCAAGCAGGTGGAGGAAGCGGTCGCCGCGGATGACGACGCCGACGACCTGCTTATCGAGTTCTTCACGCAGCATATCGTCCCCGGCATCGACGACGAGACGAAACGCGCCGCGACCACCGCGTTCTTCGTGGCGGCCATCTCGCGCTCGCCGCTCATCAGCACGGTCACGATGCTCTCGCTTTGCCTGGACCTCGTTCGCGCCATCGTCACGCGTTGCGGATTCCGGCCCACCAACGCCGGCCTGGCGCGGCTCTACATCCGCGTGATGCTCAGCGCGCTCATCGTCGGCGGCATCGAAGATGCCGACTTGGGCGATGCCATCGGACAGCTGCTCGGCGGCGGCGCGGGAGCGCACATGGGCGGACTCGTGCTTGGCGCAGCCACGGAAGGCTTCGTGAGCGCATTCCTCGTGTTCCGCGTGGGCATCATCACCAAACGTTGGCTCACAGCCGAAGACGGCCCGGCGCGCATGCGCCAGCTTCGCCGGGAATCGTATAAGGAAGCGCTCTCGCAGATGCGCGAGAGCGGATGGGCAGCCGAAGTCACCGAAACGCTTCGCTCGATGGCCGGGACGGCAACCGCCGCGGCAGCGAGCACGGTCGCGAACGCCGCGGGATCGGCCGTGGGGAACGCCGCATCGGCAGTGGCCAGCGCCGCCCACGACATAACTTACCCCACGACGAACGCCGCGGCATCCACCGCGCAAGGCGCCTACGAGACGGCCCAGGAAATGGTGGGCAAATTCAAGCACCTGATTCACCACAACGACCGATAGCCGTCCCACCTGCGAACCTATGCGCCCGCGACGTCCAGCAGGGCCAGGATGTCTTCTCGGGTGATGCTCGTGCGGCCCACCGCGTCGCCGCCGATGACGAGCTCGGCGAGGTCGCGCTTGGCCTCCTGCATCTGGACGATCTTCTCCTCGATGGTGTCCTTCGCGATGAGCTTGAATACCGACACCTGCCGTTCCTGCCCGATGCGATGCGCGCGGTCGGTGGCTTGGTTCTGCGCGGCGAGGTTCCACCACGGGTCGTAGTGGATCACGATGTCCGCCGCCGTCAGGTTGAGCCCCACGCCTCCGGCCTTGAGCGAGATGAGGAACACGGGGGCCTCCCCCGCCTGGAACCGATCCACCAGCCGGATGCGCTCCTCCTTCGACGTCGCGCCGGTGAGCTGCAAAAAGCCCACGCCCTCGTCGTCGAGCCGCCGCCCGATAATCTCGAACATGCTCGTGAACTGGCTGAACAGGAGCACCTGATGCCCGCCTTCCACGGCGGTGCGCACGAGCTCGAGGCACGTCTCGAGCTTCGCGGACTCCCCGGAATAGTTGTCGTACACGAGGTTCGGGTCGCAGCAGATCTGGCGCAGCTTAGTGAGTTCCGAAAGCACCTTGAGCTTCATGCCCGCGAATTCCTCGGGCTTCTGGTCGGAGAGCATGAGCGCGAGCTTCGAGGCGCTCGCCCGGTACAGCTTGTCCTGCTCGCCCTCCATCACCGCGACGACGACGCTCTCGTCCTTTTCCGGTAGGTCGCTCAGCACATCGCCCTTCAGGCGGCGCAGGATGAACGGGGCCACGAGCCCTTGCAGGCGGCGCGCGACGGCCTCCTCGCCATTGGCGATGGGCGTCGCGAAACGGCGGTTGAAGGACTCCGACGACCCGAGCACGCCGGGCATGAGGAAGTCGAATATGCTCCAGAGTTCCGAGAGCCGATTCTCGATGGGTGTGCCCGTGAGGGCGAACCGGACCGCCGCCGGCAGCTGCTTCGCAGACTTCGCAGCCTTCGTGGACGCGTTCTTGATGTATTGGGCCTCGTCGAGCACCACGCACGAGAACTCGTGCGCAGCATACGCATCGACATCGCGCTTCATCAGGTCATACGAGGTGATGAGGACATCCGCCGCCGCATCGTCGAACGCCGCCGCGATCATGCCCGTGCGCTCACGCTTGGCGCCGGCGACCACCATCGTTCGCGCATCGGGGCAGAAACGGGAAAATTCCGCCGCCCAGTTGTACACCAGCGACGCCGGGCACACCACGAGGGCGGGACGCGTCTCGCCCTCCGCATGCGCATACGCGAGATAGGCCATCATCTGCAGCGTCTTGCCCAAGCCCATGTCGTCGGCGAGGATGCCGCCGAAACCCGCCTTGCCCAGCGTGCACAGCCACCGGAAGCCCTCGGTCTGATATGGGCGCAGCACGTCGCGAAGCGCGCTCGGCGGCGTGAAATCGGCATCGGCGACCGTCTCGAAATCGCGCACGATCTGGCGGAATCCCCCGTTGCGCTCGAAGCGGACGCCCGATGCCCGCTTGAGCATGGCGTCCACGAAGAGCGTCCGGTTGGCCGGCAGCCCATTCAGGCCGTCTACCAGGCGTTCCGCATCCACGCCCAAGCCGCCGGCCAAGTCGGCGACCGCGCTCACGCTGCCGTCGAGGCGCACGATGTCGCCATTGCCCAGGCGCACGAATTTCTGCTTGCGTTCGTACGAAGCGAGATACGAGATGAGCTCGGCCGGGGTCATGTCGGGCGATTCCACCGCGATATCCAGCAGCCCGCCGGCGACAGACGCCTCCACCTTCACGCTCGGCGCCTGGCGCACCGTCACCCCGCGCAACCGCTCCGAAAGCAGCACCTCGCCGAATTCGGAAAGCGCGCGCAAGCCCTCGGAGAACAACCGGTAGTATGCCTCATCGTCGTCTTCGGCGAACCAGGGTTCGCGCGGAGCGGCAGGTGCCGCGGGCGTATACCAGCGGTCGGAATACGCACCCCCGTATACGTAATCGGTATAGTATCCCGAACTCGCGGGCACCCGCGAGTAATCGGGCGGCATCACGTTGCCATCCGGGAAGTATGAGAGAACCACCTGCTGTGCGGCCATCTCGCGCACCACATGGCGCGTGGGCTGCCCGGCCTGCACCGGCTCGAACAGCGAAAGTTCACGCTCGCCGTAGAGCACGCTCGCCGTGCAGGTCACGTACCCGTTCGACAGCGCGATGCGGAATCGGAACTCCGCCTGCGGCGGCATCACGGCATCGAGGGCCGATTCCGCCGGCTCAGCGAGCTGCGTGTGCGCACGGAGCTGCTTGAGCACCGATGCGCAGAAGCCCGGCATGTCATCGGGCGAGATCTCGAGCGCCTGCGTGCAGGGGAACAGGACCTCGAAGAACGGCCCGAGGTCCCGGGAGAATTCCGCATCGCAGCGGTAAACCGCATCCCGCCCGAGCAAGTACATCGCATCGCCGGAGCGGATGCACTCGAAATCATCGGGGTACACCGAAAGCCGGAATCCGGTCGCATCCGCAAGCTCGCCCGGTGCGGGCGGCTCGCCTTCCGGCGCTCCCCGCCATCCCGGCGCGGGAGCCGCGCCTATCAAAGCGCCATCGCTTCCCATGACCTTCACGCCCACGGGCGCGATCTCCACCTGCAGGCGGGGATTGCCGGAAACCACGGGAACCGCGTGCTTCGTGCGATTGCCCCGGCCATAACGGACGTGCTCGAATTCCTCGACCACCACGTCGGCGCCCACCATCATGTCGAGCACTTGCACCATCTGGCTCGAAGAAAGCGGCAGCGTCTTCGCACTCAAGCGGCGGTCGCCCCCGTAATAGCGGCTCTCCTGCGCCACATAGAGCGATTGCTGCGCCTCGACCACATCGGAAAGCAGCGCGAGCAGGGCGTTCGCGCGGTCGGTGAATGCGGAACGGCGGTGCGCGAACTCGAGGTTCTTCCCGTAACGCACCACTTCCCCGAAATGCCAGGCATCGACGAGGTCGCCGATGTTCTTCACCACATAGCTCGTCTTTCCGCGCACGACCTTCAAGCCCAGGCTCCAGGTATCGGAAGTCGACCAGCTGTACCGATAGGCGCTCTCTCCGGATGAGATGACGCATTGGAGGTCGACCGGCTCTTCATCCGGCGCGTCATAGCCCGCTGCAGCGGCGGCGCGCCGCACCTCTTCCTGCGCGATGCTCGCATAGCTGGCGAGCAGGTTGCGCACCGCCTGGCTCGTGCGCACCGGCTTCGGCTTGGGCTTGGGCGCAGGTGCGGCCTGCTCCTTATGCCGGGCGCGGCGGGCGGATACGAAGGCGGAATCGGCAACGGGCATCCGGTTAAAGCCCTCGGCCGCGAACGGCTCATCCAACGGGCTCACGAGGGCGAGATACTCCAAGGCGAGCGCGATGGCATGCTTGCACATGCCCGAATACGATTCCGCTGCAGGGCATTCGCAGGAGAAATCAACCACCTTTTCCTCCTGCTCGTCGACGATGACGGTCGCGCGGTATTCATCGCCCCGCGACCCCGCCACAACGCCGCCGACATCCGCGAACCCTGCTTCGCGCGAGACATCGGCAACCGTCGCGGAACCGAACCGGTACAGGTCGCGGCCGCGCTCATATGTGGAGTCAAGCGCCGCGTGGCGCATCAGTTCGTTCGTTATGCTCCGCCGCAACGTCATGGCGCCCTCCTCGAAGTTGAAGGGTTCCATGGTACCGTAACGGGGCGTCCGCGGCCTAGATGACGATGCCGTTGCAGTGATCCACCTCATGCTGGATGATCTGCGCAGTCCACCCGGAAAAACCTTCGGTGCGCTCCTTCATATCGAGCCCGACATAACGCACCTTGATGCGCTTGTATCTCGTGGCTTCGCGCGTGCCCACCAGCGAAAGGCACCCTTCTTTCACCTGGTATGGCCCCTGAGCAGATACGATTTCGGGGTTGAGCATCGCACGAGGCGTGTTGCCATCCACGAACACGATGACCTGCTTGCGCACGCCGATCATGTTCGCCGCCATGCCCACGCAGGTGTCCCGGTGCGCGGCAAGCGTGTCGAGCAGGTCCTGGGCGACGTCAAGGTCCGCCGCGGTCGCCGCTGCGCACGGCTGGGCCAAGATGACTTCGGATTTCATGATGGGGCGAATCATGGATGCTCCTCCCGGCGATCGATTGCTCCCCACAGGGTACTTCAATTCCCGGCGGTGGGGCACCCGGCGCAAAAATCCCCCGGAGCCGGAGCGCGCCGCTCGGCTGGTCACTATAATGGCAAGCAAGGCAAAAACACGGGAGAATGGGTGGCCATGGCAAGCATGGACAAAGCGGCGAGCATCTTCGGGAACATCATCGACGAGAAGGACTATCAAAAGGCCTGCGACAACAAGGAGCGCCTGGCGAAACGCTACGGCGCCGACTCGGGCACATCCTGCCACCTGCGCGTGCGGGAGCTGCCCGCCATCGGCGAGCCCCTGGGCGCGCGCAACCTCGTGCCCACGGCAGACATGCGGCCGCTCGACCTGGCCGCCGACGCCGCCGCAAGCCCGGCGCCGCCGAAGACCCCGTTCACGCGCGAGGGAGCGGCGGGCAAGCCGGTCGTCGTCGCGAACATCCGCATGGGCTTCGGCCATTACCGCATCGCGATGGCCATGGCTTCCGCGGCGCACGCGATGGGCTACACGCCGTACTGGCTCGATTTCATGGCGTTCCAAGACACCGCCGCAGGCAAGATCATCGCGCAGCAAAACAAGCTCTATTCCATGGGCAGCCGCCTTTCGCAGAAGGTCGCCCCGTTCAACAGCCTGTACTGGGAGCCGCTCAATTCCGAAGGCTTCCGCAAGCTTTCGTACAACGCTTCGGACCAGAAGGCCGCCGAGCTCATGACCGAGCCCCTCACGGACTTGCCGCGCGACGTGCCCTACATCGGCACGCATGCCTGGACCGCGCAGGCGGCGGTGCATGCGGGACTCACCCACGTGGTGAACGCGATTCCCGACAACTGGCCGATGGCGCTTCACCTGGCCGAAGGCAGCATCCACACGGTGCAGACCCCCAGCGCGTACCTGGGCTATAAGGCGCTTCGCGGCATGGACAAGGGCCGCACGCTGCAGCCGATGCCCGACGGGTCGCTCGTTCGCACCGGCCACTACATCGACCACGAGCTCGTCTCGAACATCGAGGCCGACTGCGAGCGGCGCCTGGCGCGGCTTGCGAATGGCGAACCGGTGCGCTACCTGCTTTCCGTCGGCGGCGCGGGTGCGCAGTTCGACCTGTTCAAAGGCATCATCGAGCACCTGATGCCGCGGATCGCCATCGGGCAGGCCGCGCTCATGGTGAACGTGGGCGACCACGAGAAGGTGTGGAAGCGGCTCGTGCGCGCCATCCCCGAACTGGAACGTGCGACCACGCACTTCGAGGACTTCGCGGAAACGGCCGCGTTCGCGAATGCGGCGCTCGATGGGCCCATGGAAGGCGTGCACGCGTTCTACCATTCCGACATCTTCGCGGCGGTCTATTCCACGAACCTGCTCATGCGCTGCTGCGATGCGCTCGTGACCAAGCCGTCCGAGCTCGCGTACTACCCGGTGCCGAAGCTCATGATTCCCCGCGTGGGCGGCCACGAGGCGTGGGGCGCCATCCGCGCGGCGGAAGTGGGAGACGGCACCTACGAGCTGGAAAGCCTCGATGAGGTGACCGCGTTCATCGACCTCATCCACTACCAGCCCTCGACGCTGGCCTTCATGAACGAAAACATCGTCGCCGCCAAACAGGCGGGGACGTATAACGGCGCATACGAAGTCGTCGCGCTTGCCACGCAAGAGCGCGAAGGATAAGCGCATCGACGAGAAATGGGAATGGAAAGGACCGACCATGACGACCGTGAAGGACATACGCTTCGCCTCCGCCGATGGAAAGAACACCATTGCCGGCATCGCCTGGCTGCCGGACGGCGAACCGAAGGCCGTGCTGCAGATTGCCCATGGCATGCAAGAGCATATCTCCCGATATGGCGAGTTCGCCCAGTACCTGGCCGAACGCGGGTTCGCCGTGGTGGGCAACGACCACCTGGGGCATGGCCGCAGCGGCGCACCGGAAGACCTGGGCTACTTCGGCGACAGCCCGAGCAACCTCGTGGTCGCCGACATGCATCAACTGCGCAAGCTCACGCAAGCGCAATATCCCGGCGTCCCCTACTTCATGCTGGGACATTCCATGGGCTCGTTCATGCTGCGCAAATACCTCGCGCTTTCCGGCACGGGCCTTGCCGGCGCCATCGTGATGGGCACCGGCTTCACGCCGGCCGCAGCCACCAACGGCGGCCTCATGCTCATCAAGCGCGGCACGAAGCGCCGGGGCGGCCACTACGCCAGCGACTTCATCGCGAAGCTGACCTTCGGCAAGGACTATGCCCCCTACGACATGACCGGCAACGAGCCCGAACGCAGCTGGCTTTCCCATAACGTGGAAAACGTGCGCGCATACTACGCCGACCCGCTGTGCGGATTCCCCTTCACGCTCAATGGCTACCAGGGCCTCCTCGAGGCGGTGAAGTTCAGCTGCGACCCCAAGAACGTCCAGGCGATTCCCTCGAGCCTGCCCATCTTCCTCGTATCCGGCGAGCTCGACCCCGTCGGCGGCGCGGGCAAGGGCGTGCGGAAAGTGCACGAGATGATGCAAGCGGCCGGCATCGAGGACCTCGAGCTGAAACTCTATCCCGGCATGCTCCACGAGATCCTGAACGAGCCCGACCGCGCCCAAGTCTACGAGGACCTTGCCACCTGGATGGAAGCCCGCATCTCGTAAAACGCGCCAACAGACCACGCACGCAACCTATCACGGGACAGTCCCCGTGATAGGTTTTTCTTATCGCCCCCGATACGGCACAGGTAACGCATTACGGGATGGAGCCTATCACGGGGACAGCCCCGGTGACAGGTTCGAACTCGTGGCA
>JAUNEQ010000115.1 GCA_030525445.1 Coriobacteriia bacterium | reverse complement strand
GGAGCTCACAAGTGCGCTGGATGTACGCTGATTCCGCCTGTTTTCCGGCTCTCTTTTTCTGTGACCTGGGAATATGCTTTTACGCGAGTGTGTATTCAGGCGCAAACCCGGCTGAAGCGCGCATTCAGCGTCGAACTTGCGTACATCCAGGATCGTGGGACGGCAAACCACCGGGCGTCCCAGCAAGCAGATTCCAGAACTGGGGTGCCCCGTGCAGCGGTGGCTTTTCCGTGTATGCAAGCAGTCGGGCGCTCAGACTGCTAAAATACTTTGGTTGCAGACGAAGCGGTTCAAACGTACGCGAGAGGAGGAATGCGATGCTCACCGATAGAAGGCAGCAAGTGCTTGCTGCGCTCATCCATGAATACGTGGCGCATGCGCTTCCCGTGGCGTCGCGCACGTTGGTGGAAAGTTATCCGCTGGGCGTGAGCTCGGCGACGGTGCGCAACGACCTTTCCGCGCTGGAAGAGGGCGGCTACATCCGCCAACCGCACACGTCTGCCGGTCGCATTCCCACGGACGTGGGCTACCGCAGCTTCGTCGACGTGCTGCTCTCGCGGGCCGACCTGCCCGAAGATGCGGCTACGGCCGAGGCCATCCGCAAGATGCGCGAGACGGCGCGCGAGCTCGACGAGCTCCTCGACCGCACGTCGTCGATGCTCACCGAGCTCACCGAGTGCCTGTCCATCGTGTTGCCGGCGCGCGAGGTTGCGCTGCCCCTTCGCAGGATCGGGCTCTCGACCCTCATGCAGCAGCCGGAATTCCGCTCTTCGGTCGTGTTGGTGCCGCTGCTCCGCATGATCGAAGACGATTCGCTGCTCGGCTACATAAACGAAGCGGCAGGCGATGACGGCCCGGTTGTGCGCATCGGGCATGAAAACAAGGACGATTCCCTGGGCAACGTGTCGGTGGTCGCATCCCACTATGGCATGGGGTCCGATGCCGGCATCATTGCGGTCATCGGGCCTACCCGCATGGATTACGAGCGGGCCATCTGCGCGGTGCAAGCTGCGCGGCATGCGCTCGGCGAGTTATAACCACGAAACAGAAAGGCTAGCAAGAGCATGGCAGAAAAGGACCTGTACGAGGTTCTGGGCGTATCGAAGAACGCCACCGATGACGAGATCAAGAAGGCGTTCCGCAGCAAGGCGCGCCATCTTCACCCCGATGTGAACAAAGAGCCGGATGCCGAGGAGAAGTTCAAGGAGCTCAACGAGGCGTATGACGTGCTCTCCGACCCGCAGAAGCGCAGCGCATACGACCGCTTCGGCACGATTCCGGGAGCCGCTTCCGGTGGCCCGCAGTATGTGGACTTCGACGACCTCTTTGGCGGCGGTTTCGGCATGGGCGACCTGTTCAGCACCTTCTTCGGCGGTGGCGGCGGCGCACGCGGCGGCAAGCCGGTGAGCCGCGAGGGCCGTGACATGGGCCGCTCCATGCGCATCACGCTGGAAGAAGCGGCGACGGGCGTGAAGCGCGAGATCGTCTACGACCGCCTTTCCACGTGCGACGAATGCGAAGGCTCGGGCCTTGGCCCCGGCGGCCAGGAAATCGAATGCCCCGAGTGCCACGGCAGCGGTCGCGTCGTCACCGTACAGCAGACCTTCCTGGGCGCGATGCAGTCGGCGAGCACCTGCACCAAGTGCGGTGGCACGGGCAAGAGCGTTTCCAACCCCTGCCCGGAGTGCGATGGCCAGGGCCGCGTCCCCGACCGCCAGCGCTTGACCGTGGAAGTTCCCGCCGGCATCCGCGACGGCCAGCAGCTGCGCCTGCGCGGCTTCGGCGAGGCGGGCATGAACGGCGCGGCATCCGGCGACCTCATTGTTTCCGTGCGCATCGAGCAGCACGAGCTCTTCGAACGCGACGATGCCGACCTGCATGCTCGCGTGAACGTGTCGATGTTCCAGGCGGCGCTTGGGGCGCAGATCTACATGCCGGGCATCATGCCCGACGAGGAGGTCATGGTCAAGATTCCCGAAGGGTGCCAGAACGACCAGGTCATCCGCATCAAGGAAAAGGGCATGCCGAAACTGCGGAGCACCGCGCGAGGCGACCTGTACGCGCATGTGACGGTCACGGTGCCGCGCAAGCTCAAGCGCAAGCAGCGCGAGGCCCTCGAGAAGATCGCTGCCGATCTGGGCGAGAGCGTGAACCCCGAGCGTCCGGCGTGGCAGAAGCTGCGCGACGCATTCAACTAAGGAGAGCGAAGGGGACGGCGGCAGCCGCCCCCTTCTCGAAGCAGACGGAGGAAAGATGGCGGGGCAGACGCTGTACCTGGAGACGCAGGTGATTGCGCGCGAAAGCGCCGAGGTGTTCGCGCTTCGAATCGACGAGGCCACGTTGTCTGCCGTGCTGGACCAGGGCATCGCCGCCGGCGATATGATTGCCGTGGTGGATGGCGCGCAGGATTATTTCCCATGCCAGGTGGTCGAGGCGTCCCAGAACGGCCTGCGTGTTCGCATTGCGGCGCGCGAAGACGCCATGGCGGGCCGTCCGCGCGTGCATCTCGTGCAAGGGCTCTCGAACGACGAGGCGATGGATACGATCATCCGCCAGGTGTCCGAGCTGGGCATCGCGGGGATCCTGCCGTACCGCTCCACGTTCAGCCCTTCCGTCACCCCCGAACACGCCGAGGAACTGCAATCACGCTGGCAGCACCTCGCGTTGTTTTCCGCCCGCCATGCCGGCTTGGCGGGCGCACCCGATGTCGGGTTCATCGAGCCTTTGAATCAGGCGTGCGAGACGCTCGCGGGATTCGATGCCGTCATCGTGTGCTGGGAGGGGGAAGTAGAGCGCTCGATGGAGGAGGCCGTCGCCCACTTGGGCATTGCGGGCAAAGGGGCGTGCGATGTCGCGCTTGTCGTGGGTCCGCGCGGCGGGCTCACCGATGCCGAGATGGCGATGATCGGTTCGAGCAACCCTTGTCTCGCGACCGTGAGCTTGGGGCCTGCCATCCTCCGCGTCGAGACCGCGGGCCTCATCGCCCCGGCCCTGCTCATATCCGCGCTCGGCGGCTTGCGTTAGGGCTGCCATGCGCTTTTCCGTCATCAACATAGGATGCAAGGTCAATCGCGTCGAAGTGGACGACGCTGCGGCGAAGCTCATCGCGCGCGGTGCGTCCATGGTGAAGACGCCCGAGGCCGATGTTGTGATCATGAACACGTGCACCGTGACGGCGGAAGCGGATAAGAAGACGCGGAAGGCCGTGCGGCAGGCGTTGAAAGCGAACGCAGATGCGGTTGTGGTGGTGACTGGATGTGCGGCGGTGATGAATCCGGAATGGTTTGAGGCACTGGATCCTCGGGTTCGGGTTGTGGCTAAGCCGGAAGTCGCGGAGAAGGCTTGGGAAGCTTTTAGCGTGGTTGATGCCACTCGGGGAGTGCGTGGAGGGGGAGGCTCCATGCTCAGACAGTCCTCGCTTGGTGAAATGCCCACTGGGCATTTCAGTCGCTGTGGAACTGCGCGTGGAGCTTCCCCCGCCATGCCCTCTGGGGACATCAATCCCATTGCCGAAACCAGCAGCACCCTCAACGAAAACCACTCGGCTTCTTTGGGAACTGGGGCTGACGTGGTTGCTGGCGGCCACTTTGATGAAACTTCTGGTCTTGTTGAGAATGGGAAGAAGGGGCTTCGCGTGGGGGCGGGGTTCAGGATGAGAGTGGGGATTAAGGCGCAGGATGGGTGCAACAATGCTTGTACCTTCTGCATTGTGCATGTGGCTCGGGGGGAGTCGCGGTCGGTCGCGTTTGACCAGGTCGTGGCTGATGCAAAGCGGCATGCGGATGCGGGAGTTCGAGAGTTGGTGCTCACCGGCATTAACCTTGGGGCATACCGCGATGGGGAACGGGGGCTTGCGGAGCTCGTCGAGGCGCTGCTTGAAGCTTGCCCGTCGGCACGGTTCCGCATCGGGTCGGTGGAGCCCAAGGACGTCGATGACGCGCTCATACGCGTGATGGCCGCCTCTGATGGACGGGTGTGCCGGCATCTGCACCTGCCATTGCAGTCGGGGAGTTCGAAGGTGCTCGCCGAAATGAACCGGCCGTATGATGCGGCGTTCTTCCTTGACTTGGTATCTCGTCTGCGGGCCGCGATGCCGCAGATGTCTCTGTCCACCGATATCATCGTCGGTTTCCCCGGGGAGACCGAGGAGGATTTCCAGCAGACGCTCGATGTCGCACGGCGGTGCGTGTTCTCGAAGATCCACGTATTCCGTTATTCGAAGCGTGAGGGAACTCCTGCTGCGGTACGGCCCGATCAGGTGCCCGCCGAGGTTTCCGCGGAACGCTCGCGTCGGCTTCAAGAACTCGGGCGCGAGCTCTGCCTGCAGGATGCCGCACAGCGCGTGGGCACGTCGGAGCGGGTGCTCGTGGAGCAAATCGGGCAAGGGACGACCGAGTCGTACCATCCGGTGAGGTGGAACGGAGAAGGCCCGCAACCCGGGGAATTAGTCCGCATGACCTTAACAGGCCTATCCAAGGATGGTATTTTCTTCCTATGAGCGAAACGGCGAACATAACCATCAACATCCCCCAGGGCGTGGACATGGTCCACCTGGTGGGGGCGCAGAGCAAGATTGCCCACCTCATCGAGGACTCGTTCGATGCATCCATCACGCTGCGGGGCGACCGTATCGCGATATCGGGCGACCCGGCAGAAGTCGATGCGCTCGCGAAGCTGTTTTCCGACCTCATCGACCACGTGCTCGCCGGACAACCGGCCGACATCCATGCGGTGCGCAGCGCCATCGGGCATATAAAGACCGAGGGGAGTTACGTGAACCCCTTCACCGATGACATGGTGCTGTCCGCGCATGGACGCAGTGTGCGCCCCAAGACGCTCGGGCAGAAGCGCTATGTGGATGCCATCAGGAAAAACACGATCACGTTCGGCATCGGGCCGGCCGGCACGGGCAAGACCTACCTCGCGATGGCGAGTGCGATTGCGGCGCTCAAGAACAAGGAGGTCCGCCGCCTGGTGTTCACGCGCCCGGTCGTAGAGGCAGGCGAGAACCTCGGGTTCCTCCCCGGAACGCTCGAGGAGAAGATCGACCCGTACATTCGCCCGCTCTTCGACGCGCTCTACGACATGATGGAGCGCGAGCAGGCCGATTCGCTGCTGGAAAACGGCGTCATCGAGGTCGCGCCGCTCGCGTTCATGCGCGGCCGCACGTTCAACGACTCGTTCCTCATCTTGGATGAGGCGCAAAACACCACGCCCGAGCAGATGAAGCTCTTCCTCACGCGTTTGGGCTTCCGCTCGAAGATGGTGGTGACGGGCGACGACACGCAGCTCGACCTCCCGCGGGGGATTTCGGGCTTGAAGGGGATACAGGATATACTGCAAGACGTTGACGACATCGCGTTTTGCCGGTTTGGGGACGTCGATGTCGTGCGCCACTCGCTGGTGGCGAAGATTGTCGAGGCCTATGCGAAGGCCGACGCGAGAAGGGACGGCTAACGTGGAGATCCTAGTCAGTGCGGATTACCGGGAAGAGGATATCGCGGGGCTGCCGCTGGAGGAGCTGGCGGAGTTCGTCCTGAACAAGGTTGGCAAGCCCGAGAACACCGAGGTCTCCATCACCTTCGTGGACGACGAGGAAATCGCCCGCCTGAACGAGCAGTACCGCGGCAAGGTCGGCCCCACCGACGTCTTGAGCTTCGAATGCGACAACGACCCGATGCCCGAGGAAGCGATGGTTCCCGGTATGGAGCCGGTCTACGAGCTGGGCGACATCGTCATTGCGGTCGACGTGGCAGAACGCCAGACCGCCATCTATGGCACGACCTTCGAGCGCGAGATCACGATCCTCACGATCCATGGCCTGCTGCACCTGTGCGGATACGACCATGTGACCGATGAGCTCGCGGCCATCATGGAGCCGCTCGAGGACGACCTGCTCGCCCAATGGGAAGCGTCGCGCTCATGAAACCGAAATACACGGTAAGCTCCTCGTTCGGCTATGCGTTCGAGGGTATTCTGGCCACCTTCAAGGAAGGGCACAACATTCGCATCCAGGCTGCCGGCGGCATCCTTGCCATCGTGCTGGGGCTCATCTTCCAGATCAACGAATACGAATGGTTGGCCATTTTCATCTGCTGCGGCCTCGTGTTGGGCGGGGAGTGCATCAACACCGCGATTGAGCATGCCGTCGACCTCGCCATGCCCGAGCGCCATCCCGACGCGAAAGCCGCGAAAGACCAGGCCGCAGGTGCCGTCCTGCTGTTCGCCTTGGGGAGCCTCGCCGTGGGCATCATCATCTTCCTCCCGAAGATCCTCGCGCTGGTGGGCATCGTCCTTTGATGCGCCTGGTGGCGCGTCGGTGTCATCTCGGGCGGAGCGGGCGTAGCCTGCGGAGCCGAGAAATCTCCCGGCAGCGTGGAATGGTCGCACCCCAATCCGCGGCAAGCGCCGAGGGGGATCCTTCGACTGCGCGCCTTCGGCGCTCCGCTCAGG
>JAUNEQ010000114.1 GCA_030525445.1 Coriobacteriia bacterium | reverse complement strand
AGCATCAAACCACCGGTAGCATTGATGCCATCATCTTCGAAGCCATACTCGCCGAACGTGAATTCCACGATGAACGGCACGCCGTCGGCTTCCTTGACGAAGGCGTCGGCGACTTCGCCGATGCGGTCGCCGATAGCGGCACGGCGGCCGCCGCAGTGCACGAAGTGGTAGGCAGCCGGCTTCGCGCCCGCCTTCTCCTTCAGCTCGCCAGCGGTCTTCGCGACGGAGCCGACCAGGCAGTCGACGTCGCCGTCCATCATGATGACGGCGGTCTTCTCGACGACCTTCGCGCCCACGGCGATGGAGTGGTCATCGTTGCCATTCATGGGGTGACGGATTGCGACGAGGTCGCCCAAGCGGTCCTTCACGCCCAGCGGGGCGACGATGGACTCGGAAAGCAGCGGCGCGCCGATGAGGCCTTCGACATCCATGCCACGCCATTCGGCATACACGTCGAGCGCGGGCTTGCCGTCGATCTCGGCGATGGCGCGGTCGCCGATCATCTTGGTGACGACGCCGAACTTGTCGGTTTCGGCATAGGCGCCGGTGAACTTGTTGGTGAACGGGGTGTCGGTGTAGAAGAACGCGATGGCGCAACCATCCTGGAAGCACTCGGTGCCGTTGTAGATCCACCACTTGCCGGCGATCTCGTTATCGGCAGCGGAGCCGCCGAAGTACGGCACGCGGCCGATGACCTCGGTGACGCCCTT
Organism: Coriobacteriia bacterium; assembly: GCA_030525445.1. Lineage (GTDB taxonomy): Bacteria > Actinomycetota > Coriobacteriia > Coriobacteriales > Eggerthellaceae > UMGS1519. The sequence goes on along the minus strand of JAUNEQ010000114.1, from coordinate 5,743 downwards.
GATGTAGTACTCTTCCTCGGCCGGCGATGCCACCATGTACCAATAGTCGGGCGGGCAGTCCTTGCCAGCTGCGGCCATGGCCTGCTCGGCGAGCTTCTTGCCGATGCAGCGCGGGCATTTCTCGGTGTCGCGGGAAGCGCCAGCGGTGCCCACGGTCACATCGTCGCCGCCCAGGGCGAGGATGCCCACGAACGGCGTATCGCCGCCGACGAAACCTTCCGGCGTGATCACGCCGGTAAACGAAGTGTTGCCGATGATCGGGGTTCCCGGCAGCTCTGCCGCAGCAGCGGCGAGCAGTTCCTTGGAATCGTAGTCCGCGCTGCCATAGGCGAACGCGAGCTTTGCGCCGTCGATGCCAGCTGCAATCTTCGCAGCAACTTCCTTGCCGGCTTCAGCGGCGGTGGCGGCGGTGGAGGTAGCGACAAAACTCTTCATTACAGGACTTCCTTTCACTTGGTTTTCCTGCGGTTTCGACGTTTCAAATTTTACTCCACCACCTATCCGTATAAAAGCGTTGATATAAGCGAAACCGCTACTTTGAGAGAGAATGCGCTCACGCGCTCGAAGCGTGATGCAGGCACCTCGGATGGCGAGCTCACCACTGTGGCACGTTTTGGCACTGTGCGGCCACACGGCGTTGAATCCCGCCAGCCGGCGGGGGCCCGTGGCTCGATTCGCCGCTGTGCAGCGGCACAACGTTGAATCCTGCCAGCTTATGGCGAATCTTGGCTCGATTCGCCGCTGTGCGGCCACACGGCGGCGAATCCCGCCAGCCGGCGGGGCCCCACGGCTCGATTCGCCGCTGTGCGGCCACACGGCGTTGAATCCTGCCAGCATCCCACGATCGAGCAAACCGGATCGCTTCCATCTTGCCCAAAAAGCGAACCGCCCGGCATCCCGCAACGGAGATGACGGACGGCTCGGAAAGGAGCTGGGAAACGCCGCGATTAGCGGTGGAGGTTCCAGATATGGTTGAGCGGGCCGACGCCCTTGCCCAGATGCGGGTCGTTCTCGAGCGCGCCGGACAGATAGGCCTTCGCCTGGGCGATGCTCGCCTGCACGTCGTAGTCGCGGGCAAGACCGCACGCGATGGCGGAAGAAAGCGTGCATCCGGTTCCGTGGGTGTTCGGCGTGTCGATGCGGCGATGCTTCAGCCACACCTCGCGGCCGTGCTCGGTGAGCAGCAGGTCGTTGGCGCCTTCGACCGCGTGGCCACCCTTCACGAGGACGGCAGCGCCGTTCACCATCTCGGCGATGACATGCGCGGCCTCCACCATGTCGTGCTGGCCGGTGATGTCCATCTGGGCGAGCACTTCGGCCTCGGGGATGTTGGGGGTGACGACGGTCGCAAGCGGGAGCAGGCGGTTCACGATGACGTCAACTGCATCGTCGGCCATGAGCACGGCGCCCGTGGAAGCCACCATCACGGGATCGACGACGACGTTCTTCGCCTCGTAATGCTCGAGCGTATCGGCGATGGCCGCCGCGATATCGCCAGAACCGACCATGCCGATCTTCACGGCGTCGGGACGGATATCCTCATACACCGCACGAATCTGCATGGCGACGAACTCGGGGTCGAGCTCGGTGATGCCCAGCACGCCGAGCGTATTCTGCGCGGTGACGCAGGTGATCGCGCTCATGCCGTAAATCTTGTGCGCCTCGATGGTCTTGAGGTCGGCCTGGATACCGGCGCCGCCGATGGAATCGGACCCGGCAATGGTGAGAACCGTTTTCATGAGCTATCCTTTCATGCCGGCTTCTTTCCGGCGAATCGTTTCCACCATCATACCACCTCGCATGCGGCAACGGCGCCATGCCCTGCCCGTTCGACCTAGGCGAGCGCCTTCAAGCTGAAGGTGAGCTTCACCGGGTTATGGTCGCTGTTGGCGTAACCCGTGTCGATGTTCTGCGCGTGCGCCGCGACGTTGTCGCTCACGATGAAGCCATCGATGGTGGTGACGTACGTGACGCCCGGCTCATAGGGCATATCGGCTCCACGGCAGGTAGCAACCGAGCTCAAATTGTCTGCGCGGACCACGCGGAATCCATCGGGCAAATCGTCTGGACCAATCGTGCTCACCCAATCGGGCACCGGCTGCTGCGAGGGATACAGGGCCTGGCTGTCACACAGCGCGTGGTTCCAGTCCCCGCCGATGACAACGTAATTTCCTTTCGCATATTCTTCTGAAAGCACCCCTTGCAGCATCTCGAGCTGCTGCGCGCAGATGAGCCCACCTTCGTCGTAGGCGCTCATGTGGCTGTTCATGAGCACGAGCTCCTTGCCGTTTTCCACCGGGATGCGCTCGACCGAGAAGCAGCGGTCGAGGTCGAAGAACTTCGTGATGAAGGAATCGTCCACGGGATAGCTGCGCCGCTCGGAGGATTCGACATGGACGCTCGAGAGCGTCAGCAACCCGGAATTCACGGTGCCGTGCATTTCGGGCCAGGGATATGCGAGGAAAGAGGAGTGGAAGTTCGAGGCGAACACCCGGCCATGGCTGGGAAACGCGCTCTCGATGCGCGCTTCCTGGTTCACCTGGTAGCTGCGCGTCGAGTCGGTATCGACCTCCTGGAACAGCGCGAAATCGGGTGCGATTCCCGTGATCACGGCAATCGCGCCGGACGTGCAGTCCTCCACAGACTCGCGGCTCACGGCGATGCCGTGGCTCCCTTGCGTCGGCGTTCCGTCTTTCATCACGCCCGCATCCATGAAGAACGTGTAGTCGGGCGTGTAGGCGCCGAAGCCGATGTTGTACGTGGTGGCAATGTATTCCTTGCCCACCCGCATGGTGGGAGCCTGGTCGTTCGTGATGGAGAGCTTCTCGTGATCCGCGATACGATAGTACGTTCCTTGCAGGTAGGCGACATAACCGCCCGCCACGAGCACGAGGGCAAGCAACGCGATGCCGATGATTTTCGCGATCCGTTTGACGACGCTCATTCCCTCTCCTCCCAAGCAGCGGTCGAATGCCATTCATTCGCTATCGATTCGTCGTCCTCCAAAAGGTATTCTCGCATACCCTGCGCAGCTCGCGGGTGGATTCTGCGACGTCGGACGCAGCGAAGATGGCGCTCACGACGGCAGCACCCGCACACCCGAGTCCGGCAAATCGCGGAATGTTTTCCGCGTTCAGCCCACCGATGCCCACGACGGGGATATCCACTGCCGCGCAGATGCGCGCGAGCTCCTCCGGAGCCAGCGGGGTGACATCGCTTTTCGTGGAAGTAGCGACAAGCGCGCCCGAACCCAGGTAATCCGCACCTTGCTCGTAGGCCGCAACCGCCTCGGCGACGTTGTGGGCCGATACGCCGACGATGGCCTGCGGTCCCAGCAACCGGCGAGCCTCGGCGCACGCCAGGTCATCCTGCCCCACGTGCACGCCGTCGGCGCCTGACGCCAAGGCCACCTGCACGTCGTCGTCGATGACGAAGGGCACGCCCGCATTCCGGCAGATTGGGGCGATTTCGCGGGCAAGCGCGACTTTCTCCTCGTAAGACGCGTGCTTCTCGCGCAGCTGCACGAACGTCGCGCCGGCGGCGATGGCATCGCGCACGCAGTCCGGCAGGCTTCGCCCATGCAACCACGTGCGGTCGGTCACCGCATACAGGAGCAACTGCTCCGGTTTCACATTCCTCATGGCGATTCCCTTCCCCATGCGTCTTTTCGCCCGATTATCGTAGCACCCAGCAGGACGCCCCGGCTCCGGACGGCGGGACAGAAACCCCGACTCTACGTTAAACAACCGTTGACATGTGCGCTCGGGGCCGGTGTCCGCCATCCGTGTCAATGGTGGTGAGAACCCCGATTATCGCCACACGAGGTAATCCCATGCGGCAAGCGGGAAGGTCACGATGAGGCTGCCTTCCTCCACCCGGATGCACGCCGGCTTGCCGCAAAACTCGTTCGAAAGCCCCCACGAACGGTCATCGGTGAGCGTCACGCCATCGAGCGAGTAACGCAACCCGCGCTCCCACACGCCATGCGCGGCGCCGCCCCATGCGAATACCGAGACGTAATTGGCATACGGCCCATTCGCGAGCACCTCGGGGGGAATCGCCGAAAACGCCAGCTCTGCCGGCTTTTCATGCACGGCATGCAAGATGGCGACCGCATAGCCGTCATCTACCGCGAGCATACGAACGCCCGCGTGGGCGCATCCAAGCATCACCTGGAGGTTCGCGATGGTGTGGTCAAGGCGCTGGCCGAGGCATCCATACAGGACAATCTCATCGCATCCGGCCTCCATCGCAACACGGCACGCGAGCTCCATGTCGCTCTCGTCCTTTTCCGCGGGAAAACGCCGCACATCGGCAGCTTCTGGAACATAGCCGAGCGAATCGAAATCGCCCACGACGACATCTGGTTGCGATCCCGCAGCCACCACCTGCGCATATCCGCCATCCACCGCAACGACGTAGTCGAAGCGCTGCGTCGTGAAATGGGACGCCGCGAAATCAGATGCGCCCACCAAAGCTGCCTTCATCGGCCCTCCTCGCGTAAACCAACGCACCTAGTCTACCGTTCTTGCTGGTAGAATGCCTTCTCAAACACGATTCGGATTATCGGGGAGGTGCCGCCATGTCATCATCGCGCCTGCGCGGGCTCATCTGCGCCATCGGCGGCTGCCTCGCATGGGGTTTTTCGGGAACCTGCGCGCAATTCCTGCTTGCAAGCTGCGACATGCCTTCGCTCGTGATCACGACCATCCGAACCCTCACCGCCGGGCCCATCTTGCTTGCGCTTTGCGCGCTCCGCGGCACGCCGGCGAACGTACGCGGGATGTTCGGCACGCCGCGTGATGCCTTCGACATCCTGTTCTTCGGGCTCACCGGCATCTTCCTTGCGCAGCTCACCTACCTGGAGACCATCGCGTACACGAATGCGGGAACGGCCACGATGCTCGGATGCCTGTCCACGATCATGCTGCTCGTCGTGGTGTGCATCGCCCACAAGCGCGCACCGCGCGCCATCGAGGTCGCGGGTATCGCGCTCGCCATCGCCGCGACCTGGCTCATCGCAACCGGCGGCGACCCATCGACGCTCGCCATCTCGGATATCGGGCTCCTCATGGGATTCGGCTGCGCCGCCACCATCACCATCTACACGCTGCAATCGAAACCGCTCATGGCCAAGTGGGGCAGCATGCAGGTGGTGGCGATGGGCATGATCATCGGCGGCCTCATGTGCGCGGCTGTGGCCATCCCCCAATGGAGCTTCCCCGCCCTCGACCTGGGAGGTTGGGCGGCGCTCGCCGTCATGGTGATTGTGGGCACCTGCATGTCGTACAGCCTGTTCTTCCAGGCAATCCTCGACCTGCCGCCCGTAGAGGTGGGCATGCTCAGCGTCGTCGAGCCCATCGCGGCGACGTTTTTCAGCGTTGTGTGGCTGGGCACGGCATTCACCGCCGCCGATTACCTGGGATTCACGCTCATGGTGGCGATGGTCATCATCATCGCGCTCGCCGGCGAGGGAGAGTAGGCGCCGTGTCCTGCAGCATGCGGATCCTCGCACCGTTTCATGCTTGATTCCCATGCCCTTGCAGAAATGCAGAGAGATTTTGCCACGATTCTTCCTTCGTGCTGCGAACGCTATGGCTGGAATGTGCGTGCAGGAGCAGAAACGCACCCTGTTCATGCCAGAAATCGCCCATATGGGGCATTATTGCGCACATCCGGGCTCAAAACATCCCGGCACGCTGAAAACCGCTTCAGCACGAAGGAATAATTCTGGCGTTTTTTC
>JAUNEQ010000285.1 GCA_030525445.1 Coriobacteriia bacterium | reverse complement strand
CCGTGTACAACTACATCCACATCGGCAATGCCCGCACGTTCATCAGCTTCGACACCATCCGCCGCTACCTCATGTGGCGCGGGCTGAAGGTGACCTTCGTCCAGAACGTCACCGACGTGGACGACAAGATCATCAAGAAGGCGAACGAGGAAGGCCGCAGCGCCGCCGAGGTCGCCAAGGAATACACCGAGGCCTTCATCGCCGACATGCATGCGGCCGGCGTGATGGACCCTGATGTGCGCCCGAAGGCCACCGAGGAGATTCCGGCGATGATCGAGCTCGTGCAGCGCATCATCGACGAGGGCCATGCCTACGTGGAGGAGGGCGACGTCTACTTCGACGTGCGTTCGTTCCCGAGCTACGGCAAGCTTTCCGGCCGCAACATCGACGAGATGGAAAGCGGCCATCGCGACCTCGTGGCGGGCAGCGCGCTCGACGACCGCAAGCGCGACCCGCTGGACTTCGCGCTGTGGAAGGCCGCAAAGCCGGGCGAGCCGAGCTGGGATTCCCCGTGGGGACCGGGCCGTCCGGGCTGGCACATCGAGTGCTCGGCCATGTCGAAGAAGTACCTGGGCCTGCCGCTTGACGTGCACGGCGGCGGGTCGGACCTCATCTTCCCGCATCACGAGAACGAGACTGCGCAGTCCGAGGCCGCGTACGGCACGACCTTCTGCAACGCCTGGATGCACGGCGGCATGCTGCAGATCAATTCCGAGAAGATGAGCAAGTCGCTTGGCAACTTCATGCTGCTGCGCGAGGTGCTGGAATACACGAAGCCGCAGGTCCTGCGCATGCTGATGCTGCAGGCGCACTACCGCAGCCCGCTTGACTTCAGCCAGGAGCGTCTGGACGAGGCGGCGACGAGCCTCGAGCGCATCGAGAACTCGCTGCGTAACGTCGAATGGCTCGCGAGCAATGCCGATGCCGAGGCGACTTCGTTTGACCTGGCTGCGCTTGAGGCAGCGGGCGAGAAGCTGCGCGCCGACTTCATCGAGGCGATGGATGACGACTTCAATACGGCTGGCGCCCTGGGCGCGCTGTTCACGTTCGTGGGCGAGCTGAACACCGCTATCGTCGACGCGAAGCTTTCCGCGACCGACGCCCCGCGCCTCACGGCGGTCGCCGGCCTGGTCGCCGAGCTCCTCGGCGTTTTGGGCATCGACCTCGAGGCGGGCAAGGTTGAATCGGCATATCCGGCCGAGACGGTGGCGCTTGCCGCCGAGCAGGCGGGCTATGCGGGAGCCGACCCCGAAGAGGCCGTGCAGGTTCTGCTGGATGCCCGTGCTGCTGCGCGCAAGGAGCGCAACTTCGCGGTGGCCGACGCCATCCGCGACGGCTTGAAGGAGCTCGGCCTCATCATCGAGGACACGCCGCAAGGCGCACGTGTCTCGATGGCATAAGGCGTCGCATATAGCGTGGAAACAGGCCGGATTCGTCCGGCCTGTTTTTTTGGCACGAAGCAGGACATCCCCGGAGACGCTCTGAGGGTGATTAAAATCTTGAGTTATGTACGATTTTGCGAAAAATAGCGATTTGGATGTGCAAAATATTCAGTATTGTTTGATTATGGCAAGGGGGGTCCGGGTATCGGGCGATATCTGAATCTATAACCCCAGGTAGATGCGTTGCTGAAAA
>JAUNEQ010000113.1 GCA_030525445.1 Coriobacteriia bacterium | reverse complement strand
CAGCAGGCAGCGGATGTGCGCGCCGTCGACGTCGGCGTCCGTCATGATGATGATGCGGTGGTAGCGCGCCTTGTCCGCATCGAACGCCGGGCCGATGTTCGTGCCGATGGCGGTGATGAGGCTGCTGATGGTGTCGCTGGAAAGGGCGCGGTCCTGACCGACGCGCTCGACGTTGAGGATCTTGCCGCGCAGCGGAAGGATGGCCTGGTACTTGCGGTCGCGGGCCTGCTTGGCCGAACCACCTGCGGAATCGCCCTCTACGATGAAGATTTCGGACAGGGCCGCATCACGGCTCGAGCAGTCGGCCAGCTTGCCCGGCAGGCTGAAGCTGTCGAGCACGCCCTTACGGCGCATGTTGTCGCGCGCCTTGCGGGCGGCCTCGCGGGCCTTCAGGGCGCGGCTCGCCTTGTTCACGATCTGGCGTGCCGGCGAGGGGTTCTCTTCCAGGTACTCGCCCACACCCTGCGCGGTCGCGGTCTGCACCAGGCCGCGGATCTCGGTGTTGCCGAGCTTCGTCTTGGTCTGGCCCTCGAACTGCGGGTTATGCAGCTTCACGGAGATGACGGCGGCCAAGCCCTCGCGGCAGTCGTCGCCGGTGAGGTTGGAGTCCTTCTCCTTCAGGATGTTCTTGCTGCGGGCGTAGTCGTTGATGGTGCGCGTGAGGGCCTGCTTGAAGCCATCCATGTGGGTGCCGCCCTCGTGCGTGTTGATGTTGTTCGCGAACGCAAGCACGGAACCCGTGTAGCCTTCGGTCCACTGCATGGCGACCTCGACAGTGCCGGCTTCGCTATCCGCGGCGAAGTTGATGACGCGGCCGATGGTCTGCTTGCCCTCATTGAGGTACTTCACGAAGTCCACGATGCCGTTCTTGTACTTGAACGAAACCGTCTTGGGCTGGCCGTCGACCACCTGGCGCTCGTCATGCAGGACGAGCTCGAGGCCCTTGTTCAGGAAGGCCATCTCGCGGAAACGGCTCTCGAGCGTCGCGAAATCGTATTCCGTGGTCTCGGTGAAGATCTCGGGGTCGGGCCAGAAGGTGATCTCGGTGCCGGTGGTCTTGCTCTGCCCCACCACCTGGAGCTTCTTCGTGGTCACGCCACGCTCGAACTCCATCTCGTACACCTTGCCATCACGGGCGACGCGCGCGATGAGGCGGGTGGAAAGCGCGTTCACGCAGGAAACGCCCACGCCGTGCAGGCCGCCGGAGGTCTTGTAGCCCTCGCCGCCGAACTTGCCGCCAGCATGCAGGATCGTGAGAACGACCTCGACGGTGGGGATCTTTTCCGTGGGATGCTTGCCCACGGGGATGCCGCGGCCGTTGTCCTTCACGGTGATGGAGTTGTCCTGATGGATCCACGCCTCGATCTTCGTGCAGAAACCGGCCAGCGCTTCGTCAACGGAATTGTCGACCACCTCGTACACAAGGTGGTGCAAACCGCGCGAACTGGTGGAGCCGATGTACATGGCGGGGCGCATGCGGACGGCCTCCAAACCTTCGAGAACGCGGATATCGCCCTCGTCGTAATGACCGCTGTTGTTGTTTTGTGCCACTAATTGCTCCTTAAAACATAAAACGGGGGCCACACGGCCCCTAAGAATGCATTTCAGAGATTGTATCACATTTTTCTTCGAATATATGTTCGACTCGACCCTAACCAGGCCTTAAAACACGCCTATAAATGCGATTGCACAGGAACAACATAAGCCCCCGTTGCCGGGACGCCCGGGCTTTTCACCCGTGCGTGGAAAGGCCTTTCTTCCACTCGAGGTCGGCAATCATGGCGCGCTCGACGGCGCGGCGCAGGCGGTCGTTTTGGATGCCCTCTACCTGCTGGACCGCAACGGCCCGCTCTTCCGGGGTGAGCGCAACGGGCTGGACCCCATCTATATATGAAGGCTTCTGCGCCTGATGGACGAACGGATGATGGCTCTTGTATTGCCCGCGCGAGATGATGATCTTGAACTCGTCGATGCGCTCGCCGAAATGCTCGAAGAATTGCAGCTTCACGAGTTCACGGCGTGCGTTGAGCTCGGCGGCCACGATGCTTTCGTCCACGTAGACCACGAGCTGCTTGCCCGTTCCCGTCGCACCGGCGTCTTTGCGGTCGTCATGGTCGCGCCGCAGCGTGCGGGCGTCTTCGGCACGCAGGATGAAAACGTTGTTGGTGTGCTCGAGGATGTAGTCATCGCCACCGAGCTTCATGAGCTGTTCCCACATGCGCCGCACTTCGCTGGCGCGGGCCATCTTGGCGGCGTCTTCCACGGACCCGCCCATCGCATGCAGCGCGTCCGGCAAGACCGACCTGAGCGTTGCCATGACTTACTGCCTGCTCGATGAGGACGTGGCGGCAGACGCTGAAGCGGCGCTGGAGGATGACTTCTGGGAAGAGCCGCTCTTCGATGATGCGGCCGCGCTTGACGACGAAGCTGCGCTCGAGGAACTCGAAATCGGAGCGGCCTCTTCCTTCACGTAGTCGTCCTCGCTGCCCTGGAAGTCGTACTGCGGAAGCGCTTCCGCCGGATTCTGGCCCGAGTCGACCACGGACATGAGCTCGCGCCATGCGGTGATCTGCTGCTCGATGATGGGCTCGCCCTTCTCGTTGATGGCACTCGCGAGATACGGGCCCGTGCACGCGTAGATTTCCACCGATTCCCGCTCGTCGAGGAAGCGGGTCACCAGGGAAATGAGCGTGCCGTTGTCGATGTTGGTCTCGACCTCCCCCTCGAACACGCCGAGCACCTTGCGCACGACGGCGTCATCGGATCCGAGCACCTGCCAAATGAGGTCGGTGAGGACGTTGCGCACGTTCAGCTGCCGATGCGCGTCGGCGTCGGCGGCATAGGGTTCGGTCGAACGCAGGAAGGCCAACACGCCCGCCTCGTCAAGTTCCACGTTCTCCCCCGACGACACCGTGATGTTCTTCGCGGTGACAGGGTCCTGCATGGTGATGGAAACCGGCACGTCGGTTCTCACCGTGCCGATCTGGTTGACCAGCGCCTCGAATCCACCGAAATTCATGAGGAAGTAGTAGCGAATGGACACGCCGGCGATGCGCTCGACGGTATGCACCGTCTGCATGGTGCTCCCCGACGCAAGCGTATCGCGCACCATGCCATCGGAATCCTCGAGCACCGTGTTCGAGGGCACGGTCACCAAGGTGACGGTCGTCGAACCCGGATCGATGCGCGCAAGCAGCAGGCCATCGGCATGGGGACGTTCCCCCTGCTCGTTGACGCCACCGGTGTAGAGCGCCGTGCCCTCCATGCTGTCGCTGCCGATGAGCAGGACGTAAAACGGGCTGGTGTCGGCGAGGCGCGTGGGCGTGCCGGAATCCTCTTGGTTCGATTGCGGCGTGCCCAACCCCAGGCCAAACGCGATGCTGATGAACGATGCCGCGGAAAGCAGCACGAGCAAGATGATGAGGAACCTCACCACGAAGCGCCGGTGCACGTACATGCGCGATGTGGGGCTGCCCTGCACGCTCATGATTCACCGCCTTCTTCGGAAGGGGCGGGTTCTGCAACGGCCGTAGCTGCATGCTTGCCGGCACCGGCTTTTTCACGCGGCTTGCGGGGGCCGACGTTGCCACGGTTGTCATAGTGGTGCTGCAAAACGGGCTTGAACAGGCCCACACGCCAGATGGCCACGAACACCGCGACAAAGAGCAAGCCGAAAATCGCCCAGCGCATCGGGCCGGAGACGCTGCTGATGAGCAAGCCCACGATGGCGAGCGCCGCCGTGCACGCGTACAGGATGACGACCGCCTTGCGCTGACCGAAACCAGCGTTCACCAGGCGATGGTGGATATGGCCGAGGTCGGCCTGGTCGAAGCGCTGGTGCTGACGCGTGCGGCGGATGAACGCCGACAGCGTGTCGATGACCGGGATGCCCGCGATGACCAGGGGCACGAGGTTGATGACGAGGCTCTGGGTGCGCACGACGCCGGCCAGCGAGACCGTGCCGATGAGCAAGCCCAGGAACAACGCGCCCGAATCGCCCATGAACGTGGATGCGGGATAGAAGTTGTAGCACAGGAATGCCAGGCAGATGGCCACGATGATGACGCACACGAGCGCGAGCGTCATGCTGCCGCGGACGTACACGAGGATGAACATGCTCGCCGAAACGATGGCGACGATGCCGGCGGCGAGGCCGTCGAGGCCGTCGATGAGGTTGATGATGTTCACGAAGATCACGAGGTAGGCCACCGTGAGGGGCACGTTGAGCCATCCGAGCTCGAGATAGGCGCCGTCCACGAGCGAGCGCACCATGTCGATGGACACGCCGGAAAGCGCCACGATGGTCGCCGCGAGGATCTGCCCCGCGAGCTTCTGCTTCGGGGTGATCTGCACGATGTCGTCGATGAGGCCGACGATGAACATCACCGAAGCGCCCATGATGAGCGTGGGATACTGGATGTCCTTCACGACATAGAGGTCGGTGACGCGCCAGCCGAAGAACGTCACGCCCAGGAACATCGTGAGGCAACCGGCAAGGAAGCCCAGGTACAGCGCGATTCCGCCGCACCGCGGCACCGGATGGTCGTTCACGCGGCGGTTGCTGGGGTAATCGATAGCGCCGATGGTGGCGGCAAGCCAGCGGCTGAAGGGAACCGTCGCGAGCGTGACGAGGAAAGCCACCGAAAAGACGATGACTCCTTGCACGATTTCGGGCGTCAGATATTGCTCTAGCACAAATTCCCTCTGGTAGGCATCACTTGCAACCTTGCATTATACCGGGAATGCCGCACGCGCCACGAACAGCACTTCACCTGCGACGGAATTACAAAAAGCAAAGGCCACGGCATTCATCCGGCCCAAGTGCCGCAGACCTATCACGGGGACGATCCCCCCGATAGATAGGAGCGTTCTGTCCCGTCCGCGGCCCCATAACATTTCGGGGTGGGGCGACGTGAACGAGCTGATCCCTTTCTCGTTCACGCCAACCCCACCCCTTGGAAAGGAAGTTAGAAGTGTCGTAATTAATGCTGCGCTACCAGCGCTTCTGGAGCTCTTCCAGGCCGACGGGGCCTTCGACATCGCCGGATGCGATGGCGGCCTCGATCTGCTCATCGGTGTAGCCAAGGTTCTTCATCACGTCGACGGTGGCGGAACCGGCCATGCCCGTGGGCTTGTACTCCGGGTCGATGGGCTCGGATTCGAACTGGCACGGCGGGGTGGCGACCCAACGGCCACCATCGGGGTACGCGACCTTGGTGAGGTAGCCGTTCACGAGGGCGTTCTGGTCCTCGTAGACATCGAGCGGGGTCTGGCAGAGCTCGCACGGAATGCCGTTCTCCTTGAAGAGCGCGAGCGCCTGTGCGGCGGTCATCTTGCCCAGGGCCTCGTCCATGATGCCGACGACCTCGGGGTTCAGCTTGGCCTCGTTCATCTTCACGCAGTTCACCAGGCGCGGCTCGTCAACGAGGTCCTCGCGGCCGATGAGCTTCATGATCTTGTTGTAGTCGCGGTCGTATTCGGGGTCGCACATGGCGATGACCTTGCCGTCGCCGCAGGTGTACACGTTGTTGAACGGGCAGATGACCTCGAGGCGGCTCTTCGGATACGGGTTGCCGTACTGGGCGGAAATCATGCCCACCATGAGCGCGTAGATGGCTGCATGCTGGAGCGCGCAGGTCACGTATTCGCCCTCGCCGGTGGTGCTGCGGCCAACGAGCGCGGCCAGGATGCCGGCAGCGAGGAACATGGACGCCTGCATGTCGCCATAGCCGTTCGTGGGAATCATCGGGGAGTCGCCGCGGTTGACGGTGGTGCCGAAAACGCCGCCACGCGCCATGTAGCAGGTCACGTCAAAGCCCGGGTCGTCCTTTTCGGGGCCGCGCTTGCCATAGCCCAGGCCATGGCCCATGACCAGCTTCGGGTACTTGGCATGGATGGTCTCCCAATCGAGGCCCATCTTCTTCAGCGACTTGGTGCGGGTGTTGGTGATGAACACGTCTGCTTCGGAGAGCAGCTTGTCCATGACCTCGGCGCCAACAGGGCTCTTGAGGTTCAGGGTGACGAAGCGCTTGTTCAGGTTCACCATGTCGAAGGCGAGGTTCTCATCATCGGACATGGGCATGTTGAACACAGCTGCCTGCGTGACGCGGCACGGATCGCCCTTCGGCGCCTCGACCTTGATAACTTCAGCACCCCAGTCGGCCAGAACACGGCCCGTGGCGGGCGTAGCCATATAGGTGGTGAGATCTACGACCTTGATTCCCTGCAGCGGTTTCATGATGAAATCCCCTTCTCTTGACCAGCAGAAAGCCGCCTGGTGTCACACCAGGTTAATAGGCATATCGTTTGGCAAGCGGTTCGATAATAACGCATGCGTCAACGCGAAAATGGCGATTTATGGACGTATTGTGAATTTTTAACGTAAAAAGTGCGTGTGCTTTGAGGACGTTAAACAGAACGCCGTTTCTTGGAAAACTTAAATCAAATAGCCGTTATATGCAGCTTTCCCAACTATCGGGAATGAATCCAACCAACTCTATGTTGAACCACCGTTGACATGCGCGCTCGGGGCCGGTGTCCGCCGTCGGTGTCATCCCGAGCGGAGCGGGCGCAGCCCGCGGAGCCGAG
>JAUNEQ010000112.1 GCA_030525445.1 Coriobacteriia bacterium | reverse complement strand
GGGGCTCGGCTTCGCCATCGCCGGGGGCGGGGCGGCTTCGCGGGGCCGCTCGGGCTCGGCTTCGCCATCGCGTGTGGCGGCTGACGCGGGGCCGCTCGTGGGCTCGGCTTCGCCATCGCCTGGGGTGGGGCTTCTTTGTCATCCTGAGCGGAGCGGCGTAGCCGCGGAGTCGAAGGATCTCCGGCAGGTGCGTGAACGCATCAAGGGGGTGTTTGCGGTACGCTGTTCCGGAATGGTTCGTAGGAGAGAAAAACATGTATTTCGGTGAGATCAAAGAGAACGACATTGCGAATGGTGTTGGGGTGCGCACGACCCTGTTCGTGTCGGGGTGCCGGAATCATTGTGCGGAGTGCTTTCAGCCGCAGACCTGGTCATTTTCATATGGGCAGGAGTTCACGGATGATGTGGCGGACCGCATCATCCAGAGCCTTTCTTTTCCTTGGGTGAATGGGCTCACGGTGCTTGGTGGCGAGCCGTTTGAGGTCGAGAATCAGCGGGGGTTGTTGCCTTTGCTGCGTCGGGTGCGGGAGGAGCTTCCGGGGAAGACTATCTGGGCGTATTCGGGATTCACGTGGGAGCAGCTCACGGGGGTTCGGGAGTCTCGGTGTCGGTGTGAGGTGACCGATGAGGTGCTCGGGTTGCTTGATGTGCTTGTGGATGGGCCGTATGTGGCGGGGTTGCGTGATATTACGTTGCGGTTCCGCGGGTCTTCGAATCAGCGCATCATCGATGTGCCGCGCTCGCTTGCATCCGGGGATGTCGTTTTGTGGGGCGAGGATCCGCAGCTCGTGCGTGGTTCTTGGGATGCCTAGGGGTGCTATCGGGGGATCTTGCGCACCGTTATAGGCTATTCGGATTACATGGGGTGGAAGAGGCATGGTTGCAGAATGGCTGCGATTTTGCCCGTTCGCAGGTAATTTACAATTGCCCTGATAAACTGATGGGGGGAGTTATCCGCGTGAGGGGTGGGTATTGAATACTCTGCAGGCGAACATATGCCTTTTGGCGGTTACGCTTTGCTGGTCGTTTGAAGTCATCATCCATGCGGTTATTCCCGAAGGCGTGAATCCGTTTGCCACCACGTGTGTCACGTCGCTCATCGCTGCACTCCTGCTGGGGGGTTATTTCTTCAAGCGAATCGCCATCGCCATTCAGAGTCAGCGCAGCTTGTTCTTGCGGCGCATTCTGCTCCTGAGCGTTTTGAACGCCGCTTACAATGTGCTTTACCTTGAGGGGCTCGAGTATTTCGACGTTTCGACGGGTGCGTTCACGGCTTCGATGACGGTGGTCATCATTCCTGTATTGTTGCTTGCCATGCGGCGCGATACGAGTGTGCGCACGTGGATATCCGCGTTCATCGTGCTGGCCGGCATCGTGATTGCGGTTATTCCGAGTATCACCGAAATGCACGATGTGCGTGGCGTGGGCGTTATGGCTGCGGGCTGCTTGGTCCGTGCGGTGTTCATCGTGAAGCTTAACGATTTCGCGCGCGAGCATGATCCGGTCACCCTTTCTACGGGAATGCTGGGGCTGGCTGCGTTGTTCGCGTTCATTCCGTGGGTGTGCATGGAGCCTGCCACGTTCTTCGCGCTTCCGTGGAATACCGAGCTCATCGCGGCGTACTTTGTCTACGCGTATTTCATCGTTGCGTTTGCGACGGTTCTCAATGTGTATGCGCAGAGGCGTGCTTCTGCGGCGCATGCGACGGTCATCTATTCGACGGAAATCGTGTTCTCCACCATTTGGGCCGCCGTGCTGCCAAGCGGCATCATCGATTCGGTTGCCATCACCCCGCCGGTGGTCATCGGGTGCTTGCTGGTCGTGTTGGGCAACTTGGTGGAAATCATGCAGAGGGAACCGTGGAAGGAAAGCAAGCCGGCGGGGGACGAAGTGGCTGCGGTCATGATCAGGACCTCGCACCCCTTCGCGACCCTGCTCAATCGTTTGAAATCACGCGCAATGCGCAACGTGCTGCTGTTCATCGGACTGGTTGCCATATACCTCGTCATCGCATTGCCGTTCAAGGTGCTTCTGGTTATTCCCGGCTTTGCCGACATACGGCCCGTGTGCATGTTGATGCCGGCGTACGGCATCTTCTTCGGCATCCCCGGGTGCCTGGCAAGCGCCACGGGCAACCTCATTTGCGATGCCCTGTCGGACAGCCTGCGGTGGTCGTCCATTGCGGGGTTCATCGGCAACTTCGTGTACCCGTTCTTGCTGTATCTCATATGGACGAAGCTGCGCAAAGAGCACTTCCACCTGCGCACGCCGTACATGATCGCGATGACCGTCCTGAGCTTCGCCTTCTGCGCCATCGTGCTGGCTTCCATCATCACGCCGGCGGTCGCGCATTTCTACCACGAGGTGGATGTCGTCAAGTTCGCGCTCACGGTGATAGGCAACACGTTGGCCTTTCCAACGGGATTGGCGATACCTTTCATCATCCTCATCCAGGAGGAACTCGGCTACAAGCCCATCAGCAGGCACCATGATGTGGAAGTGCGCCTCGAGGAAGCCGGCGAAAAGTAGCGGAACCAACCACGAGGCAGTCCCCTGTGTTGGGTGCGCCCTCGCCCCGGCCTCATGCCGAACCGTGCCCCGGGAACCTATCGCGGGGACTGTCCCCGTGATCGGTTTTCATGCAGCGGGCATGCGCACGGTGAAGCGGGCGCCGCCTTCGGGGCGGTTGGCAGCTTCCACGGTGCCGCCGTGCGCTTCGACGATGCCCTTCACGATGGCGAGGCCCAGGCCCGATCCGCCGCGGTTGCGCGAGCGCGAGAAATCGGTGCGGTAGAAGCGCTCGAACAGCAGGCGCGGGTCGATGTCGCCGAAGCCCGGGCCGTCGTCGAGCACCGACAGCACCGACTGGCCATCTTCGCCGGAAAGCACGATGGTGATATGCCCGCCGGCCTCGATGAAGCGGTTCGCGTTGTCCACGAGGTTCGATACGACCTCTTCCATCTTGTCGTGATCGCACAGAATCTCGGGAGCCTCGCCCTCGATGGTCACGTGCGCATCGTTCTCGCGCAGGATGGGGGACAGCGAACCCACGGCCATCTCGGCGATCTCGCGCAGGTCGGCGCGGTCGCGGCGTTCCTCCGGGTTGTCCTCGCGCGCCTTCAGCAGCGTGGTGAGGTCGACGGTAAGCCGCGTGAGCCGCTCGCTTTCGCGCACGATGTTCTCGCAGAATTTCTGGTGCAGCTCGGGCGGAAGGTCGGGGTCCATCAGCACTTCGGCGTCGCCGCGGATGGCGGTGAGCGGCGTGCGCAGCTCATGCGCCACGTCGCCGACAAACTCCAGCTGGCGTTTCTCCAGCAGGTCCAAATATGCCTTCTGCGCTTCGTCCAGCTGCATGAGGGCATCCGCCTCTTCCGCCAGCGTGTGCGCCTCGCTGAATCGCATCTGCTTGGCGAGCCACTTCGACCAGGGCCACCGCCTGTTGGCCGACCCGCCGTCTTCGGCACTGCTGCTCAAATCGCGCAGGTGGGTGGTCACCATCTGGATGTTTTTCGCACGCCGCACGCGGATGCGCGCGTTGAGGTCTTCCAGCGGTTGGGCGATGAGGCTTCCCAGATACAGCGCGATTCCCAAGGTGACCAGGGCAAGCGGGATGAGCATGAAGAGGATGGACGGGTTCGCGCCCTCGGCGATGATGGCGTACGCGCCCAAGATGGACAGCATCATCAGCACGAGCAGCAGCGTGACGACGGCGATGTAGGTCTGCAGTTTGCGCAAAGCGTTCTCCGGTGCCTAGCTGCGGAAACGGTATCCGTAGCCGCGCACGGTCTCCACGAGCTGCGGGTCGCACCCGGCTTCGGCGAGCTTGTCGCGCAGGCGCTTGATGTGGGTGTCGACCGTCTTGCTCTCGGTGAGGTATTCCCAGCCCCAGGCCTCGTGCAGCAGCTCTTCGCGCCCGAGGACCTTGCCGGCGTTCTTCATGAGGTAGGCGAGCAGCTCGAATTCGCGCGGCGTGAGGTGGATGGGGCCGTTTTCTCCTAGCGCCTGGTGCGCGTCCTCGTCAAGCGTGACGCCGGCGACCGTGATGCTGCCGGATGTCGCCTGGTAACCCTCCTGGTTGGACCGGCGCAGCAGCGCGTGAATGCGGGCGAGCAGCTCGCGCAGGCCAAACGGCTTCGTGAGGTAGTCGTCCCCGCCTATCTCGAGCCCGATGACCTTGTCGAGCTCCTTGTCGCGGGCCGAAAGGAACAGGATGGGCGCCTGCGAATGCGCGCGGATGCGGCGGCACAGCTCGTATCCGTCGATGCCGGGAAGCATGATATCTAGGATGAACAGGTCGTATGATTCCTGCGCGTCGAACGCGGCCGCCTCGGTGCCGGTGGCGGCGATGTCCACCACGAAGCCTTCTTTGCGCAGCGCGTAGCCGACGAAATCGGTGATCGATTCCTCGTCGTCTACCAAGAGGATGCGCGTTGTCTTATCAGTCATGGCGGCCCTTCCCAGGTACTCGTGGAATTTATGATAGCATTGCGAATCGAGCAATTCGCCAATCGCGCGAAGCGTTACCGAACCGAACAGAAGGGAACCGCGATGCTGCTTGCCATCGACGTGGGGAACACCCAAACCACCCTCGGACTTTTTGACGGTGAAGAGATGCTGCACATGTGGCGAATCTCCTCGGACACCACCCAATCAACCGATGAACTGCGTATTACCCTCCATGGCCTGCTGTCCATGGATGGCGTTTCGCGTGAGGAAATCGACGGCATGGCGCTTGCGACCGTCGTGCCCGCCGCAAAGCATATGTGGATGAAGGTGGGCCGCACGATGTTCGGGCTGAACGTGCTCGACATCAACGTGCGCACGGCCGGCGACCTCATCGACATCACGAACTATCGCCGCAGCGTGCTCGGCGCCGACCGCATCGCCGATGCCGTGGCTGCCCGCGTGTTCTATGGCGCGCCGGTGATCGTGGTCGACTTCGGCACCGCCACCAACATCGAGGTCATCGACAAGGACGGGTGCTTCGCTGGCGGCGTCATCGCCCCGGGCGTGATGTCTTCCATGAATGCCCTGTTCAGCCGCACGGCGTTGCTGCCGCAGGTGGAACTCGTCGACCCGAAGGCCGCCATCGGCCGCAACACCATCAAGGCCATGCAGGTGGGCATCGTCTACGGCGAAGTCGACCGCGTGGACGGCTTGGTGCACCGCATCGAGGAGCAGCTGGGCTACAAGGCCAAGGTTGTCGCGACGGGCGGTTTGGCATCCACCATGGCCAAGCTCACCACCACGGTGACCGAAATCAACCCGGAATTGACCTTGCAGGGAATTCGTCTCATATACGAGAACCAATCGAAGTAAACTACCCACAGGAGAAGGCGGGAGCAGGCAGAGGTGCCAAGCCTTTGCCTGCTCCTTGTGTTTGGGAGGCTGGTTTGGCGGCGTGATGAAAGGCTGGCGCCGCGAGCCGCGACATGAAAGGGGCCCGAAGTGTTGAGCGACATTGAAATTGCCCAGGCTACAGAAGCGCGTCCGATTACTGAGATTGCCCAGAAGGCCGGCGTTCCGGCGGAATACCTGGAGCTCTACGGTAACTACAAGGCGAAGATCGACTACAACCTGCTGCGTGACCAGCAGCATGAGAATGGCAAGCTCATCCTCGTGACCGCCATCAACCCCACGCCGGCCGGCGAGGGCAAGACCACCACCACCGTTGGCCTGTCCGACGCCCTGGCGCGCCTGGGCAAGAACGTGATGGTCGCCCTGCGCGAGCCGTCGCTGGGCCCCGTGTTCGGCATCAAGGGCGGCGCTGCCGGCGGCGGCTATGCCCAGGTCATCCCGATGGAGGACATCAACCTGCACTTCACCGGCGACTTCCATGCCATCGGCGCGGCCAACAACCTGCTCGCGGCCCTGCTCGACGCCCACATCCACAATGGCAACGAGCTCGGCATCGACACCCGCAAGATCACCTGGAAGCGCGTGGTCGACATGAACGACCGCCAGCTCCGCAACATCGTGGACGGCTTGGGCGGCAAGGCCCATGGCGTCCCGCGCGAGGATGGTTTCGACATCACCGTCGCCTCCGAGGTCATGGCCATCTTCTGCCTGGCCACGAGCATCACCGACCTCAAGGAGCGCCTGGGCCGCATCGTGGTGGGCTACACCTACGACGACAAGCCGGTCACCGCGCACGACTTGAAGGCCGAGGGCGCCATGACCGCCCTGCTGAAGGATGCCCTGAAGCCGAACCTCGTGCAGACGCTCGAGGGCACCCCGGCGTTCGTGCATGGCGGCCCGTTCGCGAACATCGC
This sequence comes from Coriobacteriia bacterium, assembly GCA_030525445.1. Lineage (GTDB taxonomy): Bacteria > Actinomycetota > Coriobacteriia > Coriobacteriales > Eggerthellaceae > UMGS1519. The sequence goes on along the minus strand of JAUNEQ010000112.1, from coordinate 424 downwards.
GCATGGCTGCAACTCCATCATGGCCACCCGCATGGCCATGGCGCTGGGCGATTACGCGGTCACCGAGGCCGGTTTCGGTGCCGACCTGGGCGCCGAGAAGTTCCTCGACATCAAGTGCCGCCTCGCCGGCCTGAAGCCCGACGCGGTGGTTGTGGTCGCCACGGCCCGCGCGCTGAAGAACCATGGCGGCGTTGCCAAGGCCGACCTGAACCAGGAAAACCTCGAGGCGCTCGAGGCTGGCCTTCCGAACCTGCTGCAGCACGTGGAGAACATCACCAAGGTGTATCAGCTCCCGTGCGTGGTTGCCATCAACCGCTTCCCAACCGACACCGAGGCCGAACTCGCCCTCATCGAGGCGAAGTGCAAGGAGCTCGGCGTGAACGTCGCGCTGTCCGAGGTGTGGGCCAAGGGCGGCGAGGGCGGC
>JAUNEQ010000284.1 GCA_030525445.1 Coriobacteriia bacterium | reverse complement strand
CGCGCTTCTTCCATCGACCAGCCAGCAGCGGCCGAGAGGGTCTCGCAGTAATTCAGCGAGATCATCTCAAGCACCACGGTCGCCGGATCGGGATCGTCGATCTGCGCGAACGCTTCCGTGCAGCCCGTGCAAGACGCGCCTTCCATCCAGATAACCGGATAGAGACCGCCTTCCTGAGCACCAATCACGGATTTCTCGACGGCCTGGGCAACCTGGGCAACTGTGAGCTGCGAAAGCCCAGCAGCGGCCGCGACGGTACCGCATAGTTTCATGAAGCTACGACGCGAGATGCCGCGCGCATCGAGCATGCTTTGAAACTTGGCGGTTGTGGCCTCGTTTTCCATGTGCACACCTCCTTGGGGTGTTGTCCCAGTAATACCTTGCCTTGTGAATTGTCCTCCATAGACACCCACACGTTGTACATTTTATAGGCTAAGGAGCCATATTTGGGGTGGGAGGTCGCAAAATGTTACATGCATTCTGTTGGGTAACATTTGGTGTATGATTTTCCACTCATATCAGGTATTTTGTGTAATGTTTTGAGCGATTGTTCGCGGTTTGCGCTGAAGTGATTGTGGTTAGGATACCCTGATTGCTACCCATTCTTTAGCTTGTGACCGATTATCGAGGATTCTTGGAGCCTGGCAAAACTGTTGGGACGGTATCGTTGTTTCGCACACTATATACTGCATGTCATACGAAGGGAGAATCATGGCGACTTATGCGACCGAAGGCACGACGGGATCCATCGCGTTTCTGGGACCCGCAGGCACGTACTGCGACGAGGCTGCACGCCGTTTCGCCATGCGCATGGGCATCGATGACCCCATCCTCCTTCCCTGCTCTTCTTTCGCACGCGTATTCGACAGCGTCGATGCAGGCGATGCGGAATACGGCGTCGTTGCGCTCGAGAACTCCATCGAGGGTCCGGTCACGAGCACGCTCGATTCCTTCGCCGCCCGCTCCAAGGAGGTCATCCTCGGCGAGGAGATCGTCGATATCCACCACTGCCTCCTGACGCATCCTGATGCGCAGGCTGACGACATCCGCGCTATCGCGTCGCATCCGCAGGCGCTCGCGCAATGCCGCCAGTATCTCGCCTTCCATTTCCCCGACATCCCGGTGCGACCCGTGCAGTCCACTGCCGATGCGGCTCGCCTTACCGCAGCAGACCCGAGCATAGCCGCCATCGCCAACGAGCGCGCGGCAGAACTCGCCGGGGTGAGCGTCTTCGATCGCGGCATCGAGGACCACGGAGGCGACCAGACGAATTTCGCCCTCATCTCCCAAACGGGACACGCACCCGTGTTTGCGCCCGAGGGGAAGATGAAGACCTCGCTTGCGCTGTACCTTCACGACGACCGTCCCGGCGCACTCCAGATGATCCTTTCCGAATTCGCCTATGGCGGCATCAACCTCACGAAGATCCAGTCGCGCCCCACGAAGCGCAAGCTTGGCGAGTACATGTTCTTCATCGATATCGACGGCTCCACCGACGACGAGGCGGTGCGCATCGCCCTCGATTGCCTCAGGCTGAAACTCCGCGAGGTGAAGGTGCTCGGCTGCTACCCCGCCGCACCGATGATGAGGAGCTAACCCGATAGGGATAACGCTCCCACCACGAACGAACTAAGCGCTCCCCATCACGAGGGAGCTAAGCGCCGCATCGTCACCCCGAGCGAGCGAAGTACCGCATC
>JAUNEQ010000015.1:13263-24567 GCA_030525445.1 Coriobacteriia bacterium | reverse complement strand
CGCAACCGCACGAGCCCCTTTGCCTTCACTGGCAACAAGTTCGAGTTCCGCATGCCGGGCAGCCAGATCAACCTCGCCGATGCGAACACCATCCTGAACACCATCGTCGCAAAGTCGTTGAAGGACTTCTGCGCCGACGTCGATGGCGCCGATGACTTCGAGCAAGCGGCATTCCGTTGGGTCCGCACCACGCTCGCGCAGCATCAGCGCATCATCTTCAACGGAGACGGCTATGCCGACGAGTGGCTTGAAGAAGCGCAGCGTCGTGGCCTTCTGAACCTGAAGTCGACGGTGGATGCCGCCCCGTACATGCTCGACCCCAAGAACGTCGCCCTCTTCGAGGAATTCGGCGTGCTCAGCGAAGTGGAGAACCACAGCCGCTACGAGGTGAAGCTCGACACCTATTCGAAGCTCATCAACATCGAAGGCCAGACGATGAGCCACATGACCAAGCGCAAGATCGCGCCTGCCGTGACGGACTTCTCGCGGGAGGTCGCGGGCGCCATCAACGAGAAGAAGCAGGCCAACCCCGGGCTCGAGCCGCGCGGGGAGCAGAAGCTGCTGGCAAAGCTCAACGATGGGTTCAACGATATCTCCGACGCTGTCGACATGCTTGACGCAGCCCTCGCCACCGCCCAGGACATCGCCGACCCGCTCGCAAAAGCGCGCTCCTATCACGATGGCGTCATTGCGGCGATGGACACCCTGCGCGAAGCATGCGACGCCATGGAAAGCATCGTCCCCACCACCCACTGGCCCTTGCCCACGTACAACAAGATGCTGTTCTACTGCTAGAACGCATGAACAGGCGGGTTGCATTCGCTGCAGCCCGCCTTACCGCACACCCAAGGAGGCCCCATGAGCACCACCCAGGCAAATCGGGGGAAACCGCCGACAGCGCTCACGCGCACCGAAGAAGAGCGGGCGCTCATCGAGCACGCCAAGAGCCTCCTTGCCGAGCGATTCTCTCTCACCGAAACGCAGTCTCACCGAATGCTGCAGCGAATGAGCATGAACACTTCGATTCCCCTGGTGAAGATAGCGCGCAGCATCATCAACTCCATGGAATGAGCCACGAAACACCCTACGCTGCGGCGGGACTTGAACCAGAGGGACAGTCTCCTTTGGTTCAAGCCCCGCCGGTGTGCGGGAACCGTTATTGCAATCGCTTGATGCGCTCGATCGCATCCAAGGCGTTCTCGCGCGAGCCGAATGCGGTGAGGCGGAAATACCCTTCGCCATGCGGCCCGAAACCGGCACCGGGAGTTCCCACCACCTGCGCAGATTGCAGCAAGTGGTCGAAGAATTCCCATGAGCCCATCCCGTCCGGGGTCTTCATCCAAATGTACGGGGCATTCGTCCCACCGGACACATCGTACCCAGCAGCGCGCAGGCCCTCTACGATGAGCTGGGCATTCTGAAGGTAATACGCAATCTGTTCACGCGTTTGGCGCTGACCTTCCGCGCTGTAGACGGCTTCGCCCGCGCGTTGCACGATGTAGGGGGCGCCGTTGAACTTCGTGCCGTGCCTGCGCGCCCACAGGTCATGCAAGGCCACGCCATCCGCATCCTTCAGGTCATGCGGCACCACGGTGTAACCAAGGCGCGTGCCCGTGAACCCGGCGTTTTTCGAGAAGCTGCGGATCTCGATAGCGCAGGTTTTCGCGCCATCGCATTCGTAAATGGAATGCGGCAAGTTGGGATCGGTGATATAGGCCTCGTATGCCGCATCGTAGACGATGACTGCGCCATGTTCATTTGCGTAATCAACCCATGCCTGAAGGCGCGGTTTGTCGATAACCGCGCCCGTGGGATTGTTGGGAAAGCACAGGTAGATGAGCGATACGTCCACACCGGAACCAGGTATGTCGGCCACGAATCCGTTCTGTGCGGTGCACGGCATATACACCACATTGCTCCACAGGCCGGTGGCCGCATCATACGTTCCCGTGCGCCCTGCCATCACGTTCGAATCCACGTACACCGGATACACCGGGTCGCACACGGCGATGCGGGCATCGGCGCTGAAGATCTCCTGGATGTTCGCGGAATCGGATTTCGCTCCGTCGCTCACGAATATCTCGTCGGGCGCGATATCGGCTCCGCGCGACGCGAAGTCGTTGGCCGCAATGGCCTCGCGCAGGAAGTCATACCCCATATCGGGCGCATACCCGCGAAACGTCTGGGCATCGGCCATCTCGTCCACCGCGGCATGGAGCGCCTGCACAACAGCCGGCGCAAGCGGCTGCGTCACGTCCCCTATGCCCAGACGCAAGATGCGGTCTGCCTTCTGGAGGTTCTCGCGGCTGTACGCCGCCACACGCGAGGCGATTTCAGAGAACAGGTAGTTTCCCGGAAGCTTCAGGTACGCCCCATTTGCCTTGAACATCGTTTCCTCCTTCACACGCCGTCCGCGCACAGGCGCTACCAGCTGGGATTCACCACATGGGGCGGGTTATCCTCCGGACAATCGGTTATGTCGAGCTCGCCTTCGAAAACCGTTGCGGCCGGCCCCGTCATGAACACGCGATTCACGGCGCGATCCCAACGAACCCGCAGGTCACCGCCCAGCAGGTGAAGCGTGATCTCGTCTTCGGTGAGGCCATTCAAAATGCAGGCGACGGTGGTTGCGCAAGCGCCCGTGCCGCAGGCAAGCGTCTCGCCCGCACCGCGCTCCCACACGCGCATGTTCACCTCATTGCGGTTGATCACCTGCACGAACTCGGCATTCACGCGCCGGGGGAATACGGGGTGCCGCTCGAATGCCGGACCCACCTCATGAAGCGGAAAACCCGCCGTATCACCCACGAACACCACCGCATGCGGGTTGCCCATGGATACGCAGGTCATGGCATACGGCACGCCCGCAACCTCCACCGGTTCCCCCACCACAGGCGATGAGGCCGCGTTGACGGGAATGAGCCCTGGGTCGAGCACCGGCTCTCCCATATCCACTGTCACCGAAGCCACGCGTCCAGCTTCCACATGCAATACCAGGTGCTTCACCCCGGCCAGGGTATTCACGTCGATCTCGGTCTTGCTCGTGAGGCCATGGTCGAACACGTACTTGCCCACGCAACGGATTCCGTTCCCACACATCTCGGACCGGCTCCCGTCGGCGTTGAACATCTCCATGAAGAAATCCGCCTGCGCAGAAGGGCGAATGAGGATGAGGCCATCGGAGCCGATCCCGAAATGGCGGTCGCTCACGATCTTGGCCAGGGAAGACGGGTTTTCCACCTGTTCTTTAAGGCAATTCACGTAGACGTAGTCATTGCCAATCCCCTGCATTTTCGTAAATCTCATGGGAGCCTCCTCGCTCTCGCCCGCGCCATCACCGGCGAATGTCCCGGGCGATTTCCACAGCCACCGCCAGGGCGTCTGCCATGGCGCGCGCGACGATCGTCGAGCCCATGCGCGCATCACCTGCCAAGTACACGTTTTCATAGGGCGCGAACGCATCGATCACCGACTGTTCGGGCCCGGTGAATCCCTTCGCGATGAGCACCAGCTGAGCGGGAACATCGCGGGTTTCCCCTGCATCGGGAATGTCGCGCGTGCGTACGGCCGCCACCCTGCCTTCCCCATCAGCCACAAACGCGATGGTGTCGGTCGACCACATGCGGGGGTCATCGCCCAACAGTGCCTGCGCCTCGCGCTGCCCGTAGCCCTGCGTATACCGGTGACGCGGGCCAGGCCATATGGCAAGCGCATCCTCTTCCGCAGGCGGGCACGCCGCGCGGATGATCTGCCGGACGCGGCGCGCCCCTTGTCGCAGGACGGTGGCGACGCAATCCACCCCGGTATCACCGCCGCCGATGACCGCAACATCCTTCCCCTGCGCGCTAATCGCCGGATCGCGCCCCTCCAGCAGGGCATCGGTCGCTTCAGAAAGGTATTCGACTGCGTTATAGATGCCGGCAAGGTCCGCCCCGGGAACGGCAACCTGCCGGGGCGTGCGCGCACCACATGCCAGCACGACGGCCGCCGATTCAGCGGCGATGGCCTGCGCCAAGGGCACCGCATCCGTGCCGCAGCAAAACTCGATCCCGCTCTCCTCCATCAGTGTGATTCGGCGTTCAACCACGCCCTTCGGAAGCTTCATGTTGGGAATGCCATATGTCAGAAGGCCTCCGGGGCGCTTGTCGCGTTCATACACCCGCACGCGCATCCCACGACGTGCGAGCTCCCACGCCGCAGCCAAACCCGCCGGCCCCGACCCGATAACGCTCACCAGGGGCGCATCCTGGGGAGCCGGCGAAAGCGGCTCGATCCCCTGTTCCCACTGGTGGTCGGATATCGCCCGCTCGTTATCGTGAATGGTCACGGCCTGGTCGTTCAACCCCAGGTTGCACGCCGTTTCGCAGGGAGCCGGACACACCCGGCCCGTGAACTCGGGAAACGGATTGGTGATGGAAAGGCGCGCCGACGCATCGTTCCAACGACCGCGGAAGAGCAGGTCGTTGGTTTCGGGGATAAGGTTGTGCAGCGGGCATCCCGTCGCCTGGCGCGCGCCGTTGAAGGGCAAGCCGCTCTGGCAAAACGGCACGCCGCAATTCATGCAGCGGCTCGCCTGGCAGCGTTGTTCGCTCACGGCAAGGTCGATGACGATATCATCGAAGTCGCGAACGGCCTCGTTCGCGGGCCTCACGCCGTGATCCTGCCGGCGTGTATGCAAGTATGCTCCTGGAAGTCCCATGTTACGCCGTCGCCTCCCTCGTCTCGAACGCCCGCTCAACCGCTTCATCGTGGGACAAGCCCGACGCCTCGAGCTCCGCCACGAGCTTCATCATGTGTTCGTATTCGCGGGGAATGACCTTCACGAAATCGCTGCCGATGTCGGCGAAGCGGTAGAGGAGCTTCACGCCAAGCGGGCTTCCCGTGCGCCGGGCATGCTCCTCGATGAGCGCATGTATTACCGCAAGGTCTTCTGCGGAGGGGGCCTTCAGGTCAACCATGTCCCGGTTGCAGCGCTCGGAAAGGGTGCGTTCCGCATCGTACACATAGGCCACGCCGCCGCTCATTCCCGCAGCGAAGTTCAAGCCCACCTCGCCCAACACCAAAACGGTGCCGCCGGTCATATACTCGCAGCCGTTGTTCCCCACGCCTTCCACCACCAGCGTGGCTCCCGAATTACGCACCGCAAAGCGCTGGCCAGCTAAACCGTTCACGAAGCCGCGGCCGCCCGTCGCACCGTAAAACGCGACGTTACCCGCCACGATGTTCTCCTCCGGGCGATACATGGCTTCCTGCGATGGCGCCACCGTGACGATGCCGCCGGAAAGGCCCTTGCCCAGAAAATCGTTCGCCTCGCCTATCACGTTCAGCGTGATGCCTGCCGGCAAAAACGCGCCGAAGCTCACACCGCCCGAACCCGTGCAGTCCACCGTGACCATTTCGTCGGGCAGCCCTTCGGAATGACAGGCCGTCACCGCCGATCCGAGCATCGTGCCCACGCACCGGTTGACGTTCGCGACGTCGACGTGGAACCGCTGGGCGCGCAAGCTCCTGCGGGATTCCGCGGTATACGGAACGAGCAGGGTTGCATCCAGGGTTTGCGGCAGCGTGTCTTCGGCTGCGCATTCGGCCAGGTAATGGGGGCAATCGGAGCCGGGGATCGAGCGCCCGTATTCGGCTTTGGCCACCGCCAGCAACGACGAGAGGTCGAGCAGGCGCGCTTTCCAGCTATTCGCATCCGCATGCTGGCGCAGGCATTCCGCGTGCCCCACCATCTGCTCCACGGTCGCAAAGCCCAAATGAGCCATGATGCGGCGGAGCTGCTCGGCCACCATCAGCATGAAGTTCACGACGTATTCGGGCTTGCCGCGGAAACGATTGCGCAGCTGGCAGTTCTGCGTCGCGATGCCCACCGGGCACGTGTCCTGCTGGCAATCGCGCTGCATCAGGCAGCCCATGGCTACGAGCGGCATCGTCGCGAAACCGAATTCCTCGGCTCCCAGCAGGCAAGCGATGGCGACATCGCGTCCGTCCATCAGCTTGCCGTCCGCCTCGAGCACGACCCGCGAACGGAGCCCGTTGCGCAGCAGCGTCTGCTGCGTCTCGGCAAGGCCGAGCTCCAAGGGCAAGCCCGCGTGGTAAATGGAGTCGCGCGGCGCGGCGCCCGTGCCGCCGTTCGAACCGGAAACGAGGATCTTGTGGGCCCCACCCTTCGCCACGCCGGTGGCGATGGTGCCCACGCCCGCTTCTGCGACGAGCTTCACCGACACGCGCGCCCGCGGGTTCGCGTTCTTCATGTCGAAGATGATCTCGGCAAGGTCCTCGATCGAATAGATGTCGTGATGAGGCGGCGGCGAAATGAGGCCCACGCCGGGGGTGCACCGGCGCGCGCGGGCAATCCATGGCCACACCTTCCCTCCGGGGAGATGCCCGCCCTCACCGGGCTTGGCACCCTGGGCCATCTTGATCTGGATTTCGTCTGCACTCATGAGATAGCGACTCGTCACGCCGAATCGGCCCGAGGCGATCTGCTTGATGGCAGAACGCTTGCTGTCGCCATTCGCCATCGTCGTTTCGCGCGCCGGATCCTCGCCGCCTTCACCGCTGTTGGAGCGGCCGTGCAAGCGGTTCATCGCGATGGCCAGGCATTCATGGGCTTCCTGGGAGATCGAGCCGTAGCTCATCGCGCCCGTGTTGAAGCGTTTGACGATCTCAATCGCGGGCTCGACCTCTTCCAGGGGAATCGCCTTCTGCGTGGGCGCGAAGTCCAGCAGATCGCGCAGCAGGATCGTGCGTCCAGGCACGTGCACCGACGCGCTGTACTCGTCGAACAGCTGTGGGCTGTTTTCCCGCACCGCCCGCTGAAGCAGGTTTATCGTTTTCGGGTTGATGAGGTGTGCTTCGCCGCCTAGGGGACGCCATGAGGTGATGCCCGAGCTGGGTAACTGGTCAGGGGCAGGCCCTTCCAGCTGAGCGCGCACCCGTGCGCATCGCTCGTCGCATTCACGCTGGACATCGTCGATGCCCAGGCCGCCAATACGGCTCACCGTGCCCGCGAAATGCCGCTCGACAAGCTCCTCCGAAAGGCCCACTGCTTCGAAGATCTGTGCCGCGTGATAACCCTGCATCGTGGATATGCCCATCTTGGACATGATGGACACCACGCCTGCCACCACCGCTCGGTTGTAGTTGGCGATGGCCGCCTCGGGGTCAACCGCGATCACGCCCTTCTCGCACAGGGCCTCGATGGTCTCGTGCGCGAGGTAGGGATAAATGCCCGATGCCGAATAGCCGATGAGCGCCGCGAAGTCATGGGGAGTGATGGCGTCACCGGACTCCACGATGATATCCGCGTGGGTCCGTAGCCCCGCGCGCAGGAGGTGGTTATGCACGGCGGCGACTGCCAGCAACGAGGGTATGGGGACTTCGCCCGCGCCCGCCCTGTCCGAAACCGCGATCAGGTTGGCACCGGCGCGAACGGCCTGTTCCACCTCGCCGAGCATGCTCTGCAGCGCATCGTCGAGCGCATGGGTGCCGGCGCCCATGGGATATACCGCCCGCACGCACGCCGCCGCGAACCCGTGGCGCCCGATATGCGACAACGCCGCGAAACCCGCACGGTCGAGCAGCGGCGTGTCGAGCCGCACGAGCCGGCAGTTCGCGCGGGCGTCCTCGAGAAGGTTGCCGTGGTTTCCCACATAAAGCAGCGTCGAGGTGATGAACGATTCGCGCAACGCGTCGATAGGCGGGTTCGTCACCTGGGCGAACAGCTGGTTGAAGTAATCGAAGAAGCTCCGGGGGTGCTCCGACAGGCACGCGAGCGGGGTGTCGGTTCCCATCGAGGCCAGCGGGGTCGCCCCGTCGCGCGCGAGCGGGATGATCGCTTCCTCGATGTCATCGTAGTAGTAACCGTGCGTCGCCTGCCGCTCGTGCAGGGGAAGGGAGGCATCAGGGCTTGCGTCTGCGCCCGACGCCCCGGCGTCCAGGTCGGCAAGCGTCAGCATTTCCGCATCGATCCACCTGCCGTACGGCTTTTCGTTGGCAAACGCGTCCTTTATCTCACCATCGAAGAGCACGCGGCCTTGGCTCGGATCGACAAGCAGCATCTGCCCCGGTCCCAAGCTGCCCGCAATGAGCACATTCGCCGGATCGACATCGAGCACGCCCACTTCGCTGGAGAGTATCAAGCGGTCATCGGCGGTGACGTAGTAGCGGGCGGGGCGCAATCCGTTACGGTCGATGGTCGCGCCAGTCACCCTACCGTCTGAAAACGCGATGGCTGCCGGTCCATCCCAGGCTTCGGTGAGCATCGATTGATAGGCATCCCAAGCGCGCCGCTTCGCGGAAAGGTTGCCGTTGTTGTCCCACGGCTCGGGCAGCATCATCGACACCGCACGCGCAAGGCTTCGCCCGTTCATCGAAACGAATTCCAACAGGTTGTCGAGCATCGCCGAATCGGAACCCTCGCCATTCAAAATGGGAAGGACCTTCTCGAGTTCCGCGCCCATCACCGGGGAATACAGGTTCGATTCGCGGGCATGCGTCCAACTCACATTGCAGCGCAACGTGTTGATCTCGCCGTTGTGCACGATGTAGCGATTGGGGTGAGCGCGCTCCCACGACGGGGTCGTATTCGTGGAATAACGCGAGTGCACGAGCGCGACCGCGGTTTCGGTGGATGCGTCATCGAGGTCGCAGAAGAACCGGCGCATCTGAGTGGAGACGAGCATGCCCTTGTAGACGATGGTGCGTGAGCTCATGGAGCAGATGTAGAACACGCGTCCGGACAGCCCCGGATCAACCGCGGCGGCCTTTTCAATCGTGCGGCGGCACACGTACAGGCGACGTTCGAATTCGTCGCCCGCCGGGACATCGGCCGGCCGCCCCAGAAACGCCTGCTTTATCGTGGGCATGCATTCCCGCGCGGCTTCTCCCAGGTCATGCGAGTCAACCGGGACGTCGCGCCAAAACAGCAAGGGCACCTGGTTGCGCGCGCACCCGTCTTCGAATATGCGCATGCCGCAGGCAACGCCTTCCGCATCTTGGGGCAGGAACAGCATCGCCACTCCGTAGTCCCCCTCTGCGGGAAGCAAATGCCCCCATTTCTGCGCTTCCTTGCGGAAGAACCGATGCGGCACCTGAAAGAGGATGCCCGCGCCGTCGCCGGTGTTCTTCTCGAGCCCCACGCCGCCTCGGTGTTCCAGATTCACAAGGACCGAAAGGGCATCGTCGATCATCTGGTGGGAGCGCTTGCCCTTCAGGTGCGCCAACGCTCCGATACCGCATGCGTCATGCTCGAATTCAGGTCGGTATAAACCCTGATGAACCACTGTTTCTCGTGCTCCGTGCGTCATATCGCCCCCTTGCGCTGACGGGCATCACCCCAACCGAGCGCGCCCTTGTATAAGACAAGAGTCTACGGAGGCCGCATGTCACCTCCGTTTCTGTGTCATTTCTGATGCGTTAAAACTCATGCGGCATTGCCGGCAATCCCGGACGCCATAGTTGCGCGCGTGTTAAATCCACCCGCCAATCACCAAAGCAGCCTGCGTTGCAACGTAAAATCAAGAGGCGTTTGGGAGCATGTATTGACGTGCTCATCAGGCGCTTTTTTATTGCTCTACGGTCGGGAGGCAAGTATGGCAAAGCACATCTTCGTCACGGGCGGCGTCGTTTCGTCGCTTGGCAAGGGCATCACGGCGGCATCGCTAGGGCACCTGCTGAAAGCGCGCGGCTACCGCGTGACCATGCAGAAGATGGACCCCTACCTGAATGTCGACCCGGGAACGATGAGCCCGTTCCAGCATGGCGAGGTGTTCGTCACCGATGACGGCCACGAAGGCGACCTCGACTTGGGCCACTACGAGCGCTTCATCGACGAGAGCCTCTCGCGCGAATCGAACTTCACGCAGGGAAGCATCTACCAGTCGCTCGTCGCCCGCGAACGCCGCGGCGACTTCCTGGGCGGCACCGTGCAGGTAATACCGCACGTCACCGATGCCATCAAGGAGCGCGTGCTGCGCGCCGCGAGCCAGACGGGCGCGCATATCGTGATCTCCGAGATTGGCGGCACTATCGGTGACATCGAAGGCCAGCCGTTCGTGGAAGCCGTGCGCCAGCTGCGCCACGAGCTCGGCCCAGACAACGTCGTGTTCATCCACGTGAGCCTGGTGCCCTACATCGCCGCCGCCCACGAGGTGAAGACCAAGCCCACCCAGCACTCCGTGAAGGAGATGCGCTCCATGGGCGTGCAGCCCGACTTCATCGTGTGCCGGTCGGACCACGCAATCGACGATGGGGTGCGCGCGAAGATCGCGCACTTCTGCGACGTGGACGTGGATTCGGTCTTGAGCTGCGTGGATGCACCGAGCATTTACGAAGTGCCCATCAGCCTTCACGAGCAGGGGTTCGACGAGAAGGTCCTGCGGCGCCTGCGGCTTCCCGAAGGCGAGCTGCCCCAGGTGCCCATGGCGCGCTATGTGGAGGATGCCGCCCGCTGCGATGGCGAGGTGGATATCGCCGTCGTGGGCAAGTACACGAGCCTGCCCGACGCGTACCTCTCGGTGATCGAGGCGCTCGGGCATGCCGGCGTCGCGAACGGCGTGCACGCGAACGTTCACCTCATCAACGGCGGGGAACTCGATGATGCCGCTGCGGCAACGGTGCTGGCGAACATGGATGGCATCCTCGTGCCCGGCGGGTTTGGGCAGCGCGCCTTCGAGGGGAAGATTGCCGCGGCGCGTTTCGCGCGCGAGCATGACATCCCCTACCTGGGCATCTGTCTGGGCCTGCAGGCGGCGGTATGCGAATTCGCGCGCGACGTCGTGGGTCTTGCCGGCGCGACGTCGGCCGAATTCGCCGACGAGGGCACGCTCGCAACCGACGGCGAGCCCGCCCCCTTCGTCATCGATCTCATGCCCGAGCAGGAAGATGTCGAGAACAAGGGCGGCACGATGCGCTTGGGCGCCTACCCATGCCGGATCGCCCCCGCCACGCAGGCGTTTGCCGCCTACGGGAGCGAGCTTGTGTATGAGCGCCACCGCCACCGCTACGAGGTAAGCAATGCCTATCGGCAACAATTGGTAGAGGCGGGGCTCGTGATTTCCGGGCTTTCACCCGACGGCCGCCTCACCGAGATGATCGAGCTCCCTGACCACCCCTGGTTCGTCGCAACCCAAGCGCACCCCGAGTTCAAGAGCCGCCCCGGCAAACCGCACCCGCTGTTCCGGGAATTCGTGGCCGCCGCCACCCGACACGGCGTATAGGGATGGGACAAGAGGGCCCGCAGCAAATGAGACACCCTTGGGTTGTTAGTGCAACAGCAGCCGTTCCAAGGGTGTCTCATTT
>JAUNEQ010000015.1:0-13253 GCA_030525445.1 Coriobacteriia bacterium | reverse complement strand
GAATTGGGGGCCCGCTCAAATGCACCCCCCTTGGGTTTGTGCGTCCAACCCCCGCGGTCCCAGGTTTTCACCATTTGCTGCGGGCCCTCTTGTCCCATCCCACTTGCTGCGGGAGCGCGAGCGTCCCTCGAACAACCAACAGCAACTAGCGGCCCTGTTTGAACAGGCGGGCAAACCACGCGGTCATGCGGGCGGTGAATCCCCAGATCAGCGGATCGATGCCACGGTAGAACGGCACCTCGTGCCACCGCTTGCGCCACGGATAATCATGTCCCTGGGGGATGATCTCCCAAGGGAAATCGTCAGCCGGCGTGGTCACCAGTTCCACGCGATGCACCTCCGGTTCGTTTTCCTCGAACCACGCAAGCGGCACGGTAAAGGTTCGGTCAACCTCCTTCGGGTCGCAGGTCCCCGCATATCCGTCGAGCGCACCGACAAATACCCAAAGAGGCATGCCGCCAGGCCCATCGACCTTCCCTAAATCGGCGATCACGCGGACGCTTTGGACATCGACCTGCAGCTCTTCGCAGGTCTCGCGCACGGCGGCATCGCGAGGGGTTTCGCCCGCTTCGATGTGACCGCCGGGAAAGCACACCTCGCCCGGCTGTTTGTCCAGATGCCGGGCGCGCACCTCAAACAGCACTTCGAGGCCGCCATCACCGGGAACAAGCGGTATGAGGATAGCCGCCCCACCCTGTTGCGCGGCACGATCCAGCTCAAGACCCCGTGCGAGCCGCTCCTGAACCTCGCATAGCCTGTCCTCGCACGACGCCATGACACCTCCCCGTAAACTTGCAGCGCTCACCACGCGCAATCGCGCTCTCACCAGTTTACCTATTGCATATGGAGATGGCTGAAGCGGCATTTTTGGCGCCACATCGGGTCAAGCAACACGACCTTGCACGGGATTTTCGGGAAAGTTCCAAAAAATCGAGGATATCAGTGTTTTTAGTGCCACATTTCGCCACCCGTCGGAGAGCGCATCGATATCGTCCCAGGTCAATCAACATATATCGGCGAGCTCATTTTTCACCCGGACGAAATATCACTGATATCCTCGATTTTTTGGAACTTTCCCGAAAATCCCGTGCAACGATTGCCGCGAACACGCGAAATTGCATCGTTTTTTCCTCGCGAACACAATATGTTGTGTGCATTAGCGAATCTTCATCTCGTAGACCGCATTCTGAACGTACTACCACTACATCTTGTGGTTTTTGCTCACCAACCGGGCTTTCGGCGGACGTCATAACCGCATTTCGGCATTCAAAGCCTACGCGGTATCATGAGCACGGTAGACAACAACAGACAGGGGAATATATGAAGGTACTCATGCTCAATGGCAGCCCGCACAGCAAGGGCAACACGGCAACTGCGCTCAACGAGATGATCCCCATCTTCGAGGCAGAGGGCATCGAGGTCGAGCTCATCACCGTGGGAAACAAGGCCATCCGCGGCTGCATCGGGTGCGGGAAGTGCTCTGAACTGGGCAAATGCGTCTTCGATGACATCGTGAACGAGATCTCGCCCAAATTCGAAGCAGCAGATGGCCTCGTCGTTGGCTCGCCGGTGTATTACGGATCGGCCAATGCCACGCTCGTGGCGTTGCTCACCCGCCTGTTCTACAGCGCCTCATTCAGCCTCACCATGAAGGTCGGCGCCGCAGTGGTGGCGACCCGGCGCGCCGGCACCACGGCCACCTTCGACGAGCTGAACAAGTTCTTCGCCATATCCGGCATGCCCATCGCGAGTGGCCAGTATTGGAACGCCGTCCACGGTCGTGCCCAAGGAGAAGCTGCCCAAGACATCGAAGGCCTGCAGCAGATGCGCACGCTCGCCCGCCACATGGCATTCCTGATGAAGAGCATCCAACTGGGTAAACAGCAGTTTGGAATCCCCGAGCGCGAACCGTTCACCCCGTTCAACTTCATCCGCTAAGCGCACATGCAGAGCACACGGCCACACGTCATCGTCCTCACGGGCGGCCCCTGTGCAGGGAAAACCACGCTCCTCACACGCCTTGAGCAACTGAAGGTCATCGCCGGGCACGAGCTCCTGTTCGTGCCCGAAGCGGCCACCATTCTCGTGTCGCGAGGACTGGTCATCGGGCAGGACGTGGTGCATTTCCAAACCGAGACGATGCGGCTGCAGCTCCAACTCGAGCGAGAAGCGATCCAAAAAGCCCAGGACCTCGACCATCCGTGCGCCATCATCTGCGACCGGGGCACGCTTGACGGCGCCGGCTATTGCTCCGCCCAGGAATTCGACGCGATTGCGGCCGAATTCAAGGAGGAACGCTCCACTCTCGCTGCACGATACGGCCTGGTCATCCACTTGGTTTCCGCTGCGGTCGAAGCCCCGGAGGCCTACACCCTCGACAACAACACCGCGCGCATCGAAACCCTCGAGGAAGCGATCGCGCAAGAGCACCGCACCCTGCAAGCATGGGCCACGCACCCCAATCGCCGCATCATCGGATGTCCAAACAGCTTCGAAAAGAAACTGGACGATGCCATCGAATGCATCGCCCAGTTCCTGCGATAGGCAGCATCCTCTGGAAGGCGAGGCAGAGGCCTCAGGAACGCTCGGCCTTTAAAACCCAAACAGCTCCGCGGTCTGCTGCATCTTCTGCGCCACGGGAACTCCGAAGGGGCAACGCGCTTCGCAGTCCTGGCACCCCGTGCAGTCAGACGCGGTAGCCTCGAGCGCGGCATAGTGGCCGCGCACGCCCTCGGGTACCTCGTCCTGCATTGCGGCAAGGTCGGCATACTTGTTCACCAACGCGATGTTGATGCCCGCCACACAAGGGGCGCAGTGCCCGCAATACGTGCACTGGCCGTAATAGGCGTGCGCCGGAGCGCCCGCGAGCACACTCGCGTAATCGCGCTCTTCGGGCGTGGCGGTTTCATACGCCAACGCCTCTTCCAGCTGCTCCACCGACCGGTAGCCAGCCAACACGCTCGCAACCGCCGGACGCGTGAGGCAGTAGTGAATGCACTGCGCAGGCGTAAGCGCCACGCCAAAGGGCGACGCGTTGCCATCGAGCAAACGCCCACCCGCATACGGCTTCATCACGGTGATGCCCACGCCATTGCGCTCGCATGTGGCGTAAAACCTCTCGCGCGAGGGGTCCACGCCCAAACCAGCATCGGCGAAGTCGCCAAACAGCGTGTTGATGTCCTCGCTGGGGGGCATCATGTCGAAGGCCGGGTTGATGCTGAACATGATCATCTCGATGCGGCCATCCTCGGCGGCGAGCTGCGCAACATCGGGATTGTGGGTGGAAAGCCCCACATGCCCGATAACCCCTGCATCCAGCTGCTGCTTCACATAAGCGTAGAACTCGCCCGTCATGATGGCGCGGTATTCGTCCACCTCATCTACGAAGTGGATCATGCCAAGCTCAATGTGATCGGTGCCCAGGCGCGCAAGCAGGTCTTCGAACGCCGGCACCACCTTGGCCATATCGCGCGTGCGCACGTACTGGCCATCTTGCCACGTCGATCCGAAGTGCCCCTGAATGATCCAATCGTCACGTTCGGGCGCAATCGCCTTGCCGAGTGCACTGCGTACAGCCGGATCGGCCATCCAGCAGTCGACGATGTTCACGCCCTCATCGTGCGCGCGCTTCGCCATGGCGCGCAACGCGGCTTCGTCCATCTCGCCAATCCATTCGGCGCCGAACCCAACTTCGCTCACGCGCAGACCGGTTTTGCCCAGCTCTCGATACTCCATGCGTCCCCCTTGTCTCGTTTTCTCCTGCACATAGGGTACCCGAAAGGCACGGTGCGCCATACGCTGAAACCCGTTTTCAGCAATGCGTATTCCGCAACTTGTCATACGCGAAACGCATGGCAGATCTGCTTGAGGCCAAACGAGGCGGCCATTCGGTTCGCTGCCTGAAATGTGCAGCTTGAGTGAACGCGAAATTTCTCATTGACACAGATGGGGGTCCGGCGCATAATACCACTCGCTGCACTTGGTGCGCCCTTACCTCAGCTGGATAGAGGGACTGACTACGAATCAGTACGTCGCAGGTTCGAATCCTGCAGGGCGCACCAAGTGCAGCTTCTTTATTTCATCCCCAATGACAGGTTCCAGCGCGCTCAACGCATGGCGGACTGGAAGGCAGCATACGTCGCCAGCCCGATTCCCACACCTATTGAATGGCATTCTTTCGCTATCAAAACGCTCTTATCCCAGGGCCACATCCAGAATCATCATGAGCACGAATCCAAGCGAGAACGACACCGTTCCACCGTTGGAATGCTCGCCTTCCGACATCTCGGGAATCAGCTCTTCCACCACCACGTACATCATCGCGCCCGCAGCGAACGCGAGCAGGTACGGCATGGCCGGTGCCACCGCGCCTGCCAAGGCCAGCACCAGCAACGCCGCTATGGGTTCCACGGCGCCGGACATCACGCCAAACGCAAAGGTCTTTCCCTTCGACATGCCCTCGGCTCGCAGCGGCATCGACACAATGGCGCCCTCGGGGAAATTTTGGATGGCGATGCCCAGCGCCAGCGCCAGCGCGCCAGCCTGCGACACCCCCGGCTCCCCCGTCATCCAACCGGCGTACACGATGCCCACCGCCATGCCTTCAGGAATGTTATGCAAGGTCACCGCAAGGATGAGCTTGGTCGTGCGTTTCAGGCCCACATGCGGGCCTTCGGACTGCAAGTCCATATGCATATGCGGAATGACCGTATCCAACAGGAGCAAGAACAGCACACCACCGAGGAAACCCACGGCAGCGGGGAGAAACGAAAGCGACCCCATGGCCGACGCCCCTTCGAGCGAAGGCTCAAGCAGGCTCCAGAACGAAGCCGCCACCATCACGCCCGCCGCAAATCCCGTGAGGATCTTCCGCAAGATGGGCGACATCTGCCCGCGCAAGAGGAACACCAGAGCCGCACCGAGGCTCGTGCCCACAAAGGGAATGAGCACCCCCAATGCGATTTCGCCTACCGCCATGCGCAGCCACCCTTCCCTCGTCTGACCCTTTCATGCCCCTCTATGGTATCAAATTGTTAGGCTTGTCTAATCTTTATTTGACGAACGGCCACGGAACGCGATAAAAGCGCAGAACCAGGAACGTCCTGAAAGCGATTACTCGCGGGCCGCCCGGCCCAAGCGAAGCGCGATGAGGGAGCAGGCGAGTATTACCGCGATCATCGCGAGCGCGATACTGAAGACGATGTCGAATCCACCGAAGTTGTCGGCCAGGTATGGCCATACGATATTGGCGGCCGCCCCGCCAATCGCCGGTGCGATGGCGACGCGCGCGTAGAGCACGGGATAGAGATCGCCCGCCCCGAAAATCTCGCGCACGAGCATGGGAATGAGCACCAAGACCGCAGCGAGGAAGAATCCGTAGACGAAACCGCCGACCACCACGAACGGGGTGGATGGCAAAGCCCACACGCAGGCGATGCCCGCAGCGCCTCCGGCGCAGAGCAAAATGAGCGCGTTGCGCACCGAAAAGTCCGAGAATGCGCCGAGGATGAGCTTGCCGGCGGCACTGCCTGCCTGCGCAAGCGAAGAGAGCACCACTCCCGAAACGAACGCGACCGATGCCACGCCAAGCGCCGCCTGGTCGTCGACCCAATACACGTATTTCGGCAGATAGCCATTCACCTGGCACACCATGTTCATGAGGAACCCCGCCACGATGAGCAGCAGGAACGCTGGCGAAACCATGCAACGACGCGCGCGCTGGGCGATATTGGCAGCATCGGGCTCGGGGGAAGCGCCCGCATCTGCGGAGGCATCCGCGACTTCGGCCCCGTCGGGCGCCTGCCCGTAGGGCTTCAAACCGCAATCGGCGGGGTGATCCCGAATGCACAGCACGACAGCGGGAATGCACACCACCACGATAATACCCGCGTACACAAGGTACGCCGTACGCCACCCAACGGACTCGATGAGCGCCTGACCGAGCAGCATGAACAGGACGCCTCCGATGGCGGAAGACGCCGCGCAAAACCCCAGAATCAGGCCCACACGCTCGTTGAACCAGCGGTTCACGAGCGTCGCCGGACCCACAGAAAGACACGCGGCAAAGGGAAAGCCCGTGAATACCGCAATCGCCCAGAACATCCAAGGCTCCGTCGCCACGGAGAACACCAGGAACACGACGACCATCGTGAACGAGCCGCCCAACATGAGCAATCGCATGCTCGTGCGATTCACGATGTTGCCGAGCGCCGGCTGGAATACCGCAGCCGAAAGCAAGCAGATAGCCATCCACGCACTGATTTCCGCAGTCTGGACGCCCAGTTCGTCGGCGATAACCGGATAGAAGATGCTCGGCGTGTTCATGAGCATGCCGGCGGGGATGAGGCAGGTGAGGCAACAACACGCGACGATGGCGATATGCCGCGGATGCAGTTTCGCCATTGCGTCCATGTTCACCTCCATTTGCCTGCTCAAGCCCACTATAGCGAAAGAGCGACTTCCTGAATTCTGCGAATACCAGGCGTAATTCATACTTCGCACGAATAGGTTTCCCATGGGACGCCCAGGCTCCCGGTTTTTGCCCCAGACGAAACAGAGGGGCGCGCGGTTCCGCGCACCCCTCTGTTTGTCTGGGGCAATAATCCTCTGGAGCCTGGGCGTCCCAATAAGGAAGCTATTCCTTCTGCTGCGAACGATGCAGCAGCTTGCCGGGTGCCTTGCCGATGCCTTCCTCCAGCGCGGAAGACGGGCCGATGGCGTCGACGGTCTGGCCGGTAGCCTCCAGCTGCGCCCGGTATTCGCGGTCGATGGCGGCCGAGCGATGCACCGGGGAAATCTCGAACTGGACGGCGGGTGTGACCAGCGACACGAGCGGCGTCACCACGAGCGACAGGATCATCGCCAGCGCGCCGGCGTTGATGGGGCTCGCGATCCAGGGGGTGCCCACCATGCCGGCGATCATATTACCGGTGGTCAGGCCCACGCCGATGATGAAGCTCGCCCACACGGCGGCCTTCGAGACGCGCTTCCAGTACAGACCATACAGGAATGGGCCAAGGAACGCGCCGGCGATGGCGCCCCACGAGATACCCATGAGCTGGGCGATGAACGTGATCGACGAGTTGTACTGAATGAGCGCGATGCCGGCCGAGATTGCAACGAACACCACGAGCAGCACGCGCATCCACACCAGCTGCTTTTTCTCGTTCATTTCCTTCACGATGTGGCCCTTGATGAGGTCGAGCGTGAGCGTGGAGGAACTCGTGAGCACGAGCGACGACAGCGTGGACATCGAGGCGGAAAGCACGAGCACCACCACGAGGCCGATGAGCATATCGGGCAATACCGAAAGCATCGTGGGAACGATGGAGTCGTACACCGGCGTCACACCGTCGGGGCCAAACGCGACCTGGTCGCCGAAGAGTCGGCCGAAGCCGCCGAGGAAGTAGCTGCCACCGGCAACGACGACGGCGAACAGCGTCGAGATGATGGCGCCCTGCTTGATGGCCGGGCCGTCCTTGATGGCGTAGAACTTCGTGACCATCTGCGGCAGGCCCCAGGTGCCCAGCGACGTCAGGATAACGACGCCCATGAGGTTGAAGAAGTCGGGCCCTAAGAACGAGGTGAAGGGGCCGGCGAGCGCGGATCCTTCGAGCTCGACCTGCGACAGGCTCACGATGGCTTCGGAGATGCCGCCCTGGCTGGCGAGCACGCCCACGATGACGGCCACGATGCCCACGAGCATGATGAGGCCTTGCACGAAGTCGTTCACGACCGTGGCCATGTATCCGCCCAGCACCACGTAAATGCAGGTAACGAGAGCCATGCCGATGATGCACGCCTCGTAGGGCCAGCCAAACGCCATGTCGAACAGGCGGGACAGGCCGTTGTAGACGCCCGCAGTGTACGGGATGAGGAAGACGAAGATGATGGCTGCAGCGGCCACGCGAAGCGCCGTGGAATTGTAGCGCGCGCCGAAGAACTGCGGCATCGTGGACGCCTTCAGGCGCTGGGTCATCTCACGCGTGCGCGGGCCGAGCACCCACCAGGCAAGCAAGCTGCCCACCAGGGCATTTCCCAAGCCAACCCACGTCGCGGACATGCCGTATTTCCAACCGAACTGACCGGCGTAGCCAATGAAGATGACGGCGGAGAAGTAGCTCGTGCCAAACGCGAAAGCCGACAGCCACGGGCCGACGTTTCGGCCACCCAAGATGAAGCCGTCGACGGAGTTCGCATGGCGACGCGTGTACACGCCGATGCCAACCACGATGGCGGCGAAGAGAACGATCATTCCGATTTTTGCAATCATGAGGAGTTCCTCGATTCCTTTCTTTTACGCGCCGACGACGCCCGGCGCAGAAACAGACAAACGAAAACGCCCAATGGGCGTTAACCGGAGGCGCACACGACCGCGGGGCGTTGCTTACCAGCAGGCCCGAGCCCGTGTGCTACAGATAGAAATAGAAGTAGGAGAAAATTCCGGAAGGCGCGGTCACCGTGCCCGCGCAAGCATTCAAGCCCTTCTGTCTTCCGTTCGTGTTCATGGACGCTACTTTACCACACGCAAGCGTCCTGACAAGACAGTTTTCGAAAAACGCCGCGGGATGCCCGGGGCCGGCGGTTTGGTGTCCCGGGCGACAGTGACAGGGGGTCAGCGCAGGCCCTGTACCGCCAGATTCGCCCGCAGCGGCATCGTGGCTAGTCGACCCACATAGTCGCGGCAACCGGGTCGCCGCGAAGCTCGCTGATGACAGCATTCGGCCCCATGCGGCTGAAGACGCCGGCGAACTTGCCATTGAACAGGTACAGGCCGTTCAGGTTGCCGTACGGCTTGATCTCGAAAGGCGCCTCGCCGTCTTCATAGGAAAGGATGTCGCGGCACGGGACGAGCTGCTGGGTGCGGTGCGGATACAGGTAGGTCTGCACGAGGAAGGGCTCGCCGGCGGCGCTGTTCGCGTAGCGATCGACAATCTCGTTCCATTCCTCCTGCGAGTACATCAGGCCAGCGAACACGTCGGACGAACCGTAGTGGTCGGTGGGCTTGATGATCCACTTGTCCTTGTTGGCGCGCACCTCGTCGATATCGATGAACTGGCTGTCGAGGAAACAGGTCTGCGGCACACGCGCCTTCACGAATTCCACCTCTTCGGGCGTGAGGAACTCATGCGTCTTGGGGTTGCGCAGGGCCTCGAAAATCTGCTTGTCGTGCACGATGTGCCCCGCAAAACTGCCGATGAGCGCCACGTTGCCATCGCGCACGGCATCGAGGTAGGCCGTCGACTCGTCCCAGTGGTTCAGCAGGTCGTTGCTCACCGTACGGCGCCAAATCGCATCGATGCGCACGCCGTCGGGGCCACGCAGCTCCTTGCCGTCATACACGAGGTCGCGCGCATCGTAGATGCTGCAATCCACGCCATGCTCGGCGAAGCAGCGGCAATACTCGTGGAACTCGCCCATCGTCGCCATTTCCAGGTAGTCCACCATCGCCCAATGCGGGTTTTCCACCTTGCGCTCGTAGCGCGAGTAGATGGCGATGAGCTCTTCGACCAAGGCGTCAAACAGGTCGCTCGAGCGCACCTCGTGGCGACGCTTGAATTCCGCCATGGCTCGGCTTCCGGTGAAGCTGCGGTTCATCGTGCGGTCCTCGGTCATACCCGAAGTGCCATCGGAATTGAACTCGATGAACCCGCATTCCAGCGTGTCCTCGTTCGTGAACACGTCCATGCGCATGATGGGGATGTAGTCCGGGTAACCGCGGTCAAGCAGGATGAGTTCGGCGATGCGCGGGTCGTAGTCGAAGATCGTGCGGTATTCCGGGTCGTCCAGGTAATGCTGGATGACCTTGCACAGAATGCCGTGCGTGGTCTCGGCCGTGTACTTGAACGCCTCGTACGTCTGCTTGTCGTAGAAGCGCGGAACGTAGGTGGAGGTCACCACCTTGTCGAACAGCACGGCATTGGAATTCTGGACGAAGCAGCGTGCGGCGCGGCGGCCTTGCTGGTCGCCGTCGAGGTCGCGGACAATCTGCAGGTATTCTTCGGTGTATTCGGCGTTCTTGGTCATGAAAGCACCCTTCCCCTTTGGTTTCGCACGTATGATACTACTGAAAGCACACGTGAAAGGACGGATATGGGCAGCAAGAAGCGCTCGGCATGGGCAAAACAGAAAGCGGAATTCGCGGCCGAATTGTACGGCAGCGATATGGACGACCTCTTCGCGCGCGAAGAGCAGCGCCGCGAGGACACGCATGCCCAACGCGAGGCCGCCCTGCGCGACAAGGCCTGCGAGTCGAAGAACCGCTATGCAAGCCGCGCTGAAGCCCAAGAGAACCTCGCCTGGTGTGAAGCGCGGGGAAAGCGCGGACTTTCCATCTACCGCTGCCCGTATTGCAACGGCTGGCACCTCACCTCGCATCCACATGCGTGAGCGCCGGTAGCCGCCCGTGCTCTCATGCGATAACATACCTCCGAGGAGAATAATGTAACCCGGGAGGAACTCATGGGCCTGGTGCGGATACCCCAAAACCGAATCGACTATTTCATCGGGGAGGATATTCCCTATCTCGACCTCACCAGTCTCGTTTTGGGCGTTGGCGATTCGCCTGCCAGCATGGAGTATTACACCCGTGAGGCATGCGTGCTCGCGGGAAGCGCAGTGGTTGCGCACATGGCGACCACCCTTGGGTGCGAAGTGGTCCACGCCGATGCCGATGGCGCCCGTTTGACTCCGGGCCAGGTATTCATGACGGTGCAGGGAACGGCCGCCGCGCTGCATCAGCTATGGAAAGTGGGACTCAACACCTTTGACCACCTTTCGGCGGTTGCCACGAAAACGCGCGCCATGGTGGACGCCGTCCATGCGGTAAACGCCCACTGCGAGGTGCTCACCACACGCAAGAGCCTGCCTGGTGCAAAAGACCTGTTCACCGAGGCTATCATCGCGGGAGGCGCATTCCCCCACCGCCTGGGACTCAGCGAAACCGTGCTCGTGTTCGAGCAGCACCTCGCGTTTATGGGCGGCCTCGACGGGTTCCTGGCCCAGCTGCCGGAAATCCGCTCACGGTGCTGCGAGAAAAAGATTTTCGTGGAATCAACGCCAAAGCAGGCAACCGCCCTGGCAGAAGCGGGCGTTGACGGTATCCAGCTGGACAAGGCCACGCCGGAAGTGCTTGAGAGGCTGGCGCCCAAGCTACGTGCCATCAACCCACGTATCACGCTCATTGCTGCGGGCGGCGTGAACCCGGAAAACGCCGCCGCATATGCGGCGACCGGGGTCGATGGCTTGGCGACGACGGCTCCGTTTACCGCCAAGCCCATCGACATGAGTGTGCGTATGATGCCGGCGTAAGCTAAAACCGCTTCTCGCCGTGCAGGATCATCATGGTGCCGTCACGCGGATCCATCTCGGGGATCTTCACCTGCTCTTCCCAGTCTTCCGGCTTCACCATCTCGAGCGAAATGGACACTGCCTCTTGCGGGCAGCCCCAGGTCTCCATGAGCACCTGATTGATCTTCTCGACGATTTCCTTGCCAGCCTCTTCGGGGCGGGGGAAGCACTTGATATCGATGTACGGCATGGGGTCTCCTCTCCTTAGGCCACATCTGGGCTTTCGCCCACTCTACCGCATTTGCATGAGGGGCGGCACCCTCATCTGCGCGCCACTGCCCGTTCAGCCGCCGCCACCACATGGCTCGCGAGGACGGCGGTGGTGACGCTGCCCACACCGCCGGGAACGGGCGTGATGGCAGCCACGATGGGCTCGACGTCGGCGAAGTCCACGTCTCCGGTGAGCTTTCCGGCCTCTTCGTCCCAGTTCACGCCCACGTCGATGACAACCTGGTCGGGCGCCACCGAATCGGCTCCCACGGTATGCATATGGCCTGCCGCCACCACGAGGATGTCGGCCGCGCGGCATTCGGCGGGAAGATCGCGCGTGCGCGTGTGGCACATGGTCACGGTGGCGTTGCGCGCCTGCAGCATCATGGCAACCGGCTTGCCGATGACGAGCGAACGGCCCACCACGGTGACGCGCGCGCCTTCGAGCGCATATCCGTAGTGGTCGAGAATGCGCACGCACGCATCGGCCGTGCAGGGCGAGAACCCCATACGCTGGTTGGCAAACACCCCGTAGATGGAAGTATTCGTGATACCATCGACGTCCTTGGCGGGGCGAAGCGCCTCGCATGCCGCCATCTCATCGAGCTGTGGCGGCAACGGGCGAAGCATCAGGCATCCATGAATGCTGGAATCCGCGTTCACGGCGGCAATCACGTCGAGCAGCGCTTTCTGGTCGCAATCCACCGGCAGGTAGAACTTCCGGACACCAATGCCCAGGCCTTGCATGCGACGTTCGGCGGCACGCTCGTAGGAAAGGTCGTCCTCGCGCTCTCCCACACGCACGATGGCAAGCGTCGGCTGAACGCCCGCCGCCTCCAGAGCGGCAACGCGCCCTGCCAGCTCTTCGCCAATCGCATCCGCAACCGGCTTTCCCTTCAACAGCTTCGCCATGTTTCTTACCCCTTCGAAAAACCTATCGCGGGGACTGTCCCCGTGATAGGTGCCGTATCGTTAACCGCGGATGCGGGCCATTACATCGGCGGCGATGGCCTCCGCCTTGGGGCCATACGATGCGAGCATGGCATCGCATTCAGCCTCGAGCATCAACGCGTGGGCGCGATCTTGCAAGGTCTTCGTATTCACGAAGACATTCATGCTCGCCGCCTCGAGGGCCGCACGCGCCAAAAGCGCCCCGCATCCCACATCCGAGAGCAGCATCTTCGAGCCTTTGGCCCCCATTTCCTCCAGTAAATCGATGGAACGGCAAATCTGCCGCATCATCTCCATCGGGGGCGCGCATGCTCCCTTGGTCGCCTCTTCCAACACGGATACACGGGAAGGGTCGTCTTTCGGGATGCCATACGCACGCGAAAGGGGCTCGAATGCATGTGCATCCTCATCGACCAGGCTCAGCAAGCGCTCCTGAACTGCATATGCTCGCTGGAGCAGATCCTGAATATCCTCCTCCACCTGCGCATACGCTTTCTTGCCCGTGGTGAAGTTGCCCACCATCGAGCACAGTGCTGCACCGAGGGCGCCAACATAGGCAGCCGCGCCGCCGCCACCCGGCACCGACTCCTTCGCCGCTAGCAACGCGGCAA
The DNA here is from genome assembly GCA_030525445.1 of Coriobacteriia bacterium. Taxonomy (GTDB): domain Bacteria; phylum Actinomycetota; class Coriobacteriia; order Coriobacteriales; family Eggerthellaceae; genus UMGS1519. The sequence goes on along the minus strand of JAUNEQ010000015.1, from coordinate 132 downwards.
AGTCGCGGCAGCTCTTGTCAACCATCACATCGGGCATTTTCGCTCCGTCCGTCAATCGCGATTCGACATGCGTCACACACCAAAACATACCATCTTCGCGCGCCCTCGGTTGCTATTCATCCAAAAACGAAA
>JAUNEQ010000111.1 GCA_030525445.1 Coriobacteriia bacterium | reverse complement strand
GGCGGCGTGTTCGTGCCGGCCGACTGCTACGCGCGCTTCCTGCGCGACCGCATCGGCGCCGAAAACGTGCGCTTCGTGTCCGGCACCGACTGCTTCGGCAGCCCCATCAACGAGGGCTACCGCAAGAAGGTCGAGACCGAGGGTTTTGAGGGCACCATCGAGGATTACGTGCAGGCGAACCACGATGCCCAGGTGGCGACGCTCGATGCGTTCGAGATCGCGCTCGACATCTACGAGGGCAGCAACATCGGCGTGGCCGGCGAGGTGCATCACGAGTTCACCCGCCGCGTCATCGAGCGGCTGTACGAGAACGGGTACCTCGAGAAGCGCGAGACGCTGCAGTTCTACGACCCGAAGGCGGGTACGTACCTGAACGGCCGCCAGGTGGAAGGCCGCTGCCCCGTGCAGGGCTGCAAGGGCGAGAAGGCCTATGCCGATGAATGCGACCTGGGCCATCAGTTCGACCCGGCCGAGCTCATCGCGCCGAAGTCGACGATCACGGGCGAGACCCCCGAGCTGCGCCCGGCGCCCAACTGGTATTTCACGCTGCCCGATTTCGCGGATGTCGTGAGCGAGTACGTTGCGGAGTGCGAGCGCCAAGGCGCCCGTCCTCTCGTGGGACAGACCATTTCCGAGTTCCTCGCGAAGCCCATCATCTTCGTGAACACGCGCGATGAGGCCGAGGAGCGCTACCGCGAGGTGGCCGACACCCTGCCGCCGCATGAGTTCCGCGCGCCCGAGAAGGGGAAGGCGAGCTTCGAGCTGGAATTCGCGAGCATCGACGAGCGCGATGTCGCCCGCGATGCCCTGATGGCCGCCGGCCTGCGCATCCGCACGGGCAAGACGCTCGTGCCGTTCCGCATCACCGGCAACATCGATTGGGGCATTCCCGTGCCCGAGCTCGACCCGGCGATGGCGGGCCTCACCGTGTGGTGCTGGCCGGAAAGCCTGTGGGCGCCCATCAGCTTCACGCAGGCCGTGGCCGAAAAGCGTGGCTTGGGGCCCGATGACTGGAAGCGGTTCTGGACGCAGAAGGATGACGTGGTCTACCAGTTCATCGGCCAGGACAACCTGTATTTCTACGGCGTGGCGCAGCCGGCGCTGTGGGTGGCGCTGCAGGAGGGCAACCCGCGGCAGCTGCAGCCCGAAGAAGGGTACCTGCAGCAGTCGAAGCTCATCGCGAACCACCACATCCTGTACGGCAAGAGCAAGGCGTCGTCTTCCGGTGCCGTGAAGCCGCCGAGCGCCGACGAGCTGCTGGAGCATTACACGGCCGAGCAGCTGCGCGCGCATTTCCTCGCGCTTGCGCTCGACCAGCGCGCCGTGCCGTTCAAGCCGAAGGTGTTCGACCCGGATGAGTCCGTGCGCGAGAACCCGCGCGTATCCGACCCGGTGATGAAGGAAGGCAGCCTGCTCACGAAGGTGTTCAACCGCCTGGCCCGCAGCTGCTTCTACGAGGCGAAGAACAAGTTCGACTGCCAGATGCCGCTCGGTGCGGTGTCCGACGACGTGCGCCGCATGGCCTACAAGACGCTTGCACGCTACGAGCGCACGATGGAGAAGGCCGAGCTGCATACGATCATGCAGATCATGGACGAGTTCATTCGCTGGAGCAACAAGCGCTGGAGCGCCGGCATCAAGCGCATCGAGACGGGCGTCGCCGAGGAGGGCGCGGATGTTGACGCGCTCGAAGCCGACCGTCGCCAGCTTCTGGTGGACTGCTTCTACCTGCTGCGCGTGTGCACGCTGCTCATGCATCCCGTGGCGCCGAAGGGCTGCGAGATGATCTGCGAATACTTCCAGATCGATCCCGCGCGTTTCTTCACGTGGCATGCCCCGTTCGCGAACATGGACGAGCTTTGCCCCGAGGAAAGCGTCGCCGCCGGCATGCATCCCGTGAAGGAACTGCCTCCGCGCACCGACTTCTTCCCGGCTCACCCGAGCCAGTTCAAGTAGGGACTGCAGCGAGCGGATCGAAACGAATGGGCGCGTCCTCCCCGATGGGAGGGCGCGCCTCGCTATTGGCTGCTGGGATGAGGCAGAACGGCCTGCGGGGGTGCGGGCGGCGAACCACCGTCCCGGGCGTCCTGCTGTCGGGTGCTTACTTAAGCTCTTCGTGCGAATAGATGTAATCTGGTTCGCGGCCTTCGGCCCGCGCGGTGAGCGAGGCGAGGGAAGTGTCGAGGCCGTCGCAAATCTTGAGGAGCACGTCGAGGGTGGGATTGCCGATTCCTTCCTCGATGCGCCTGAGGGTGAGCCGGTTGATGCCTATCATCAAGGCGAGCTTCTGCTTGGAGAGGCCACAGATACGGCGGCGCTCTTTGATTGCAGCGCCCAGTTTATGTTTGAAATCGGCGTCCATGCGCCTAGTCTACGGATGCCGGAAATCCATACTGGTTACCAAAATAGCCATGTTGCCTATTTTGGTAATCAGATGACAAAGCGCAGAATGTAACTGATTACTATAGTAATCACTGCGACTGCAAAACGCGACATGCATTCCGCCGCCTCGATCCTTTCCCGCCCGTCTTCTGCTTTCATGGTGAACGGGGGGTTTGTGTGGGCGATTCATGGCACAATTGCGTTTCCAATCATGTGATGAGACGAAAGCGAAGGTGCCGCATGGCTGAATTCGTGTACCAGATGTATCGCGCCCGCAAGGCGGTGGGCGACAAGGTCATCCTCGATGACGTGACCCTGAGCTTCTTTCCCGGAGCGAAGATCGGCGTGGTGGGCCCCAACGGCATGGGCAAGTCCACGCTGCTGAAGGTGATGGCCGGCCTCGAGGAATGCTCGGCCGGCGAAGCGCGCCTCACGCCGGGCTACACCGTGGGCATCCTGCAGCAGGAGCCTCCGCTGGAAGAAGACAAGACCGTCCAGGAGAACGTCGAGCTCGCATTTGCCGATGTTCTCGCGAAGGTCGCGCGCTTCAACCAGATCGGCGAGGAGATGGGCGATCCCGATGCCGACTTCGATGCGCTCATGAACGAGATGGGCCGCCTGCAAACCGAAATCGATGCGGCAAATGGCTGGGATTTGGAAAGCCAGCTTTCCCAGGCGATGGATGCGCTGCAGTGCCCCGACCCCGACATGCCGGTGAGCGTGCTTTCCGGTGGCGAGCGCCGTCGCGTGGCGCTGTGCCGCCTGCTGCTCGAAGCGCCCGACCTGCTGCTTCTCGACGAGCCGACGAACCACCTCGATGCGGAATCGGTGCTGTGGCTGGAACAGTTCCTGAAGAACTACCCGGGAGCCGTGCTCGCCGTGACGCACGACCGTTACTTCCTCGATAACGTGGCCGAGTGGATCTGCGAGGTCGACCGCGGTCAGCTGTTCCCCTACAAGGGCAACTATTCCACCTATCTGGAGACCAAGGCGGCGCGCGTCGCCATGCAGGGCAAGCAGCGCGCGAAGCTCGCGAAGCGCATGGAGCGAGAGCTCGAGTGGGTTCGTTCGAGTCCGAAGGCCCGCCAGGCGAAGAACAAGGCGCGCCTCGAGCGCTACGAGCAGATGGTGGCGGAAGCCGAGGCGGCGAAGAAGCTCGACTACACCGACATCCGCATTCCCGTGGGCCCGCGCCTGGGCAACAAGGTGCTCGTCGCCGAGCACCTGCATAAGGGATATGGCGATCGCGTGCTCATCGACGACCTGAGCTTCGAGCTGCCGCGCAATGGCATCGTGGGCATCATCGGCCCGAACGGCGTGGGCAAGACCACGCTGCTGAAGACCATCGTGGGCTTGGAGCCGCTCGATGGTGGCACGCTCGAGGTGGGCGAGACCGTGAGCATCTCGTACGTGGACCAGGCGCGTGCCGGCATCGACGGCAGCAAGCGCCTGTGGGAGGTCGTGTCCGACGGCCTGGATTACCTGCAGGTGGGCGACACCGAGATCCCCAGCCGCGCGTATATCGCGAGCTTCGGTTTCAAGGGCTCCGACCAGCAGAAGCCGGCGAACGTGCTTTCCGGCGGCGAGCGCAACCGCCTGAACCTCGCGCTCACGTTGAAACAGGGCGGCAACTTGCTGCTGCTGGACGAGCCGACGAACGACCTGGATGTCGAGACGCTTTCGAGCCTCGAGGCCGCGCTGCTCGATTTCCCGGGCTGTTCGGTGGTGGTGAGCCACGACCGCATGTTCCTCGACCGCGTCGCCACGCACATCCTGGCGTGGGAGGGCACCGACGAGAATCCCGGCAACTGGCATTGGTTCGAAGGCAACTTCGAGAGCTACCAGGAAGACCGCGAGCGCCGCTTGGGCGTCGAGGCCTCCAAACCGCACCGCCTGCACCGCAAGCTCACAAGGGATTAGCGACTCGGGATTTGACCAAGACCTCTGAGGTTTTGGGCTGAGGTCTTGGTCGAATCGCCCCGAGAAGTGCAGTTCATATGGAATGCTTGCAAACGGGCGGGGGCGTGTTACTATATGCAGGCTTGTCTTCGTCCTGGTCGGAAACCAGGGCCTGTAAAGGAGAAACCATGAAAGCTGAAATCCATCCGGAATACGTCGAGTGCACGGTTCGCTGCAGCTGCGGCAACACCTTCACCACTCGTTCCACCAAGTCTGAGATGCGCATCGACATCTGCAATGCGTGCCACCCGTTCTACACCGGCAACCAGAAGCTGATCGACACCGGCGGACGCGTCCAGCGCTTCACCGACCGCTTCGGTTCCGCCCGCGAGGCCGTTGCCGCCCGCGAGGCCGCCAAGAAGGCCGAGCGCGCCGCTAAGGTCGCCGCTGCCGAGGAAGCCCGCAAGGCTGCCAAGGAAGCCAAGGCCGCTCGCAAGGCCGAGAACGCTGCCAAGTACGCCGCCAAGGCCGAGGAAGAGGCCAAGAAGGCCGCCGAGGCTGCCGCTGCTGAGGCCGCTGAGGCTCCGGTCGAGGAAGTCGCCGAAGAGGCTGCTGCCGAATAAGGCACTGCGCATATACCCAGACAAGCAAAGCCGGCCCCACGGGGTCGGCTTTTTTGTCGGCGTATCCATGCTGGGACACCCCCGAGGTAATGTCCCGATGAGACACTACCTCCGGGGTGGTGTCCCACGGCTTTCGGGGAGTAAGAAAAAGCGCGGCTGCCTGGGACGGGCAGCCGCGCTCGCATGCAGATGATGCTTTGGCGCTAGAAATTCCAGCTGTTCATGTAGGCGATCTGCTCTTCGGTGAGCGTGTCGATGGAAACGCCCAGGGTCTCGAGCTTCACGCGTGCGACGCCGTCATCGATCTCGGCGGGCACGTCGTAGACCTTGTTCTCGAGCTCGCCGGCATGCTGGTACAGGTATTCGGCGGCGAGCGCCTGGTTGGCGAAGCTCATGTCCATTACGCTCGCCGGATGGCCTTCGGCGCAGGAGAGGTTCACGAGGCGGCCTTGTGCGAGCACGACGATCTTGCGGCCGTCGGCCAGCGTGTACTCCTCGACGAGGGGCTTGAGCTCGACCTTCGAGACCGCATGCTCTTCGAGCCACTCGAGGTTGATTTCGGAATCGAAGTGGCCGGAATTGCACAGGATAGCGCCATCCTTCATGTTCTCGAATGCCGGCGCATCGACGACCTTGCAGTCGCCGGTGACCGTGACCCACACGTCCGCGAAGCGGGCGGCCTCGGCGGCGGGCATCACGCGGTAGCCCTCCATGTGGGCTTCGAGCGCCTTCAGCGGGTCCACCTCGCACACGATGACGTCCATGCCCATGCCCTTGGCGCGCAGGGCGAGGCCGCTGCCGCAATAGCCGTATCCGGAAACGACGATGGTGCGCCCGCACAGCAGGCGGTTTGTGGCGCGCACGATGCCGTCAAGCGTGGACTGGCCGGTGCCATAGTGGTTGTCGAAGCAGTGCTTCGTGTTCGCGTCGTTGATGTTGAACACCGGGTAGCCGAGGGCGCCTTCGGCGGCCATCGCAGCAAGGCGCACGACGCCGGTGGTCGTTTCCTCGGTGCCGCCGATGACGCCGGCAAGCTTGTCGGCGTGGCGGGTGTGCAGCGCGGTGTCCAGGTCGGCGCCGTCGTCCATGATGATCTGCGGGTCGGTGGCGATGACGGACTCGATATGGCTCGCGTAGGTGTCCATGTCCTCGCCCGTGATGGCGTAGACGTCGATGCCGAAATCGCGGACGAGGGCCGCCGCCGTGTCATCTTGCGTGGAAAGCGGGTTGCTCGCGCAGAGCGTCACCTTCGCGCCGCCGGCAACGAGCACGCGCATGAGGTTCGCAGTCTCGGTGGTGACGTGCATGCACGCGCCGATGCGCACGCCTTCCAGCGGGCGCTCGCGCTCGAAGCGCTCGCGGATGCTGGCGAGCACCGGCATGTCGCGGTCAGCCCAGAGGATGCGCGCCAATCCGGCATCGGCGAGGGCTATATCTTTAATGTCATATGGCATGTGTCCTTCTTTCGTAGTTTGCTTGTGTGCAATCTGCTTTCATCAGGTAACAGGGTACCACTCCCGCGCAAGGCGGCTATAATCCCCCCTAATCTTCAGATGGACGGCGTACTTTACCGCCGCGCCATCGCCTGCGCAAAGGAGAGGCGCGGGGGAGAAGCCGCCATGCGGCAAGCATGGAGAACGATAGAGGAGAATCGGTGATAGAGGAGTTGTTTGCTCAGGTGTCGTATGTCGACATCTTCAACTTCGCCGTGTTCCTCGTGTTCACGATCTGCTATTCCTACCAGCTCTATTACGTGTTCCACGTGCTCACCCACAAGGTGACCCCGCGCGTTGCGAAGAAGAATCACCGCTATGCCGTCGTCATCTCGGCGCGTAACGAGGCGGCGGTCATCGGTGACCTCATCCATAGCATCCGGGTGAACAATTACCCGCAGGAGCTCATCGACATCTTCGTCATCGCGGACAACTGCACCGACAACA
>JAUNEQ010000110.1 GCA_030525445.1 Coriobacteriia bacterium | reverse complement strand
CTGCTGCCTCTGCAGGCGTCTCTTCGGAATCCCCTGCGTCATAGTCGTTTCCCTCAGCGGAAGGCGAGCCCGCATCCTCGGAATCGGACGTGACTGAAGAATCGTCAGTGGAAGCGCGTGGGGCCATGCACTCCACTTCCCCATTCCCGTCTTCGCCGACTCCTTGGCTCGGGCTACCTGGCGCTTCATCGGCCGATCCCGAATCCTGCGCATCAGCAACTGGCAGAGCGTCTTCGCCCGTCGGGCTCGCAGCAACCTCTTCACATGCCGTCTCGGCGAGAGCCTCGACGGAATCCGCAGCGTATCCCGTAAGCGGACACACAACCGCGATTGCAAGCGCAAGCGCCAAGATGCCCACAACGGCAAGCCAGCAGCAATATAGCGCGTCAATCACGCCATGCGCGCAACATGGGTCTTCGCACCGCAATCCGAAACGGATATGGCCGCTTAGAAGATGTCCCGACATGTTTGAGCCCTTAACCAGCGCTTTCGCTCCACACTATGCGACGGTGATGTACACGATCGCGCCAGACTTCTTATGCTTCATCGCGATGTTGATGTAGTCGGCCGAGGCGGGGACCTTTTTGCCGTTCTTGATGGACTTCGTCACGCCCGTCGCGTCATTGCCGTATTCCGCAGATTGGAATGACCAACCCGACGCTGCCTTCACGACGAGCTTCCCGCCCGCAAGGCCCAGGTTGCTCACGGGGCGCTTCGCGAATGCCGGGGCGTATTGCTTCTTGCCGACCTTGAGCGAGCTCACGGGCTTCGTGTATTTCACGGCCTTGAAAGTCACCGCATACTTCTTGCCCTTGTACTTGTACGTGACCTTGGTCTTGCCGGCCTTCTTTATCGTGAGATTGAATGACTTCTTGCCCTTCGCGAGCTTCACCGCGCCAACCGCGGTCTTGGAGCTCTTCACCGACGAGATGGCCTTTCCCTTGCCGGAATATAGGTTCCATACATTCATCCCGGCGTCATCCTTATGGGGATAGTAGATTGCCGTATACGTGAACCCCGACTTCACGGTATCGATGTTGATGCCATCCTCGGCCAGAGCCGTGTTCGCGCAAACCATCAGCATGAAAGCGGTTGCCATAGCGGCGACTGCCGCGGCCATCGTCGTCTTCGTCTTCGCCATATCGTTCATCGAAGCCCCCTATCTCAGACCATCCATTGCACCCATCTCTATGTTAAACCGTCATTGACGCGGAAAGCGCGCGACCCCCGGTGTCATCCTGAGCGCGGGCGCGAAGCGCCTGAGCCGAAGGATCCCCCTCGGCGCTTGCCGCAGGAGGGGGTGCAGCCGTTCCGCACCAGCAGGAGGCCCCTCGGCTCCGCGGGCTGCGCCCGCTCCGCTCGGGATGACACCGACGGCGGACACCGGCCCCAGGCGCGCACGTCAACGATCGTTTCACATAGACTAGCTCATTATACGTCGCGCACAGGCAGGGGCATCACGTTGCCTGTCCACGATATGCCGCGGCACCGATATAGTTCGATAGATACCCGCCCTGTGCCAGGCGATCTCCCGGTAAAGAATAATCCCCGGGCCAAGGACCCGGGGATTCTCTTGTCTATTTACGGTAAAGCCTACATGCCGCCAAACACGCTGACATACGCCAAGGCACCGGACTTCTTATGCTGCATCACCGCAGTCACCTGACCTTCGCTGCCCGTGAGCTTGCGGGTTTTCGCGGTCTTCAGCTTCCCGTTTTTGTAGAACTCGAAATGCTTGAACTTCCAACCAGTGGCGGCCTTCACCGTCACCTTGCCCTTCAGAACCTTGCCGCCGGCAAAGTAGAAGGGCGTCTTCTTGAACTTGCTTGCGTAGTTTGTCGACCCGATCTTATAGGTCTTCACGGGGTTCGTGTATTTCGCCACGACGACATTCATCGTGTACGACTTGCCCTTGTACTTGAAGGTGACCTTCGCCTTGCCCGCCTTCTTGAGCTGCATTTGGAACATGGCTTTGAATTCACCCGATTGCGAAACGGCAACGACCTTCTTATTCGAGGACTTCACCTTCGTGATCGCCTTGTCCGAACCGCTGAACACATAGTAGACATTCGACGCTGCCGCGTCCTTGCCCGGGAAATAGAGCATCTTCTGGGTCGATTTGGCTTTGATGTTGTCAACGTTAATCTCGTTGCCATCCGCAAACGCGGAACCTGCCCCGAACGTCATCGCCAACAGAAGCGCCATCGCGACCGCAACGACGCCCAGAACAGGCATTCTCTTCACCGCAGCTTGATTCATGTTCCCTCCTATTCACCATGATTCATACTGGGTACCATTATATATAGTTATTGAATCAAATAGTGTGAGCAACGATGATATAGCAGGTCATGCGAGCGATCCCCCGGGATCACGCATCATGAATCGACCTACCAGCCCTCGGGCCTGAAGGGACGATAGGTGACATAGCCGGTCTTCTTATTCTTCAGCTTGAAGGTGAGGCATTCGATGTCACCGGACAGGTAATCGCCATTGCCCACGCGTTGCGTAGCGCCGTTTTCGAACGCAACTTCAATCCACTTGATCGTCCAGTACTTCGACGCCTTGGCCTTCAACGCGCCGCTGAGATTCGCCTCCATGAATCCGTCGTCGGTATACTTGAATAGCGAGCGATAGCTTGTCGACCCGATCGTGAGGGTCTTGAAGGGGTTGGTGTACGTCTTCGCAACGAACTTGAAGCAGTATTTCTTCCCACGGTATTTGAATGTCACCTTTGCGGTGCCCGCCTTCTTGATGGTCACCTTGAACGCATGACGGCTATCGTAGTACTTGACCTTTGCGACCTTCTTGTTGGAGGTCTTCAGGTTCTTTATGACCTTGCCACGCTCCTCATAGAATTCGTATTCATTGCTTTGAGCGCCCACCGCGCCCTTATGGTACAAGACCTTGAAGGTCGTATGCTTCGCGTGGTCGGTGACCAGCGAGCTGTACTCGGATGTTCCGGCCCACGCGCTTCCGGCACCCAGCGTTAACGCAATGACGATTGCCGCAATCGATGCGGCCAAAGACAGAACCGACAGACGTGCAAAAGACTTCGCGACCATAACGACCTCCCACGCGTGGCTTCCTCGCTAGCATTATACGAGGTTATACGGCTTTTTGATAGCGGCGATAGGTGGCGAGAATGATGCCTGCGGCAACGATGAGCAGGGCAATCATGACCGTATACGAGAACACGTAGCTTCCCAGCGCATCCTTGAGCACGCCGGGCACGAACGAGAATCCGAAGCTGCCGAAGGCGTATCCGGTTTGGAACGTGCGGACGGTCTTCACGCGTTTTTCCGGCGTCGAGAAATGGAGCGACCAGATGGGGATGCCCGTGGAACCGATGGCAAGGCCGAACGCGTAGAGGACGCAACCCGCCCAGACAAAGGCGATGTTTCCCATTGCCCCGAAAACCAGCAACACGAGTCCCAAAATGAAAGTCGCCAACGCGATGAGCGTGCCTCGCATGCCGCCGAGGACGTCGAAAAGCTTTCCCATCGCGCCCTTCCCCACGGTGAGCACCAAACCCGAAACCGAAAGCATGAGCGCGGCGAATTGATGGTCGTAGCCTTCGGAGACGAGCAGCACGGAAAGGAAGTTGGAAGAGCACACGCACACGGCGCCGACGAAGACGCAGGCGATGATGAAAGCGCGATGCGGCCCCATCGGCAAATCCACGCCATGGTCGACGGGAACGTCCTCACGGCCTTCGACGTGGACGACGTCGTCCCGGTGCTTTTGCAGCCACTTCGGGTTCACATAGGGTTCGAGGCCGAGGTCTTTGGGGTAGTTGCGCAAGAGCGCGAATGTAAGGACGCCAATCGCGAGCGCAAGCACCGCTTCGGCCCAGAACGAGACGGAAAGCGAGAAGGTGCGGATGATCCATTCGGCCGTCGTGGGGATGAGGATGCTCGCGACGCCCGACCCAATCGCGGCGACGCCGATGGCCGAGCCGACATCGGTCTTGAACCACCGGTTGATGAGATAGGTCGTGCACACCATGCCGCCCAAACCGTACCCGATGCCGCCCAGCGCCGAGGCGATGCACAAAACCGGGAAACTCTGCGCGAAACCATAGACCACCATCGATGCGGCGCTGAACAGGCAGGCGATGAACGACCCAAGCCGGCAATCGATGAGCTGGTAGTAGCGGACGACGATGAACATGCAAACGAGGCTCATGAACGTGCGCACGCCGATGACGACCGAACCGGCCGAATCGCCGACGCCGGGAAGCGCGACGATATAGGGTTGGTACACGTTGAACGAAGTGCTCGCAAGGCCGACATTGCAGAAGATGAGCAGGAAGCAGCAGAACGCGATGACTTTCTCATAGTGGCTCTTCATGCAGCAGCCGGCTTCCCTTCTTCTGACAAAACGGGACGTATTGTACACCCGATGGGTCTTCGCCTGCGCTACAGCTTCGCGATGATGCCGGCGATCAGACGGGAGAAATCGCCCTCGCGCTTAACGGCGACATCCATGATCTCATCGGAATTCGGGTCGGAGCCCTCGATTCCGCAGGCCATGTTCGCGATGAGGCTCATGCCAAGGACGCGCATGCCCACATGCCGTGCCGCGATGACCTCTTCGACGACGCTCATCGCGACGGTATCGGCGCCCCATGCGGAAAACATCCGGATCTCCGCCGGCGTCTCGAAACTCGGCCCGGTGAGCGCCAGGTACACGCCCTCCTGGACGGAGATGCCTTCTACGGCCGCAACCTCACGCGCGATGGCCCGAAGGTCCGCGTCGAAGCAGCCGAGCATCGGAACGAAGCGTTCGGCGATGAGGTCAGGCGAGCGCCCGATGAGAGGATTCTGGCCTGTCATGTTGATCTGATCGCGCATGATGCAGAAATCGCCCACGTTGAACGTGGGGTTGATCGCGCCCGCGGCATTCGTGGTGATGAGCGTATCGATGCCGCATTCCGCCATGAGCCACACGGGAAACGCGATATCGAGGCCGCTGCATCCCTCGTACTTGTGCAGCCGTCCCTGCATGCACAGAACACGTGAGCCGGTGCCGGGCACGGTTCCCAAGACGAAACGCCCCTTGTGCCCCGTCGCCGTGGACACGCTCATGAAGGGGACATCGCCGAACGGCAGAACCCGAGCGTCTTCTAGCGTATCGGCGAAGGGATTCAAACCGCTGCCGAGGATGATGCCCGCAACCGGCACATCATCGCCGATGAAAGCCTTGAGCGCCGCGGCTCCCTGGTCGATCGCATACAGCAGGTTGTCGTCGTTCAGCAGCGTCATGGATCAATCCTCTCGGAAGTGCTGATGATACGTGCGTGTGCTACGGGCGCTTGGCCACGAGCACGCGGGGACGGTTCGTGAGGTCGTTCACGATGCGGATTTCGGTAAAGCCGGCATCCCGCGCGATGTCAGCAGCGGCATCCAGGCAGGTCTCGTGCAGCTCGCAGGCGAACCCGCCGCCGGGCTTCAAGGCTTGCAGCGACCAGGTCGCCAACCGGCGGAAGAGGTCGAGGCCATCCGCTCCCCCATCCAGGGCGAGCGCCGGCTCGTAATCGGCCACCTCGCGGGGGATTTCGGAAAGAACCGCCGTCGGCACATACGGCGGGTTCGATACCACGAGGTCGAATGAGCCCATGAACTCTGGGTCGATGCATGCGCCAAGGTCGCCCTCGAGCACCTCGACGCGATCGGCCACGTCGAAGCGCGCCGCGTTCTTCCGGGCGAGCGCGATCGCCTCAGGCGCGATATCGGTCGCGACAACGCGTGTGAGCGGATGCTCGGTGGCGATGGAACAGGCGATGCACCCGCTGCCGGTGCAGATGTCGGCGACGAGCAGCTCCGGTTCCTCGGCCGCAGCCTCCTCGGCGGGAGATTCGCCCTCTCCCTCCCCTTCGGATTCGCGACGGAGTTCCGCAAGCAACACGCGGTCATACGAATCCTGGGGCTTCGGTGCGGGCGGCAACATCGCGAGCGCCTCGCTCACGAGCACCTCGGTCTCGGGGCGCGGGATGAGCACGCCCGGCGCGACTTCCACTTCCAAGTAGCGGAAAGGAGCCGTGCCCGTGATGTACTGCAGCGGCATGCCCTGGCCGCGGCGGCGCACGTCTTCGCGCAACACGTCGAGCTCGCCGGCGGAAAGCGGCCGGTCCATGTCGAGGTAGAGCTCGATGCGCTCAAGCCCGCACGCCTTCCCCACCAGCACCTCGGCGGAACGGCGGGGCGCTTCGTCGCCATGCCGTCCCAGATAACCCGAGCACCACTCGAGCATGGAGCGTATCGTCCACGTCGTGTCGCCAGCCATAGCCGCTTATTCCTCGCCCTCGCTCGCAGCTTCGAGCTTCGCCGCGCGGTCGGCCGCCTGCAGCGCGGTGATGAGCTCGCTCAAGCCCGCGCCGCCGTTGCCCAGCAGCACGCCGTTGTAGCTGCCGTTGTAGCCGATGCGGTGGTCGGTCACGCGGTCCTGCGGGCCGTTGTACGTGCGGATCTTCTCGGAGCGGTCGCCGTGGCCGATCTGGCTGCGACGCTCGGCGCCTTCTGCCGCACGCTGCTCCTCGAGCATCTTGTCGTAGAGGCGGGCACGCAGCACTTCCATGGCCGCCGCCTTGTTCTGCAGCTGGCTCTTCTGGTCTTGGGACTGCACGACGAGGCCCGTGGGAAGGTGCGTTATGCGCACGGCCGAGTCGGTCGTGTTGACGCACTGGCCGCCCGGGCCACCGGCACGGTACACGTCGATGCGGAGGTCCTCCTGGTTGATCTGGACGTCGATCTCGTCGGCTTCGGGAAGCACCGCGACGGTCGCCGTGGACGTGTGGATGCGGCCCTGGCTCTCGGTCTTGGGAACGCGCTGCACGCGGTGCACGCCGCTCTCGAACT
>JAUNEQ010000283.1 GCA_030525445.1 Coriobacteriia bacterium | reverse complement strand
GAACGCATCTCCAGCATGCGCCGGCGCGGCCGGAAAGCAAACCGCCGTGCAGCCAACCATGCGGCTCGCCCGAAAGGTCTCGGCGGCAGCCTGCAAAGTCCGGGAAGGCCTTTACATCATCAACATGGAAGGCGGGGCTTCCGCCTTGGGCTTCAAGGGGACGTCGGGGAAGGCTGGCTCCCTCGTGCTCATGTGCGAACCGACGGGGAATACGTCTCAGCTGTGGTGGATCCTCAAGAGCCCCGGCGTAAAGGGGGCCTATATCATCGAGTCTGCGCATGGCGGCAGCGTCATCGCGGCAAGCTCCGGCACACGCGATGGGTCATCGGTCCTTCTGGCTCGTTACACCGGGAAGAAGAAGCAGCTCTGGGTTCCTATGCGGACGGCCGACGGAAAGCTGACGTTCACGAACGCCGCATCGGGTTTCGCGTTGTTCGTGCGGGACAACAGCGTGGTGCAGAAGAATCTGGCGGACGGATCCTTCACGGCTTTCACGATGTCTCGGAGATCGCCTCGGGCCACCGCGACCGATATCGGGCTCGCCTTGAAGGGATTGCGCGATGAGGGAGTCGTCGTCGAGGGCGTGAAGTGGGCGCGCAACGTCAAGATGCCGAAAAGCAAGGTGACGGCAACCACCGCGCAGGGCAAATCGATCACCGGCGCGAATATCGGGGCCCTCCTCGTGCAGACCATCAAAGTGTCGAAGGCGTTCATGCGGGGCTTCGGATCGAATCCCCAAGCCGCGTTCGATGAGCTTACCAGCGCCATCAAAGAGCATGGGAGTGCAAGCGGGAACATCCTGTACCGCATTCTGCTTCCGAAAGGCACGTACCAGGTGCGCAATACGATGCATGTGTACGGAAACACCTGGGTGGACATGCGCAAGGGCACGGTGCTCAAGCGCGCCCACGATAAGGGTTGCATGTTGCGCGTGGGGAAGCCGTCGATGAAGGTAGGCGGCTATCGCCTCGCGCAGAACCTCATCGTCCAAGGCGGAACCTTCGATGCGAACGTGCGCGGCGGGCACAAGAGCGCATCGAGCACGTTCCGGCTTGGCCACTGTCGAAACGTGCTTATATGGGGCGTGAAGTTCAAGCAGGTGAGAACCCATATGCTCGAATTCAGCGGCGTGGCGGATGCGACGGTTCAGAAGTGCCGATTCGTCGACGACGGCTCCATGAAAGCGGGAGACGAGGCGATACAGATCGAGTGCGTCTCGACGAGGAAGGCGGCGAGCGGCTTCGAGCGTTTCGACTTCACCCCATGCCAGAACATCGTCATCGCGAAAAACGTCTTCAGGGGAGTCAACCGCGGTTTGGGAAACCATTGCTCCATCAGGGGCCGCTACGATGAGCGCATCCTCGTGAAAGCGAACACGTTCTCGCGTACGGTGAACGAGGCGATCGACATGCCCTCGACCAGGCATTTCATCGTCGCTCGCAACAAGATAAAGCGCTGCGGGGCGGGCATTTCCATCCAATCGATGCACCCGGCGCTCTTCGTTCCGCAAAAGGGAGTCAAGACGAAGGTGCGCTCCAAGGCATATGGCGAGGTTCGCGGGAACAGGATCACGACTGCGAAGCGAGGCGATCTGATCGCGCATTTCGGCATCAGCCTCATGGGGCTTGCGACGGGGAACGCCATCTACCGCCTTGCCGCGATGACGGTGATTGGCAATGTCGTCAAAGCCTGCGATGGCGCGGATATCGTGAAACGATACCTTTCCGCATC
>JAUNEQ010000109.1 GCA_030525445.1 Coriobacteriia bacterium | reverse complement strand
CGAAGGTGAGGCCGGCGCCGGAGCCGATCATGATGTTCGGCGGGTCGCCGATGAGCGTCGCCGTGCCGCCGACGTTCGATGCGAGGATCTGCGTCATGAAGAACGGTATGGGATTCTCATCGAGGATCTTGCACACGGTAAACGTCATCGGGCTGATGAGCAGCACCGTCGTGACGTTGTCGAGGAAGGCGGAGCACACGGCGGTGATGATGACGAAGTACACCATGATGCGCCATGGATCGCCCTTTGCCAGCTTCGAGGACTTGATGGCCAGGTACTCGAAGATGCCCGACTGCTTGGCCACGGCCACGAACAGCATCATGCCCGTGAGCACGCCCAGCGTGTTGAAGTCGATCTCTTCCATGCCCTGCTCGAACGTGATGATGTGCGTGAGCCAGAGCAGAACCGCGCCGGCGAGCGCCGCCGAGGTGCGGTGGACCTTCTCGGAGATGATCAACGCGAAGACGCCGACGAAGATCACGATCGAGACGATCTGAGGTGTGGTGAATAGATCCATAGCTCTCCCTACCTCTATGTGGATAATGTATAAAGATAGCGAAAAACTATTCTACAAGTCTATAAGTTAGCCCCGTTATTTTGTTTTTTTATCTGTATTCGCTGGTCATTCGATGTTATCAATACTGTTAAAAACCTTTCGCCAAAGTATTGGAACCGTTCAACGTATTCAATCCCTTTGGCAACGAAAGGCCGTTAACGCCCTCATTCCACGAAACGCTACTGTTTTATCTTCACGATAGGAGCGAAATCCTTCAGGAGCTTCTTCGTGGAACCCGCCTTCTTGAAAAACACCGAGAGCATATCGCCATCGACGGCTTTCACCACGCCGCGGCCGAACACCTTGTGGTCGACCAAGTCGCCCACGGCAAACGACTCGTGAGCCGCCGCCTTCTTGTGCTCCTCGGCGCTCTTCGCACGCACCTTGTTGCGCGTGGAATTCGCCACGCCGGTCGCGCCACCGTAGACGCGGCCCTCTCCTGCCTCGGTGCCCGAGCCCGAGATGCCGCGTCGGCTGCCGCGCTTTTCCCAACCGGTGCCGGAAAAGCCCGCGCTGCCCACGCCTTTCGTGCGGCGCAGCTCCTTGGGGATCTCCTGCAGGAAACGCGAAGCCGGGTTCGCCGATGTCTGGCCGAAGATCTTGCGCGTCTGCGCGGTGGTGAGGTAGAGACGCTGACGCGCACGCGTGATGGCCACGTAAGCCAGGCGGCGCTCTTCTTCCACGGCCACCGGATCGTACATATTATTAGAATGAGGGAAGAGCCCCTCTTCCATACCCGCCACGAAGACGACGTCGAACTCCAAGCCCTTCGCGGAGTGCACGGTCATGAGCGTCACGCACTGGTTGCCGTCGTTGGTGGTGTCGAGGTCGGTGCGCAGGGTGACCCATTCGATGAAGTCGGGAAGCGAATTGCCCGAGAACACGCGCACGGCAGGCGCTTGCTCCTCGGAGCCGTCCGCCTCGTCACCCGTTACTTCGGCTTCGCCCTCCCC
Source organism: Coriobacteriia bacterium (assembly GCA_030525445.1). Classification (GTDB taxonomy): domain Bacteria; phylum Actinomycetota; class Coriobacteriia; order Coriobacteriales; family Eggerthellaceae; genus UMGS1519. Next base: position 5,392 of record JAUNEQ010000109.1, on the reverse strand, counting down.
CGCGCGTGGGGCCTCGAAGGTCGCCTCCTCCGCATCGTGGCTTTCGGCGAATTCCTGCACGACGCTCCGGAATTCCTTGATGTTCTCGATGCGCGCCTGCGCCTCGTCGGTGGCCTCGAGCTCGTAGCCCTCGATGAGCCCCGACTTGTCGATGATGGCCTCGACCACCTTGGGCAGGTCGCCGCCGTACGTGGCGATTTCCTGCACGAGGCTCACGAAGCTGCCGAGCGCCTTGCGGCTCGCCGCGCGGATGGACTCGTCGGCAACCGCCAAGGCGGCGGCGTCCATGAAGCACAACCGCTCGCGCGCCTGGATGGCCTGCACCGCCTCGATGGTGGTCTTGCCGATGCCGCGGCGCGGCACGTTGATGACGCGCATGGCGGCCATGTCATCCGCCGGGTTCACGGCCAGCACGAGGTAGGCCATCACGTTACGGATCTCGGCGCGGTCGAAGTAGCGCGTGCCGCCCACGATGCGGTACGGCACGCCCGCGCGCAGCAGCATGTCTTCAAGCATGCGGCTCTGCGCGTTCGTTCGGTAGAAGACGGCCATTTCGTTGTAGGGGACTCCGTCGCCGTGGCGGATCTCAATCTCGCCGGCGATCCAACGGCCCTCGTCGCGCTCATCGGCCGCCAAGTACACGTTGATGGGCTCGCCGGTGCCCTTGGTGGGGCGTAGCTGCTTCGCCTTGCGGTTGCGGTTGTTCGCGATGACGGCATTCGCCGCGGACAGGATATTGCCCGAGCTGCGGTAGTTCTCCTCGAGCTTCACCACGTGGGCTTCGGGATAATCCGATTCGAAATCGAGGATGTTGCGGATGTCGGCGCCACGCCAGGAATAGATGGACTGGTCGTCGTCGCCCACCACCATGATGTTGCGATGCGCCGCCGCGAGCATGCGGCAGATCTCGTACTGCGCATGGTTGGTGTCCTGGTACTCGTCCACGAGCAGGTAGCGGAACCGGCGCTGGTACGCCTCCAGCACCTCGGGATGGTGCTTCAGGAGCAGGTACGCGTACAGCAGCAGGTCATCGAAATCGAGCGCGTTGGCCGCCTGCAGGCGGCGCTGGTATTCCGGATACACGCGGGCGACGACCTTCGCGACGGGGTCGCGCGCCTCGGCGGCGTAGTCGTCGGCCACCACCAGGCGGTTCTTGGCATCCGATATGCGCCCGCGCACCATCTTGTCGGGGAAGCGCTTCGGGTCGATGGCCATGTTCGCCATGATGTCCTTCACCAGGCGCTTGCTGTCGTCGTCGCCATAGATGGTGAAGTTCTGCGTGAACCCCAGGATGTCCGCGTTCGCGCGGAGGATGCGCACGCACATGCTGTGGAACGTGGAGACCCACATGCCGCGTACGCCCGCACCCACAAGGTTGCCCAGACGGTCGCGCATCTCGCGCGCCGCCTTGTTCGTGAACGTGATGGCCAGAATCTCCCACGGCGCCACACCGCAGTCGTCCAACAGGTGCGCGATGCGATACGTGAGCACGCGCGTCTTGCCCGACCCGGCGCCGGCAAGCACCAGCAACGGGCCCTCCGTGCACATGACCGCCTCGTACTGCGCCTCATTCAAAGATTCGTAGTCCACCACGTGAAACTCCTCCATTCAGATTAGGCGTGCCAGTATACCAGCGCCGGGCAACCGCATTGCCCCATTTATCAGACACCCACGAATCCTGAACACGCGGACTGACAGCAATTCATTCAGCCTTTGCAAAAATTCGAAGCATTTCAGCCACAATTATTCCTTCGTGCTGAGAAGGTTTTCCCAGCATCGCGCAAACGCACATCCACGCGCCATGAATCTTCCTTCGTGCTGTCAGGATTTCTGCTTCGTGCTGCAAAAAACGCCGTTGAAAGCGCTTCAAGAACCCAAACGCACCCATTCTTCCCACCCTGTGGCCACAAGCCTTCAGCACCAAGGAATAATTCTGGCGTTTTTTCTCTCAAATCTTGCAAACGCCCTTCTTGAACCCAGCGAGCAGGCAAGCCAGAGAGGTCACCGGAAGAACCGCGTGGCATCCAAACCCGGCCCTCGCCCGTACAACTCGTTCACAAGGCGCCTCATGGCGCGCTCCTGTTCGGGTGTAGGTTTACGCCAACGATCTCCACGCGCTGTGACGACGAGCTTCGCAAGCCGCTCGAGCTCCATGACGTTTTTCGCTTGGGAATTGGTCACGCCATGTACCACGATTCCCTTTCCCGCAAGGATGCTCTCCCTCCGGATGTCGCGAAGCTCACGAATGGGTCCGGAATGGCCATCCTCCCCCAGGTACTCGAAGCCAATCTTCTCGTCGCGCGAGTACAAATCGATCTCGTAATGCCTCTTCCCCGCTGCCTTTTGCTCCGCCAAGGTGAGCGGGATCTCCACGTTCGCATCGAGGCACTTCACCCCCTGCCCTCCATAAGCGCGCGGAAGGGTCATCGAGATCGTGAACTTGCTCTCGCGCACCGAGCGGGATCGATCTTTAATCCATTTCACCGCAAGACGCGCTGCGCGCACGCCACGCAGGCCATCGCATCCTTCCAAGAATGTCTGAATCCTTTCGGCCGAAGTAAGCGCACATGGAAGCTCGGTGTAGTCGCAATCGCGCAAGCGATGGGTGTATAGGGCGCATAGCTCGAAGCCAAATTCGATGAGTTGAATGAACGGCATGCAAAAAGCAGCTTGGAGAAAGAGGAATTCGGGCGTCGAGACGTAGTGGTTGCCCACCCTCACTGCAGAACCCGAGGGGAGCGACGCCTGCCAAGCGTGGCCGCGAAGAGAGCGAGACGCATACCGGGCGCCAGGCGTCGGAACCAGGACATGTAAAGGCCTATCTTGAAAACGGTCCATCGCCTCTTGCACCTCATCTCTCGTGGGCGTGGGCACAGTCGCACGACGAGATGGCTCCATGATGAAACCCCCGTCAACCGTCCTGCGAAGCCACCAATGCAACGCGCTGCTATGACTGATGAACAAGCCCATGGAGCGACTGTACGAAAGGGCAATCAAGAAACGCTTCGAGGGAAATGAAAAAGGCGTCAAATATCGCTCAAATGTCGCTCAAATCAATGCACTTTTCGGCTGTTCACCTGCTGTTTCTTGAATGAGGCGAAACACGAATCGCAGCACCGGAATACACCCAATCACCATGCACCCACCACATCTTTCGCGTTTCCAGGCCAAATGACACTCGGGGAACGGTTACACCTTCGGGTTTTCCTTCATCACCTTCAGGAGGGTGGCGTAGATTTCCTTGAGCTTCTCGTCCACGATGGGGCCTTCGTTCTGGGCGCAGATCTTCTCGAGGATGGCGTCCTCGCGGCCGGGGTCGAACAGCTGCATGCCGGCGGCGGGCTTGAGTTCGCGGATGGCCATGGAATGCCCCTCGCGCTCGTTGAGCAGCGAGACGATCTGCACATCGAGCTCGTCGATGCGGTCGCGGTGGGTTTGAATCTGAGCCAGGGCTTCCTCGCGTTCCATGGGCGCTCCTTCGCGTTCGCTTTATCGCGATAGAGTATCACATCCGGTGTTTCAAGCGTGTTGCAACGTGGGTATCTTGGCATGTCGAAAGCCACGAAACCCTCGTTTTCGGGTAGTATTTACGCGTTTGAAACTCTATAGATGCAAGGGGTAGCGCATGAGCAAGAACGCACAAGGGCAAAAGGTCATCGTCCTGGATTTCGGAGCACAGTATGGGCAGCTCATCGCCCGCCGCGTGCGCGACCTTCACGTATATTCGGAGATCCTGCCCTGCGATGCGCCCGCCGAGGAGATCGCGGCGGCCAACCCGAGCGCCATCATCCTTTCCGGCGGCCCCGCGAGCGTCTATGCGGAAGACGCCCCGAGCGTCGACCCGGCCGTCTTCGAGCTCGGCCTTCCCGTGCTGGGCTTCTGCTATGGCCAGCAGATCATGGCGAAGACCCTCGGCGGCATGGTGGGTCACACCGAAAAGGGCGAATACGGCGCGGCGACCATCGAGCGCGTCGCCACGTCGCGCCTGCTCGACGGCACACCGGGCGAGCAGACCGTGTGGATGAGCCACCGCGACGCCGTGGCGAAGGTGCCCGAAGGCTTCGTCATCACCTCGAGCACGGACATCTGCCCCGTGGCCAGCATGGAGTGCGCCGAGCGCAACCTGTACGCCACGCAGTTCCACCCCGAGGTGCGCCACACGCGCTATGGCACGCAGATCCTCTCGAACTTCCTGTTCGGCATCTGCGGACTCGAGCCCACCTGGAGCATGGACAACCTCATCGACACGCTCGTGCAGGACGTGCGCGAGAAGGTCGGCGACAAGCGCGTGATCCTGGGCCTTTCGGGTGGCGTGGATTCGAGCGTGGTGGCGGCGCTGTGCGCACGCGCCATCGGCAAGCAGCTCACCTGCGTGTTCGTGAACCATGGCCTGCTGCGCAAGGACGAGCCGGAACAGGTGGAGGAAATCTTCACGAAGCTCTTCGACGTGGACTTCGTGCACGTGCATGCGGAAGAGCGATACGCGCGGCTGCTCGCCGGCATCACCGAGCCCGAGGAGAAGCGCCGCATCATCGGCACGCAGTTCTGGAACGAGTTCTTCGCCGTGGCGCAGGACCTGGCCGAGGACGGCCGCCCCGTGCAGTTCATGGCGCAGGGCACCATCTACCCCGACATCATCGAGAGCGGCGCGCGCAAGACCGGCGGCAAGGCATCCACCATCAAGAGCCACCACAACCTGATCCCCTTCCCCGAAGGGGTGCACTTCGACCTCATCGAGCCGCTCGACCACTTCTTCAAGGACGAGGTGCGCGCACTGGGCACGGCGCTCGGCCTGCCCGAATACCTCGTGTGGCGCCAGCCCTTCCCCGGCCCGGGCCTCGCCATCCGCATCATCGGCAGCGTGACGCCCGAGAAGCTCGAGATCCTGAAGAACGCGGACGCCATCGTGCGCGAAGAACTCGATGCTTACAACGCGAAGCTCTTTGCGGAAACCGGCGAGCGCAATTCCGAGCGCAGCGTGTGGCAGTACTTCGCGGTGCTCCCCGACATCAAGAGCGTCGGCGTGATGGGCGATGAGCGCACCTACCAGCGCCCCATCATCCTGCGCGCCGTCGAAAGCAGCGATGCCATGACGGCCGACTGGGCGAAACTCCCCTACGAGGTGCTCGCGAAGATCTCCGGCCGCATCGTCGCCGAGGTCCCGGGCGCGAACCGCGTGTGCTACGACATCACGAGCAAACCGCCTGCCACGATCGAGTGGGAATAGCCCACGGAGTAGCGCCGCTTAGCTTCTCTTGGCACCGGTTGTCACGGTTTGGCATCTGTTGTACGTGCTCGGCCTATAATGCGGTGCGAACCGAGTTCCAGCGCTTGCGCTAAATGGGGATCTTCACCGAGGAAGCAACATGGACCAAAGGCTGCAGGAATACAT
>JAUNEQ010000282.1 GCA_030525445.1 Coriobacteriia bacterium | reverse complement strand
GCCCCGCAACAGGGCCGCCAACTGCGCCTGCGTGAACCCCGCATCCGCGCGCGCCGATTTGATAAGGTTTCCCAACCGCTTTCCCATGACCGCTCCTTTTGCCGCCTTCGCTGGAAAAACTATAGCAGCTACCACCGCCCGACGCGGCGGCATCGCCATGCCCGCAGGCACCTGGTACACTCGGGGGGAAACGAGGGCGCCGCGCGCCGCAAGGAGGACCGCATGTCACAAGGAGCAAACGGGCAGAGGCCCTACATCGAGCAGGCCGGCAAGCACCACGAGCGCATGACGCGCATCGTGCACTTCACGCATTCCACCACGAAGGCGGCTGGCGTGATGCTGCTGGCGGCCGTGGCGGCGTTCTTCATCGCGAACTCCCCGTTCTACCCAGATTTCCTGCACTTCTGGCATGCCGACGTCACTTTCGGCGTGGGCGGCAGCGTGCACACGATGTCGCTCGCGCACATCGTGAACGACGTGTTCATGGCCGTGTTCTTCCTGCTCGTTGGCCTGGAGATCAAGTACGAGGCCACTGCCGGCGCCCTCACCGACCTGCGCCAGGCCCTGCTGCCCGCCGCCGCGGCAGTCGGCGGCGTCGCGATGCCCATCGTCGTCTTCCTCGCATTCGCGGGCGGGTCGCCCGCCGCCAGCGGCTGGGGCGTCCCCACCGCAACCGACATCGCGTTCGCGCTCGGCATCCTCGCGCTGCTCGGCAGCCGCGTGCCCGTCGGCCTCAAGGTGTTCCTGAGCACGCTCGCCGTGGTCGACGACATCATCGCGATCCTGGTCATCGCCATCTTCTACGGCGAATCTCCCGACCCCGTCTGGCTGCTCGCCGCAGCCGGGGTGCTCGTCGTGCTCGCGCTGGTGAACCGCGCGCACGTGTACTCGCTCATCCCTTACCTGTTCCTGGGCGTGCTGCTGTGGCTGTGCGTGTTCATGTCGGGCGTGCACTCCACCATCGCCGGCGTGCTGCTCGCGTTCGCCATCCCGTGCCGCACGCACGTGAACATGGCCGATTTCCACGACTGGAGCCTGCGCAAGCTGCGCACGGCCAAGCACGCCTTCGACCCGGACGCCCCCGTGGTCGCCCAGCACGAGTTCCTGGAAACCGTGCGCGAGCTCTCGAAGGTCGCGCGCCAGGTGGTGCCGCCCGCCACGCGTCTCGAGCAGCGGCTGCATCCCTGGGTGTACTTCCTCATCCTGCCGCTGTTCGCCCTCACGAACGCCGACGTGTGCCTGGTGGACGGCACGCTCGGCAACCCGTTCACGAACCCCGCGCTCTACGGCGTGTTCTTCGGGCTCGTGCTGGGCAAGCCCGCGGGCATCCTGCTCGTGAGCGCCATCATGGTGAAGACGGGATTGGTCGACCTGCCCGCCGGCTGCACCTGGGGTCACATGGTGGGAGCAGGCGTGCTCGCCGGCGTCGGCTTCACGATGGCCATCTTCGTCGCAAACCTGGCGTTCGCCGACGCGGCGACCGTCACCATCGCGAAGGCCGCAATCCTCACGGCATCCCTGGTTGCGGGCGTCGCGGGATTCCTCATCCTGTTCATGCAGGCCCGCAGGGCGTAACGTCCCCGCACACGCCGAATCGCCCGGCGGCGCGCGCCCACGCGCCTCGCCGTGCGCCGTCGTATAATCTCTCGCGCAAGCATGCCCGCACGTGACAGGGAGGAACGCGCAATGGACGACCGCACGAACTACGAGAAGATGCTCGCGGGCGAGGAATACCGCTTCG
>JAUNEQ010000108.1 GCA_030525445.1 Coriobacteriia bacterium | reverse complement strand
GCGTTGGCGGGCATCTGCAATTCGATGCAGGGGCCGACGAACACGGCGCTGTCCCGCACGGGTGGCCGCGCGCAGGCGACCTTGGTCTCCTTCGCGGGCGGAACCATCCTGTTGGGTGTGATGGTGCTGCTCTTCGGGCAAGGCGACCTCACCGCGGTGGCCCGCGTGCCTTGGTGGCAATGCATCACGGGGCTCTACGGATTCCTCGTCATCGTTTCGGTGGTGTATTCCACGCCGCGCTTGGGCATTGCGCTCACGCTCATGGTGCTGATGTTCGGCAAGCTCTCGATGGGGGCGTGCATCGATGCCTTCGGCCTGATCACCGGGAATCCGGTGCCGGTGTCTGCGCAGCGCGTGCTCGGCCTGTTGTTGGTGGCGGTGGGCATTATCCTGGTGAGCATCGGCCGCATGCGGTACGCGGCGAGCACCGGCTCGCAGCAGCCTCAGGGCAACACGGGCAGCGTCCTTGCATTCTTGCTCGTGGCGATTGCGGGTTGCGGTAACGCCCTCCAGGCACCGACGCTCGCGGCGCTTTCAAGCGCGACCGGTTCCATGGAGGCCTCGCTCGTGAACTTCATCGGCGGCCTGCTGCTGGCGACCGCTTACGTCCTTATTTCCCAGCGCGGAAAACTCCAGTCCATGAAGGGCTCGAAGCCGTGGCAGTACCTCGGTGGCATGTACGGCACCATCATCGTGCTCATCGTGATTGCGGTGACGCCGGTGCTGGGCGTGGGCTTGCTCGTGGCGTGCCAGATGCTCGGCCAGCTCACCGGTGGCATGATCATCGATGCGCGCGGATGGCTCGGCTGCAACCGCATTCCCGTGAACGCGTGGCGTGTGTCCGGCGTGCTCTTCGTTGCCGCCGGCGTGTTCACCATTGCCTTGTGCTAGGCCTGGGATGCCGGGGTTCCGGAAGGTTGGCTCAAGCGCTACGCCTTCTTCTTCCACTGGGCGTAGAGCTTGATGGTCTTGCCGGCCTTGGCGATGTTCTTCACCGCCTGCCCGTTCTTGTACGACTTGCCGGATCCGTTTTTCTTGGTGTTCCAACCCACGAATCTGTATCCGGCGCGCTTGAATGAATTCGCCTTCAGGGCCACGGTCTTCCCGCGCTTGATCTTCTGCGCGGACATCGTGCCCTTGCCGCCGTTCGCCTTGAACGCCACCTTGTAGGGAGCTTTCTTCCACTGGGCGTAGAGCTTGATGGTCTTACCGGCCTTCGTGAGGTTCTTCACCTTCTGGCTGTTCGCGTATGTCGTTCCCGTGCCGTCGGCCTTCGTGTTCCAGCCTTTGAAGGTGTAGCCCGTACGCGTGAACGCGTTGGCCTTGAGCGCCTTGGTGGCATCCTTCTTGATGGTCTGGGCGCTCATCTTGCCCGTGCCTCCGTTTGCTTTGAAGGCGATGCGATACGCGGTCGCCACGTAAGCGGGGCGCACATAGACGATGGTCGAACCGGGCACGACCCATTCGACCTTGCAGGTGCGCACGCGGCTTGGCGAGCTCATGTTGCCGCTGATGCAGTTGGTGGCATCGGTCATGATGCCCACGTGATAGTCGCTGAAGAAGACGAGGTCGCCCGGCTGGGGCGTTTTCACCACGGTGCCGCCCGCATTCAAGACGGCGTCCTGCAGGCTCGAAACCATGCCGTTGAAGGGAATCGCGCGGCTCAGGCCGAGCACCTTCGCGCAGTCGCTCACAAAGTCCGCGCACCAGCCCTCGGTGTAGCCGAGGTCTTCCTGATGACGCTCTTCCTGCGCCTTGGCCACAGCGATCATGTCTTGGGCGCCGATGCCCGTTGTCGTGAAGTTCGTGTTGAAGCTTGCCGACCGCGATTGCATAGCTGCTGCCGTGCCAGGCGCGATGAGCGCGAGGCATAGGATCATGATGAGCGCAAGCACGATGCCGGCTGGATAGGCGATTGCCCGTGTGTGCATATATGGTCCCTTCTGGCAATTGCGAACGTGGCCCATGGTACCAGAGGCGCCGGCAAACTCGCCGGCTTGCCGGGGAAGCCGGCCGAGAGCTACACAGGTTTTGAAACCCCAGATGTACGAGCATGCCTCGTTGGCCAAGGGGGACAGCCTTCCGTTGGCATATGCGCTCGGAGGCCGGCCCCGAGCGCGCATGTCAACGGTGAGACAAAGACCTCAGGGGAAATTGTCTCATAGAGCGAAAACGGCGCAACGCGGATGTATCGCGGTGCGTTTCGTGTGTGAACAGTGAATGCCTTGACATATCGATGGGTGGAAGTATGTTTAGAAGCTAAATAATTCAGCTGCTAAATAAGTAGGTGTCCATGCACGAATTCGAAGACATTCCCGCGCGTACGGAAGCGGAGGCCGACTTCCAGAGAGCGCTGACGCGATTCCGGCATGTCCGGTACATACCGACCCCGGCCTCGACCGTGCTGACTCCGGCAGAGACCCATGTCATCATGGGCATCGGCCATTTCGCCGACGCCGATTGCAGTCCCCGTCCGCGCGACATCGGGCGCATGCTCCAGCTTTCGGCGAGTGCGTTGTCGCAGACGTTGGGCTCGCTCGAAAAGAAGGGCTATATCACGCGCGAGCGCAGTGGGCAGGACGCCCGCCAGGTCGCGCTTGGGCTCACCCAGGAGGGTCGGCGCTTCGTCGATTCCGAGATATCCCGGTTCCGCAATACCATGCGCGAGATGCGCGACTATCTGGGCGAAGACGACCTTCGCGAGTTTGCGCGCCTGCTGAACAAGGTGGATGCGTTCTACGAGGAGCAGGTGGCTGCGGGAAAGATGGAACGGCACCCGGCGCATGGATGCCATCCCGCCGCGTGCGCAGACCGACCGGGGAAGGAGGCCTAGCATGCGCGTCCTCCAACACCTGAAGGGGCATGTGGGTGCCCTGGCGCTCATCTTCCTTTTGCTCATCGGGCAGGCGGTGTGCGACTTGGCGCTGCCCACGTTCACCTCCGTCATCGTCGACGTGGGCATCCAGCAACGCGGCATCGAGCATGCCACGCCCAGCGAGATGCGCGCCGAAACCTATACGGCCCTCGATGCGCTCGTGGAGTCTTCCGACCGCGCGGCGTTCGAGGCGGCGTACGAGCAGGGCGATGACAGCCATTACCGCCTGGCTGAAGCGGCGCAGGCGGATATCGACGCGCTCGACCGCATGCTCACGGCACCGGAAGCCGCCCTCGCGATGGGCGGCTCGGACGGGCTCGATGACATGTCCGAGAACATCGTGCTGCAGCGTGCCATCGCCTTCGTGCAGCAGGAATACGAAGCCTGCGGCATCGATGTGAACGCAATCCAGATGGGCTACCTCGTGAAGACGGGCGGGCTCATGCTGCTCGTCACGCTGGGCATGGTCATCTGTTCGGTGCTCGTGGGCCTCATCGCCTCGCGCGCCGGCGCGGAAATCGCCCGCAGCCTGCGCGAGCGGCTGTTCACGAAGGTGGTCTCGTTCGGCGCGGAGGAGCTCGACCGCTTTTCCACGGCAAGCCTTATCACCCGTTCCACCAACGACATCACGCAAGTGCAGATGGTGCTCATCATGCTCATGCGCATGGTGCTGTACGCGCCCATCCTGGGCATCGGTGGCATCATCATGATCTCCACCACCAACGTTTCGATGAGCTGGATCATCGTGCTCGCCGTGGCCCTGGTCATCGGGCTCGTGGCCACGCTCTTTGGCATCACGTATCCCAAGTTCCGGATTATGCAGAAGCTCATCGACCGCGTGAACCTCGTCTCGCGCGAGAGCCTCACGGGCGTGCAGGTCGTGCGCGCGTTCCGCCGCGAGGACATCGCGCAGGACCGCTTCGACCTGGCGAGCGGCGACCTCATGCGCACGCAGCTGTTCACGAGCCGCGCGATGATGTTCATGTTCCCCGGCATGACGCTCATCATGAACGGCGCGAGCGCGCTCATCGTGTGGACGGCCGCCCAGCAGATCGACCTGGGCGCCATGCAGGTGGGCGAGATGATCGCGTTCATCACGTACGCGATGGTCATCATCACGAGCTTCCTCATGATGTCCACCATCGCCATCATGCTCCCGCGCGCAAATGTGGCGGCGACGCGCATCGACGAGGTGCTGCACACCGAGCCGGCCATCGTCGACCCGGAACACCCGGTGGAGCTGGAGGCGCTTGGCGTTTCGGGCGGGGGAGGTCCCTCGACTCCGCCGCTGCGCGGCTCCGCTCGGGATGACAACGGGGTGGGTATCCGTGCGTGCCCGGTGGAATTCGACAACGTGACCTTCCATTACGGCGATGCCGAAAAGGCGGTGCTGCATGACATCACGTTCACGGCGAACCCCGGGCAGACCACGGCCATCATCGGCGGCACTGGTAGCGGCAAGTCGACCGTGCTCAACCTCATCCCGCGCTTCCACGACGTGAACGCGGGCAGCGTGCGCGTGGCGGGAATCGATGTGCGCGACCTGCGCCAGAGCGACCTGCGTTCGCTCATCGGCTTCGTGCCGCAAAAGAGCGCCCTGTTCAGCGGAACCATCGAGAGCAACCTGAAGTTCGCCGGACCCCAGGTGAGCGACGACGACATGCGCGAGGCTGCTCGCGTGGCCCAGGCGGCCGAGTTCGTCGAAGCGCACCCCGATGGGTACGCCCGCGAGGTCGCCCAGGGTGGCACCAACGTTTCCGGCGGGCAGCGCCAGCGCCTCGCCATCGCCCGCGCGCTTGCGAAACACGCGCCCGTCTTGCTGTTCGACGACAGCTTCAGCGCGCTCGACTACAAGACCGACCAGGCGTTGCGCGCCGAGCTGCGCAAGACCGCCGGCGACGCGACCGTCATCATCGTGGCGCAGCGCATCGCAACCATCCTGCATGCCGACCAGATCATCGTGCTCGACCGCGGCCGCATCGCCGGCATCGGGACGCATGAGGAACTGCTGCGGTCGTGCACCGTGTATCGCGAGATCGCGAAATCGCAGCTCTCACCCGAAGAATTGGCGTTGGAAGGGGGTGTACGATGAGGAAGTTCGACGAAGCGACCCGCAAGCAGCAGGCCGAAGACATCGCCGCGGCAGCCGAAAAGCGCCGCAAGAAGCGCGAGGCGGGCGAAAAGCAGGAGAACATGCCCCGCCGTGGGCCTCACGGACGCATGGCGCCGGGCGAGAAGGCGCGCGACTTCAAGGGGAGTATCGGCAGGCTCGTCTCCTACCTGGGGAAATATAAGATTCCCATCATCATCGTGATGATCATGGCCGTGGGGTCCACCGTCTTCAACGTGCTGGGGCCGATCGTGCTCGGCCAGGCGACGACCACGCTGGCAAACGGCTTGGCGGCGAAGGTCGCCGGCACCGGAGAGATCGACTTCGCCACCATCGGCACCATCCTGCTTGCGGTGCTCGCGCTCTACCTGGTGTCGTCGCTGCTCGCCTTCGCGCAGGGATGGGTGATGTCGGGCGTCATCCAGCGGCTTTCCCACCAGCTGCGCTGCGAGATCGAGGCGAAGATCAACCGCCTGCCCATGGGCTATTTCGAGTCGCATGCGACTGGTGACATCCTCTCGCGCATCACGAACGACGTCGACACGCTGGGCATGAGCCTCAACCAGAGCGTCACGACGCTCATCACCTCGGTGGTCACCATCGTGGGCATCGTCGCGCTCATGATCTACATCAGCCCGCTCATCACGCTCATCGCGCTGCTTGTCATCCCGGTGTCGGCGGTGGTCATCATGATGGTGGTGAAGCGTTCGCAAAAGTACTTCTTCGCGCAGCAGGAATTCTTGGGCAAGGTAAACGGCCAGGTGGAAGAGGTGTTCTCCAACCAGAACATCGTGAAGGCCTTCAACCGCGAGGACCAGGCGCTGTCCGATTTCAGGCGCGACAACGACACGCTCTACACCACCGCGTGGAAGTCGCAGTTCCTGTCCGGCCTCATGATGCCGCTCATCAACATGGTGGCGAATGTGGGTTATGTGGCCGTGGCCATCGTGGGCGCCGCGCTTGCCATCCAGGGCGCCATCACGATCGGCGACATCCAGGCCACCATCCAGTATGTGAAGAACCTCACGCAGCCCATGAGCCAGCTTTCCCAGGTTGCGAATCAGCTGCAGTCGATGGCTGCCGCGGCGGAGCGTGTCTTCGAGTTCTTGGACGAGCGCGAAATGGAAGACGACGCAGCCGACGCGAAGCCCTTCCCGGCACGGGTGGAATCCATCGAATTCGACCACGTGCGCTTCGGGTACGACCCCGAGAAGCCGGTCATCAAGGATTTCTCGGCGCGCATCGAAGCCGGCCAGACCGTTGCACTGGTGGGCCCCACCGGCGCCGGCAAGACCACGATGGTGAAGCTGCTCGAGCGGTTCTACGACGTGAACGGCGGCGCGATTCGCATCAACGGGGTGGATGTGCGCGACTACACGCGCCACGACCTGCGCGGCTCGATGAGCATGGTGCTGCAGGACGCCTGGCTATATTCCGCGAGCATCCGCGAGAACATCCGCTACGGCAAGATGTCCGCCAGCGACGAGCAGGTGGTGCGGGCGGCCGAGGCGGCGTTCGCTGACCGGTTTATCCGCACGCTGCCCGAAGGCTACGACACGCGCATCAACGAGGATGCCACGAACATCAGCCAAGGTCAGAAGCAGCTGCTCACGATTGCGCGCGCGGTGCTCGCGAATCACGACATCCTCATCCTGGACGAGGCGACGTCAAGCGTGGACACCCGCACCGAAGCGCTCATCCAGCAGGCCATGGACGAGCTGATGCGCGACCGCACGTCGTTCGTGATCGCGCATCGCCTGAGCACCATCCGCAACGCCGACCTCATCCTCGTGATGGACGAGGGCGACATCGTGGAGCAAGGCACGCACGACGAGCTGCTCGCCCAAAGCGGCTTCTACGCCGAGCTCTACAACTCGCAGTTCGCGGAATAGGCGGGGAGGATTCTCACGCTGGATGCCGCAGCAGAAGTGGGACAGAAGGGCCCGCGGCAGAAG
>JAUNEQ010000281.1 GCA_030525445.1 Coriobacteriia bacterium | reverse complement strand
GTCCCTCGGCGGGATGACAAGGGGGCGTCCCTTAGCCTATTTCCTCCGGCGGTCGCGGCGGGTGGCTTCAATGCGGTAGGCTTCCCAGCCGCGTTCGGTGGGATGGTAGAAGCAGCCACGCTCGAGCCCTTCGGGAAGATAGCGCTGGTCGACCCAGCCTTCGGGGTAGTCGTGCGGGTAGCGGTATTCGCCGTAGTTCTCGCTGCCGGGGCGGTGGCGGTCGCGCAAGTATGAAGGCACCTCGCGCAACGGCCCGTTGCGCACTTCGGAAAGCGCGGCGTCGATGCCAGCCTCAATGGCGTTGCTCTTGGGGGCGAGCGCCACGTACACCGCCGCCTGCGCCAGGTTGATGCGGCACTCCGGATACCCGATGACCTCGGCGCTCTTGAAAGCGGCATGCGCGATGAGCAGCGCCTGCGGGTCGGCGTTTCCCACATCCTCGCTCGCGGCGATCATGATGCGGCGCGCGATGAACTTCGGATCCTCGCCGCCTTCGATCATGCGCGCGAGCCAGTACAGCGCGGCATCGGGGTCGGACCCGCGCATGCTCTTGATGAACGCGGAAATGATGTCGTAGTGCATGTCCTTATTCTTGTCGTACGCGAGCCCGCGGTGCGGGTTCGCGGCATGCACGGCCTCGACGGTGATGGCCTGAGGAGACTCCGGCGTTCCCGGCGCCACGAGCGCCGCGGCAAGCTCGAGCGTGGTGAGCGAAGCGCGCCCATCGCCGCCGGCCATCGTGATGATGGCGTCGCGGGCATCGTCATCGAGCGTGTAGGCGCCCGCGAAGCCCTCGGGGCTCGCGAGCGCGTTGTCCAGCAAGCGTGAAATCGCGGCATCATCCAGCGACCTCAGCTCCACCACGCGCGAGCGGGAAAGCAGCGCCGTGTTCACCTCGAAGTAGGGGTTCTCGGTAGTCGCTCCTACCAAGATGACGACGCGGTCCTCCACGGCGTGGAGCAGCGCGTCCTGCTGGCTGCGGTTGAAGCGGTGGATCTCGTCGACGAACAGGATTGTGCGCCCGCCCAAGGCGAGGCGTTTTTCCGCGGCGGAAATCTCGCGTCGCAAATCGGAAACGGTGCCGCCGATGGCGGATACCTCCACGAACACCGCCCGTGTGGTGGCGGCGATGATGTGGGCGATGGAGGTCTTGCCCGTGCCGGCGGGGCCGAAGAGGATGACGCTCGAGAGCTGGTCGTTCTCGATGGCCGCACGAAGCCAGCTGCCCGGTCCCACAGCCTGTTCCTGGCCGACGAGGTCGTCGAGCGAGCGTGGCCGCATGCGCACGGCAAGCGGTGCGGTCATCTTGCGTTCGTGTTCGTCGATTTCGCTGAATAGAGTTTCCATCTTTCTATTCAATTCAGGCGGCGGCCAAATGTCAAGACTGGTATTTGGCAGCGCTTCGTGCCTATACTCGAAGTGGTTCCGCCTCCGTCGCCTCATTTCGCGATGGACCGATGCAAGCAACGAGGGAGCTCTATATTGCGGGTGGAATGGGGATTCGCGTCCGTTGATGCGAAAGCCAGGAATCCAGCTGCGGGCACCCACCTTCTCGAGGTGGGTTCATCCTTCGGCACGGGGGTGGGGCCTCGCTTTTTGCCCTGTTGCCGGGGGCTGGAACGCCTGGGCCCTCCGTGGCGGCGCCGGGCGGTTACGGCGATACTCCTCGAGCCTTTGTTTCATTGCCTTTCTTGCGGCTCTCTTTCGAGGCTCTGCGGGGGTTATCGCCGTAACCGCCCGGCGCCGCCACGGAGG
>JAUNEQ010000280.1 GCA_030525445.1 Coriobacteriia bacterium | reverse complement strand
GCGCATGCGCAACGGCTACAACCCGGCGATCTTCTTCCCGCAGCAGCTCGACCGCGCCGAGGTTTTGGGCGCGTATGGCGTGGATTACCAGGGCCAGCGTCTGGCGTTGTTCGCGGGCAAGCTCACGAACTTCAAGGGCGTCGACGTGCTGCTGGATGCGGCGGCCATCATCGCGCAGAAGGACCCGAACGTGTTCATCCCCATCGCGGGCGACGGCGAGGAGCGCGCGAACCTGGAGGCCAAGAAGGCTGCGCTCGACCTGCCGAACGTGCAGTTCCTGGGCAATGTGACGCAGGATGCGCTCTGCCGCCTGTACAACATCGCCGACGTGGACCTGGTTCCGTCGCGCCGCGAGCCGTTTGGCCTGGTGGCCGTTGAGGCGATGGCTTGCGGCACCCCGGTGGTCGCGACGAACGAGGGCGGCCTGCCCGACTTCGTGAACGATTCCGTGGGCGGCCTCGTGCCCGTGGAGGATGCGCCCGCGCTGGCCGACAAGATCCTGGAAGTGCTCGACCGCGCCGTGGGCAACCCGGCATGGCGCGCTGACATCCAGAAGTATGCCGAGCAGAACTACTCGCAGGCTGCCATCATCCAGGAGCTCATCGCGCTCTACCAGTCCGTGCTGGGGTAACCCGTAACCGCATGTGAGTCGTGGGAGCCGCGGTCCATAGGGCCGCGGCTCCTGTTGTCTCATCTGCTGCGGGCCCTCTTGTCCCATTGCGTTTCCCGGGTATACCCAAACAATTTGTCAACGGCGGGCGGTGCGTTTTGCGTGGCGAACGGCGGGCCTTATAATGGGCGGGGCGCACAGGCTGGCGCGCCAGACAGGAGAACCCATGAAAGACCTCAAGGACATGGTTCGCGTGCACGAACCGTATGGCGGCGCGAGCGTCTACGAGCGCAAGGCGGCGATGCGCCGCGGGATGAGCGACGAGGAAATTGCCGCGCGCAACGTCATTCCCACGCGGAATTCCGGCGGAGAGCCCCTGCGCATCCTCGCCGACGAAATCTATTCCGAAAACGACACGTACACCCCGTACAAGCCCGCGAGTCCGGACGATCCGGGTCCGGCGAGCCATGCGGAAAAGAAACCCGGCGTGTTGCGCGAGGCGGCGAAGATCACCGACCGCCTTCTGCATAAGACGAACTACGACGACCCCGACTATTGGGGCCTCGCGAGCGTGATGACCGAAGAGGAAGCCGAGCTCACGCGCCACATGAAGGTGCGCGTTCCCATGACCCTGGGGCAGATTTGCGCGGCGAGCGGCCTCACCACGTGGAAGGCGCAGGAGCTGCTCGACGAGATGTCCGTGAAGGGCATCGTCGAATACAACTGGGAGAACCTCGACGGCACGAACCCGCGCCACCAGAAGCGCTACGTGCTGCCGATGTTCGTTCCGGGTTCGGCCGAGTTCACGGTGATGAACCAGCCGCAGCTCGAGGAGCATCCGGAGCTCGGCACGTTCTTCGAGCGCATGACCTACCTGCCCCTCACCATGGCCACCAAGATGGTGCCGCCGGGCGGCGCGGGCGTGGGCATGCACGTCATCCCGGTGGAGCACGCCATCCAGCAGGAAAACCACGCGGCCGATGTCGAGAAGCTTTCCCATTGGCTGAAGAAGTACGACCGTTTCTCCGCCGGCGCCTGCTCGTGTCGCCTGGCGGAACGCGTGCGTGGTGACAGCTGCGGCGACGACCCGCAGAACTGGTGCCTGGGCGTGGGCGACATGGCCGACTACTGCGTCGAGACCGGCAAGGG
>JAUNEQ010000279.1 GCA_030525445.1 Coriobacteriia bacterium | reverse complement strand
TCCGGCGCTTCGCGCCTGCGCTCAGGATGACATCGGGGGCCGCGCGCGTCCCGTGTAAGCGGTGGCTTAACATAGAGATGGGGCAAAAATCCTTAGGCTGTGGGCCGGAACGCGGCGGCAAGGGAACGCCGGCGCTCCCTTGTGCGCGTTAGCCGGTTTCGCGCAGATGCTCTAACGCGGTGAAGTATACTTGCGGGTGTTGCTTTTTCCGAACGAAGGGATTTCACGATGGCGGACAATCGCTATATCGATACGCGTGGCAATGTGGCAGAGCCGGTGAGCTTCCGGCAGGCCGTGGTTGACGGACTCGCCGATGGCGGCGGCCTGTATGTGGCCGAGACCATCCCGACCTTCACCGTCGACGAGATCATCGCGTTGGCAGACCTGCCCTACGCCGAGCGTGCCGCCATCATCTACAAGCGCTTCGACACCGATTTCTCGGACGAGACCATCGATGCCATCATGGCGGGCGCCTACAGCGACAACTTCGACACCCAGGACATCGCCCCCATCACCTCGCTCGACGAGAACACGCACATCCTGGAGCTCTGGCATGGCCCCACGAGCGCCTTCAAGGACATGGCGCTGCAGTGCCTGCCCCGGTGCTTCGCGGCTGCGGCAGCCGAGCTGCGCGCCGAGGGCGTCATCGACAACGAGTTCCTCATCCTGGTCGCCACGAGCGGCGACACCGGCAAGGCCGCGCTCGAGGGCTTCCGCGACCGCGAGGGCGTGAAGATCGGCGTGATGTACCCAGATGGCGGCGTGTCCGACATCCAGTTCAAGCAGATGGCAACCCAAGCGGGCGACAATGTTCGCGTATGGGCGGTGCGCGGCAACTTCGACGATTGCCAGACCGGCGCCAAGATCGTCTTCGGCGACGAGGACTTCAACGCGCGCCTGGCCAACGAGCAGAAAGTCGCGCTCTCCAGCGCGAACTCCATCAACTGGGGCCGCTTGATGCCGCAGATCGTCTACTACATCTCGAGCTATGCGCAGCTCGTGCATGATGGCAAGGTCGCCGCTGGCGCGCCCATCGACGTGTGCGTGCCCACCGGCAACTTCGGCAATATCCTGGCCGCCTGGTACGCGAAGCAGATGGGCACCCCCATCGACATGCTGTTCTGCGCGAGTAACGAGAACCGCGTGCTCGCCGACTTCATCAACACCGGCACCTACGACATCACCGACCGCGAATTCATGCTCACCCCGAGCCCCTCGATGGACATCCTCGTTTCCAGCAACCTGGAACGTCAACTGTTCGAGCTCACCGGGCGCAACCCCGAGGCCATCAAGGAATGGATGCGCCAGCAGAAGGAAGAGAAGCGCTTCCAGGTGGATCCCGAGACCTTCGCGAAGCTGCGTGCCGATTTCGCAAGCGATTCGGCTGATGCGCGCGAATGCTTTGCGACCATCAAGGAGGTCTACGAGAAGCACGGCTACCTGCTCGACCCGCACTCGGCCGTGGCCTTCAAGGTGGCCGAGCGCCTGCGCGGCGAGAACCCGGTGCTCGTGGCGAGCACCGCGCACTGGGCGAAGTTCGGCGAAAACGTCTACCGCGCGCTCCACGGCATGGAACCGGGCGAGGCGTTGCCGGAAGACGTTGCCAACCTCACCGGCTGCGAGCTGAACGCCCGTATCGCCGAGGCCACCGGCTGCGGCCCGGTTCCCGCCGGCCTCGCCGAGCTGGACGACCGCCCCATCCGCTTCACGCAGGTCATCGACGGCAACCCCGAGGCAATCGAGGACGCGGTTGTTGAATTCCTGGCCGAATAGC
>JAUNEQ010000278.1 GCA_030525445.1 Coriobacteriia bacterium | reverse complement strand
CGGCATATCGTGGAATAGCTATCGGTTATGCTTGCAGTACGCAGCGATGATAGCAGCGCGCCCAGAATAGGCGACGCCGCCTCTCGCAGCGATGCAAACCAGGCCCAACTTGAAGACGTCGCTGCGAAGGCAGCCCCATCTCCACTACGTTTGTTGCCCAACAAAGTTTGCAGCCATTCTGAGAACTCTCGTCGTATGTCCGATGCTTGAAACAGTTTCTAGACTCGTGTCACACATACGTTCATCGGCCTGTCAATAGGCAATAGTTCGCCAGCCCCCGGATAGCTGGTCCGGGGGCCGACTTCCTTCGCCTCCGCGCCTGGGCTGCGAGCGTGTCCTCGAATCGGGGCGATGCGCCCCGCTAGCATCGGATGCTCAGTGCGATCCACTCACAGACTCGCGGTCACCGGGGTTCCCGGCCCGCAGTACGATTCCTCCGGTATGGGCAGTGTCGCAGACCCCGCGCATGGCGGGCAGTCAAGTGACGCGCCTGGCCACTCCTTCGGTGCGCTTCCCGCGCGCCGCCTTCATGGCTGCGCATGTGACGATCGCGAGTTGCCCTACGCACCGCAAGCCCTGGGCGGCGGAGGGGATGGCTATGGTCGCGGGCCGCCCTACGCGGCCGCCTGTTCGCGCTGCACCTGCAGGCCCAGCGCCCACATCCAGCGCGCCATCTCGCTTACCACGGCGATCTTGGCAACGTTGGTGTGCTTGCCGGCCCTCTTCAGCGCATCGTACTTCTTCTTCAGCCGCGCGTTGGCCTCGAGCGCTATGTCTTCGACCTGGGACGACACCTCGTGCCCCGGGCGAAGGTACTTCTTATGCGTCGTCTGGCGCGATATGGCGGACATCCCCTCGACGAGCGCGCGCCGGAGGTGCGAGCTGCCCTCCTTGGTGATCTTGCCCTGGCGGCGGCTGTCGCCGGTGGAGTCCTCGGAGGACGTGCACCCGATCCAGCGCGACACGCGCCGCCCGCTGCGGAAGCGGGAAAAGTCGCCGAACTCGGCGGCTGCGAGGAAGGCGGTCTGCACGTCGACCCCCTTCAACCTGATCAAGGCGTCAACATAGGGCTTCCACCTGGGCTTCTCCGCCTCGGCGGCCACCGCCTTGGCGAGCTCTTTGGCGCTGCGCTCCATGCGCTCGACCATCTCGACCTCCATCCTCAGCGCCGCGTTCGACATCTGGTCGCCCAGATCGCAGGCGAGGGCCCACTTCCTCCACGCCGGGGTCCACGTCGCCTTCAGGTTGCCCCGCTCCGTCCTCTCGTTCCAGACGAAGCCGTGCTTGAGCAGGAGCATGCTACCGCGCTGCTTGGCCGACCTCACGGCCTTCGCCGCGGTGTCCGCAGCTCGAGCCAGGTCCCTCGCGCCCTCGACCTCCAGGTCGGGGACCCACACGTAGGACACGTCGCTGGCGGGGTTGCACATCTCGCGCAGCACCACGCCCGCGTCGTGGCGGTCGTCCTTGTGCTTCCTGTTCTTCGGCGACCTCGGGATGGTGGACACCGCCATCACCTCGCACGTGACGCCCCCGCGCTCCAGGAACCTGCTCAGCCAGTACCCGGTGCAGCCAGACTCGTAGGCGCATCTGATCGGCCCCGGCAGCTTCTTCAGCCACTCCAAGAGCTCGTGCTCATGCCCATCTCCGGAAAACGTCCTCGACCAACACTCGCCGGTGTCCGGCCTCAGCGCCTTGCACGATATGCTTCGCGCATGCACGTCCATGCCGACCTGGGTGGTATACTCGCTCATCGGGAAGCCCCCTTCTCTTTGTGGCTCTGGCA
>JAUNEQ010000277.1 GCA_030525445.1 Coriobacteriia bacterium | reverse complement strand
ATCGACCGAGAGGCGGGTGAGTTGTAATGGCAGAGCAGAGATATCTTCAGCGTCACCATAAGCAGACCCGCGTCACGCATGCCATCTTCGTCATCAGCTGCATTTGGTTGATGATCTCCGGTCTGTTCGTGTTCATCCCGCCGCTGGCCGAGGCTGCCGGCGGTGACGTGGTCCAGTTCATGCGCGTCACGCACCGCATTGTGGGCTGCGTGTTCATCCTGACCCCCATCGTGTCGGCCATCATCTCGCCGTCTGGCGCCAAGCACTTCCTGGGCAAGTACGGCTACAAGTGGGACGCCGATGACAAGGAATGGATGAAGAAATTCGTCCCGTACATGCTTGGCCCCAAGCGCGTCCATATGCCGGATGCGAAGGAAGTCAAGTCTGGCCAGGTCGTCGCCGATGGCGCCATCATGGTGGGCGCCCTCATGATGATGATTTCCGGCCTGGTGCTGTGGCTCGGCGGCGTCTTCGGCGCCTCCGCCACGTTCCTCAGCGTCGCCCGCCTGCTGCATGACGTCTTCTTCCTGCTGCTGGTCGTGTTCGTCATCGCCCACATCTACCTGGGCGCTGGCATCTTCCAGCCGTACAAGAGGTCGCTGCGCACCATGTGGGGCGACGGCAAGATCTCCGAGTCCGACGCCCTGTACCACTGGGGCAAGTGGGCCCGCCAGGAGATTGAGGAGGGCAGGACCTACGAGGACAAGAACTAGGAAGTGGCTGGCATGGATATGATGGCGATGGAACGTGCGATTGCGGCGTACGTCCCCCAGGGCGACGACGCCGACCGCGCGCGCCTGGAATTCTTTGCCGGCCTGTACCGCTTGCAAGACGAGTGGGCGCACCGGGTGGCCGCCGAGAGCGGCTACCCGGCGCCTGCCGCCGAGCAGCTCGAGGCCTGGTATTGGAATGCCGACCCGGCGTTCCAGTTCGCTCCGGTGTCCATTGATGCCGGGCGGTTCGCGCAGACCTTGTCCGCCATGGCCGGGTACCTGGCCGAAAAGGCGGGTTTGGAGGAAGCGGCCGCCAAAGGGCTTTCGGAGTGCGATTGGGATGCGTTTTCCCAGAAGGCGGACCTCGCCCTTGCCGGGCGGGATCCGGCGGCGTTCGTCGAGTCGTGCCTTACCGGCCTGGATTCCTATGGGGTGGGGGCCGACGTGCCCGCATCCCTGTTCGCGATGACCCTGACGTTCGCCCTCCGTGCCTGGTTACAGGAACCGGCGCAGGCCGTGATGGCCATTGCGCCCGACGACCGTCACAACCACGACTGCCCGCTCGACTGCCCGGTGTGCGGAACGCCCGCCTCCGCGTCGTTCGTGGGCGAGGCGGCTGGCACCGACGGCCGCGGCCGCATGCAGTATTGCGCGATGTGCGGAGCCCAATGGCCTTACGAGCGCATCCGCTGCGGCGTGTGCGGCACCTTCAACCAGACGAAACTGCACTATTTCAACCTGGAGGGCGATAACGCCCACCGCATTCAGAGTTGCGACGCCTGCGGGCAGTACCAACGGGTCGTCTTCCAAGATGATATCCCGGGACCGCTGTGCATGGAGGTCGAGGACGTCGTGATGGCGAAGCTCGACCGGGTCGCACTCGATCCCCGCTTCCGCAAGGAAGTGGGATAACAGAGCCTTCTCCGGGCCCGTCGTTTCGGCGGGTTGGGGGGACTTGCCGTGACGGGCAAGGGGTGGTTTGCGTGGATTGTTCCCACGCGGTACCTTGCTTGAGGCCGCATCGCCCACCGGGCGGTGCGGCCGCTTAGTTTGTCGAGCAAGCAGGGCAGACCGCCGCCCTGCGGCAAACGGGATG
>JAUNEQ010000014.1 GCA_030525445.1 Coriobacteriia bacterium | reverse complement strand
GGCTGGCATTGCCAGCCCACGTGACGTTAAGCCTGACCCCCTGTCGCCCTATCTATCGGGGGACTGTCCCCGTGATAGGTCCCCTGCATACTCATCCCGTGGATTCCATGGGGCGGGGTATGGTGTGCGCGGCAGCGGGAACGTATCATAGGCAACCATGGAACATTTCCTGGAAAACATCCTGGTGAACCGGCGTGAAATGACCGCCCGCGAATGGGCGGAGGACATCGCGCTGGGCCTTGGCGTGTTCGTGCTCGGGTGCCTGTATCTCATCTGGGGCGGCGGTTCGCTCATTCCGCTCGATGACGCATTCCGCGAGTTCACCGGCGTGCAGCGATATGTGTTCGGCTCCGTGCCGTTCTTCTACCTGGCCGTGATGTCTTTGGCGCTCATGATGAGGCGCATCACGCCATGGTTCGTGTTCGTCGTGGTGATGGCCGCCTACCTGGCCGGCCGCGCGGCAATGGGCGGGCAGGAGCTGCTGGTGCTGGCCCCGTGCCTCGCCATCTTCACGGTTGCCGAGGAGCGCAGCCGCTACGAGGTCATCACGGCTGGCGTGCTCGCCACCTTGTGCGTGATATTCATGACGACGCCGGGCACCAGCCTCGCTTTCGACGTCTACACGCGCCTCATGGTGTTCACGTATTTCGCCTTGGCCCTGTTCATGGGCTTGAGCGTGCAGAGCTACCGGCGCTATCGCAAGGAGGTCGGGCAGCGTTTGGAAGAAGCTGCGGCCATCCGCGAGAAGGAAGCCGAAAAGGCTGTCGAGGCCGAGCGCGTGCGCATCGCGCGTGAACTCCACGACATCACGGCGCATTCGCTGTCCGCCATCGGCATCCAGGCCGCCGCGGCCGAGCGTATCGTCGACCGCGACCCGCAGATGGCCAAGGAGGCCATCCAGACCATCCGCCACACGGCGAAGGATTCGCTTACCGAGATCCGCGCGATGATCGGCGTGCTGCGTGGCGAAGGCGAGGCGGCGGAAAACCGTCCGACGCACGGAACCGAGCACATGGGCGAGCTCGTGCAGTACCTGGAAAGCGCCGGCATCAGCGTGCATTGCGACCAGTCGCACTACCGCCGTGACGCGGTGCCGCTCTACATCGATGTCGCGGTGTTCGGCATCGCCCGCGAGGCGGTCACCAACATCGTGAAACACGCGCACGCCCGGCATGTGGATATCACGCTCCATGCCACGGAAGACCTGGTGACGCTCATGGTCGTGGACGACGGTCGCGGCATGGGCGGCTCGTACGCGCACAACGCGACCGCGTATGACGACCCGTTGCTGCATATGGGTGGCGGTGGCCACGGTTTGCAGGGCATGGCCGAAAGAACGAACCTGCTCGGCGGCGGTTTTGGGGCGTATGATGTGAAGGGCGGCGGTTTCGCCGTCGTGGTGCGCCTTCCGTTCCGCGAAAAGGAACCGGTCGAAGGAGCCGAAACGACGGTGGCCCAACCGGTTTTGCCCGAGATTGAAGTGCCCAAGGTGGAAGTCCAGGTGCCCGCCGAAACCCATCCGCGTCATGCGGCGGCCGATGCGGAAGAACAGAAGATGCCTGTGCCCGAGGTAACGGACCTCGGTGATGGAGAGGAACGATAATGCCTGAAGAACTCATTGGCGGCGATTCGCTGTACAACCCGGAATACCGTGCGGCTCAGCAGCGTTTGCGCGCCCGTTCGGAAGAGGCGGTGCGCCGCGCCGAGGAGGCGGCCGAGGAACCGCTTCCCGAGGTGAGCGTCGTGGTGGTCGATGACCAGGACCTCGTGCGCAACGGGTTCAGGCTCATCCTTTCCAGCTACGAGAACCTGCGCGTGGTGGGCGAAGCCCGCAACGGCCTGGAAGTGCAGGACGTCGTCGCGCAGACGCATCCCGACGTCGTGCTCATGGACATCCGCATGCCGCTCATGGACGGCATCGAGGCGACGCGCAAGCTGCTATCCGACCCCACGACGGCCGACACCAAGGTGCTCGTGCTCACCACGTTCGACATCGATGAATACGTCTACGACGCGCTTGGCGCCGGAGCGTCTGGCTTCATGCTGAAGGATTCCGAGCCCGATGACATCGCGAACGCCATCCAGGTGGTTGCACGCGGCGATGCGCTCATCCAGCCGTCCGTGATGCGCCGTTTGGTGGAGACTTTCGCCGCCCAGCGCGGAAAGCCGCAGGTCGCCGGCGGAAAGATGAACGATCTCACCGAGCGCGAGCGCGAGGTGCTCGTGATGGTTGCCCGCGGCCTCACCAACGCCGAGATCGGCGAGCAGTTGGTGATTTCGGCGGCGACCGTGAAGACGCACGTGGCCCGCATCATGGGCAAGCTCGACGTGCATGACCGCGCTCAGCTCGTAATGCTCGCATACGAAGCCGGATTGGTGGTGCCGGGGCAGGGGTAAACCCCTCGCTGCGACTCTTTCATAACGTAACGGCATACGGCGTTTCGCCCGAAACACAGAACTGTCCCCCTGTGCTGGCTGAAGCTGGCCTCGTGGCGTTGTCATTCCGAGCGGAGGCGCGAAGATGCCCCCACGTTGTCATCCCGAGCGGAGGCGCGCAGCGCCGGAGTCGAGGGACCTCCCGCAGGTTGAAACCGGGTATCGACCTGCGGGAGGTCCCTCGACTCGCTACGCTCGCTCGGGATGACAAATGGGGTGCTTTGCCCGTTGAGATGACAGAGGGGCGGCAAAGCACCAATCGGCAATTACCTGTCGCGGTAGGCGGCCAGGGCGTCTTGGAGGGGCTTTCTGGCGCGGATGGGGAGGATGATGACGGAGCCGTCGGGGAAGACCAGGGAGGTTTTACCGGCGGAACGGACGTTGTTGAGGTTCACGATGAACGAGCCGCCGGCTTTGGCGAAGCGCTCGTCGTGGGCCATCTGGTCGTAGAGCGCTTGCAGGGCGCCGCGGGTTTCCACGTGGCTGCCGTTGGCGAGGTGGATCACCGGGCCAGCATTCGACGTCTCGGCGAAGAGGATGCTGTCAGCGTCGAGCACCTCGATGCCCATCTTCGTCTTGAGCGTTATGGTTTGCCGCTGGTGATTGCCCAGGCGCGCGAGCTGCGCCGACATCGCCTTCGCGAATTCGCCGGCATTGCCCGTCATGAGGATGAAGCCGTCGGCGCGCACGCGATAGGCCGTCATGGCAGCGGTCGCAGCCGACGACACGAGCACGAGCTTGGTGTCGGGAAGTTCCTTTTTGAACTGGGCCAATAGCTCCAGGTTTTCGGCATCTTGAGTGTCCATGCTGCACAACATGAGCGAACAGAACCCGGCGCGGCGTTCCCGGAACGCGTGGAATGCGTCGGATACCGAGGGGAACAGGCCGATGGCATACGGCGATAAACCCGCCTCGTTGGCGAGTTGCCCCATGGCTTGTCGCAGCGTCGTGCGCGCCTTCGAACGGGAATCGCAAATGGCCAGGCGTATCACAGCAAGGCCTCGTTTTCTTCCAGCAGCTGCGCGAGTTCGGCGGCGTTCTCGAACGTCGCGACCTCGTAGGTGCCGCGCTGCCCATCAGGATCCGAGACCACGCGATGCAGCGAGCCGCTCCATTGCTTCACCACGGCGCCATCGCCGGTCTGCCTAATGTCGAAGACCGTCGTCGCCACCATGTATTCGGGCTCGAAATCATCGGGCGCTTCGGCGACCGCGAAGCCATACGACATCTCGACGAGCGCATCGGCCGCGAAGGTGACGAACTCGTAGGCATCGCCGTCGGGTACGACCTGCGAAATGCGCGCGTACCCAATCTCGTGGTTGTAAATCCATTCGTGCGAGAGGTACAGGCGCCTGATGAGCGCCTCGCGCTCGCGGGACCGGTTGACGAACAATACCACCAGTGCCACCACCACGGCCGCGCACACCAGCACGAACAGGATGTTGCGCCAGTGGTCGATGATATACAGGCGGAAATATGCATAACAGGCGGTGTACACGATGACCGCAAGGAGCAGCGCCACGCCGATGATCATGCCGATCCGCGTTTGCTTACGCATGTGCAACACCCCTTTCCGAAGAAGCGCGTTTACTGGCGTCCGCATGCGCAAGCAGGGAATCCTGAGCGGATTTCCTGAAACGCACGGGGACCGAAGCGGTCGAATTGTCGACGAATATGAAGGTCGACCCGTTGCCGACGAGGGAGCGGACCAAGTCGAGGTTCACGATATAGGAGCTTCCCAGCTTCAGGAAGCGGGGATCGTGCGAAAAGCGGTCGAACAGGTCCTGCGACGTGCAGCGGAGCTCTTCGACGCTTCCGTCGCGCAGGTGCAGGCTCTGGTCGTGGTTGGACGTGCGCGCGTACATGAAATCCCAGAACGCGATGCGGCGCAGCCCGGACCGCACCCGCAGCACGATCGATTCTTCGTCTATCGCGGAAATCCGCCGCAGCGGCTGGGCGATGGCCTGCACGAACGAGGCGCAGTCGATGGGGTCCACCAGGTATTCCCGCACGTCGATGCGCTGCGCGTCGGCGGCATGGCTTTCGGTGCTGGAAACGAGCATGATCTCGCCCGCGAATCCGGCCCTGCGTGCGTCGTGCGCGATCTGGATGCTCGACATTCCGGATTGCTCGGATTTCACGACGATGAGGTCGAGCAACGGCTCGGTTTGGTTGTCGATGTGCTCGAGCATGTCGATGGCATTCGCGTAGGTGTGGATGGCCGGCTGCGGAAGTGAGGAGCTTTGGGCGCAGCGCGCGATGGCCTCGCTCGCGGTTCCCTCGGGGAGCGTTATGTCGCCGCAAAGCGCGATGTTCACCATCGAATGGCTCGTCTCCCCTCCGTCGTGTCTCGCCTGCATTTCGCGTGCGACGCGGTTGCGCGGCTCCTATGAAGATATATCGCGCGAGAGCGCGTTCGGTCTCCTAATTGCTGCAGATACGCTAGGGGAATGATACCACCGGTCGCAGCTGGTATAATTCTTTCGTTTAGCATGACAGTGGGAAAGGTGGGCGCTTGAACCTGAGCTGCATAGCGCGATCACTTTCGCGCGTGGTCGTGGTGCTTGTGTTCGCATGCGCTCTTGTCATGGTTCCCGGTTGCGGTGGCGGCAGCAGCGACGAGGCCGGCGCCATCGGCTTCCCCGGCTTCGGGGGCGTCGACCAGGGCACTGCGTCCGGTGCCAAGTTCAAGCCCGTGAAAAAGGTGCATGTCCCCGATATTTCGGGCCTCACCCCCATGACCATCGATGTTTCCACGGTGAATGACGGCTACGTGAGCGTCTCCGCCGAAAGCGCCGCCCGCCTGAAGTTCCAGGTGACGAACGGCGACATGACCTACAACTACGACCTGCCGAACGACGGCACGCCCGCGATGTACCCCATCAACATGGGCGACGGGTCCTACCTGTTCCGCATCATGCAGAACACGGAGGGCAGCAACTACGTCGAGCTCGATTGCACGTACGCCGATGTGGCGTTGTCGTCCGAATTCGCGCCGTTCCTCGTGCCGAACTACTTCTGCAAGTATAACGGCAAGAGCGAGGCCATCGCGAAGGCGAGGGAACTCGTGGGAAGTGCCACGAACGAGGGCGAGGCCCTGTGCGCCATCTGCGCCTTCGTCATCGACAACATCAGCTATGACAACGCGAAGGCCGAAAAGCTCGCGACGACCGCCGGCTACGTGCCCGACCCCGATGAGACCCTGGCCACGAAGACGGGCATCTGCTTCGACTATTCGTCGCTTGCGGCGGCCATGCTGCGCAGCCAGGGCATCCCCACGAAGATCATCACCGGCTATGTCGACCCGAACAACATCTACCACGCGTGGATCATGGTCTACATAGACGGCACCTGGAAGACCGCCCAGTTCGATGTGACGTCCAAGACGTGGTCGCGCGTCGACACCACCTTCGCCTCGACGGGAGGAAGTTCATTTGTCGGCGAAGGCGTGGGATACACTGACAGGTATGTGTACTAAACGCGATATATAATGGTGAGAACCACCGAGTAGGAGAGGGAACATGGCACAGAACTTGCTGGAAAGCAGCGCACTCAGCGCATTCTGCGGCAGTATCGCCACCATGTTGCAAGCGGGCATCCAGACCGAGGAAGCCGTCTTGATGCTGTCCGAGAATCGCGAAGAGTCGCGCTTCCAAGAGGTATGCAACAGCGTGTACCACGCGCTGGTGGAAGGCGGCACGCTCGCACAGGGCATGGAGGAGTCCGGCGGATTCCCGCGCTACGCCATTGACATGGTGTCGACCGGCGAGAAATCGGGCCACCTGGAGCAGGTGCTGCGCAACCTCGAGATGTATTACGACGAGGAAGACCGCATGTTCACGAAGCTGCAGAGCTCCGTGGGCTATCCGGCCGCGCTGCTGTGCATCATGGCGGTCATCCTGGCGTTCACCGTGCTCGTCATCCTGCCGGTGTTCGCGAACGTCTACGAGAACATGGCCGGCTCGCTGGCTTCCGCCTCGTTCGTGAGCGTGGGCGCGTCCACGGCCATCGGCTGGGTCGCCCTCATCATCACGGTCGTGCTCGCGGTGACGTCGGTGTGGCTCGTGTCGCGTACCCGGTCCGAAGCGGGCCGTGCGGGCGTCATGCGCCTGTTCGAGCGCATCCCGCTCACCAGCAAGGCGATGTACCAGCTCGCGCTTTCGCGCTTCACGGCGGCGCTCGCCACCTTCGTCTCGTCGGGCATCACCAACGAGGAAGCCATGGCGCAGGCCACGAACACGGTGGATCACCAGAAGCTGAAGTCGCGCCTCGTCGTTGCGCGCGATTCCATGGTGGACTTGGACAATCCGCGCAGCCTCGCGCAGGCCATCAGCGAGAACGACGTGTTCGAGCCGCTGTACGCCCGCATGCTCAACGTGGGCATGCGCTCGGGCAGCTCGGATGAGACGCTCGCGCAGCTTTCCTCCACCTTCTTCGATGACGCGGTCGTGCAGATCGAGCGCGCCCTTGACTACGTCGAGCCGCTGCTCGCGGCGTTCCTCACCGTGGCGGTGGGCGCGACCCTCATCGCGGTCATGCTTCCGCTCGTGGGCATCATGGGGTCCATCGGCTAGGGGCGGCGCGTGTACCACGAGGTGACATACCAGGATATCGCGCGCCAGCGTCGCAACCGCATCATCGCGGCGGTCGTGGCCGTCATCATTGCCATCGCATTGGTGGTGGCGTTCATGGCGGCAAGTGCGATCGGGCGCGAGCAGGGCACCGTCACCCTGCGCGAATCGGTGCTGGATGCGGCGAAGCAGTGCTGCGCCGTCGAAGGTTCCTACCCATCATCGCTCTCCCATCTGGAACAGCGCTACGGCCTGGTCGTGAACCGCGCCGATTACGACGTGCGCTACGAGTGGTTGGGCGATAACGTGCTTCCCAGCGTGGTGGTGACCCTGCGATGAGGAAGAGCATGGACATCAACTACGCCGTGGTTTCGGCATTCGAGCGCTCGAAGGTCACGTCGCGCAAGGAGGCGTCGTCGCGCACCTTCACGATCGCGCTCATGGCCGTGTTCTTCGTGGCGCTCATGGCCGGCTTGGCTGCGGGCGTGTCCATCTACCGTTCGGTTGCGCAGGTGCACGTCTCGGCCAATGAGATGCGCCTGGAATCGGGCCTGCTCGCGAACAGCGTGCATGTCGCCGACGCAGCGGATGCGGTGGATGTGGGACAAGGTCCCGAGGGCAAGGCGCTCGTGCTGGTGGAGCGGCTGGAAAGCGGTACCTACGAGACGCGTATCTACCAATACCAGGGCAACATCGTGCAGGAATACGCGATTCAGGGACGCGATTATGCCCCCGATCGCGCGCAGGTGCTCACGCCGTCTGCGACATTCGACTTCACCTATGACAAGAACCTGCTCACGGTGAGCACCGACCAGGGCTCGTTCGACGTGGCCCTGCGCAGCGCGCAAGGAGGTGGGAAACGATGAGCTTCGAGCTTCCCACCCACCGTCCCGCAACCTCTGCCCGCCCGGGCTGGGCGAGCGCGGCGTTCATCGTGGAATCGCTGCTGTTGCTGGTGTTCCTCATCGGATCGCTTGCGGTCTTCACCCAGATGTTCGCGGCAGCGGCCGAGCAGGCTGCACAGAGCAGCACGCTTTCCGCCGCGGTTGCGGCGGCTGGCAGCACGGCCGAGCGGTTTGCTGCCGACCCGGAGAGCATCGAGGCCGAATCGTACGAAGGCGACCTGCGCGTGGTGAGCGACGTCACGCACGAGGTGCGCGCGGGCGGCACGCTCTATCACGTGGCGATTTCCGTGTACGACGCGAACGAGGCGCAACCGGTGTACACGGTGACCACATCCCGCTATGAAAGCGAGGTGGGATGATGGCTCAGCAGCAACACGGCCGCGCTGATAACGTGCGCATCGGTCCCATTTCGTTGTTCACGCTTATCATCGTGCTGTGCATGGCGGTGCTCGCGGTGCTGTCGTTCTCGACGGCCCACGCCTCCCTCGTGATGGCCGACCGCCAGGCTACGGCCACGAGCGAGCTGTATCTGGATGAAGTCGCCGCGCAGGAATTCGTCGCGGCCGTGGACGCCAGGCTGGCCGCCGTGCGCGCGTCCAGCGGCAACGGCGCCGCGGGGACGCAGGCTGTTTCCGACGCGCTCGTCTCGCTGCGCGATGCGGCGCAGGATGCGGTAAATGGCCAGGTGGAGGCCACTGCCGGCATGTCCGATTCCACCGTGACCGCCCGTTTCGAATGCCAGAACGGGCGCACCCTCTACATAGCGATAACGATACTGTCCGACGCAACGTACCGTATCGACACCTGGAAGATGTCCGCCGTGCAGAACGAAGCGCAGCCCGAGGGCAGCCTTTGGACTGGCGCTTAACCGAGCAAGGAGAGACCATGGAACTCGAACCGCTGTTGAAGGAAATGATCGACGCCAAGGCATCCGACATTTTCGTCGTTGCCGGCCTGCCGCTATCGTATTCGGCGCATGGCCAGATCACGCGCTTGGACGACAACAAGCTCTTCGCCGAGGACACCGCCAAGGTGGTTGAGGCCATCTATGAGCTGGCCCATCGCGACATCGGCCCGATGAAGGCCAACCAGAACCACGACGAAGACTTCAGCTTCGCCATCGGCGGTCTCGGCCGCTTCCGTGCGAACGTCTTCCGCCAGCGTGGCTCGCTTTCCGCCGTCATCCGCGTCATCCCCTTCGGCCTGCCGAACCCCGAAGATTACGAGATTGGCGAGGACGTGCTGCGGCTCTCGAAGCTGCAGAAGGGCATGGTACTCGTCACCGGTCCGGCGGGCTCCGGCAAGTCCACGACGCTCACCTGCATCATCGACCGCCTGAACCAGGAGCGCTCGAGCCATATCATCACGATGGAAGACCCCATCGAATACGTGCATCGCCACGGCAAGTCCATCGTCACGCAGCGCGAAATCCCCACTGACGTGGCGACGTTCGCCGAGGCCCTGCGTTCGGCCCTGCGCGAGGCGCCCGACGTCATCCTGCTGGGCGAGATGCGCGACCCCGAGACCGTGGCCACGGCCATGACGGCCGCCGAGATGTCGCAGCTGCTGTTCAGCACGCTGCACACCACGAGCGCCTCGGGCACGGTCGACCGCATCGTCGACACCTTCCCGGCGGAGCAGCAGCGTCAGATCCGCATCCAGCTCTCGCTCGTGCTGCAGGCCATCGTCTGCCAGCAGCTCGTGCCCACGGTTGACGGCAGGATGACCCCCGCGTTCGAGATCATGATTTCGAACCCCGCCATCCGCAACCTCATCCGCGAGGAGAAGACCTACCAGATTGACTCCGTCATCGCCTCGAGCGGCAAGGACGGCATGCGCACGATGGACCAGAGCCTGTTCAACCTCGCGAAGGCTGGCCGCATCACCGCCGAGACCGCGCTGCGCTTCAGCATTCACGAGGAAGCGCTCGAGCGTCGCCTGGAGCGCGAAGGCCTGCTGTAGC
Organism: Coriobacteriia bacterium; assembly: GCA_030525445.1. Taxonomy (GTDB): domain Bacteria; phylum Actinomycetota; class Coriobacteriia; order Coriobacteriales; family Eggerthellaceae; genus UMGS1519. The sequence continues at coordinate 15,875 of JAUNEQ010000014.1, read as the reverse complement.
ACGCGCTTACACGTACCGCTTGGCCCTCCGGGGCCCGGGCCTATCACGGGGATAGTCCCCCCGATAGATAGGGATGGGACAGTAAAAAAGAACGGCGGCATGCATGCCGCCGTTCTTGCATTCGGGTTGGAACTTCAATTAATCCCGGTAGTATTCCTCGGCCATCTGGAAGCCGGAGTCGGACGTGGGACGGGCGCCCGCCGTGCCCTCGGACATGTCGATGAGCTGCGTCGCGTCGGCCGATGCCTGCTGCACGGGCACGCCCGGCACGACGACCGTGCCGCCTTCGGCGGTCTCGAGCGTCTGCGGGTTCGCGTGCTGGGCGTAGCGCGAGGGCGCGTACGCCGGTGTCACCTGCGGCTGCTGGCCCATGGGCTGGGCAACCGGCTGCTGGTTCATAACCTGGGGTGCCGCGGCGCCGACGGGAACGGCGGCGTACTGCACTTCGTTGCCGCGCGGGATGACGACTTCGGCATGGCGCGATGCCGCGTACTTACGGGCGGCAATTTGGTCGGGGTGCTTGCCGAGCAAACGCCAAACGCCCTGGATGATGGCATATCCGATCACGCCGGCGAGGAAGCCCAGGACGAAACCGGCGAGCACGTCGGAGGGGTAGTGCACCTGCAGGTACATGCGGTCGATGGCCATCGCGACCACCGTGATCACGCCCAGAAGGCTCACCCACCATTTGCGGGCCGCATAGGCGAGGGCGATCATCGCAGCGGTGGCACCGGCGACGTGGCCGCTCGGGAACGAGTAGCTGTGCGCATCGGGCGAACCGACGAACTGCCACCACGACATGAAGGTGTCCGACATCTGGAACGGACGCGGGCGCATCACGATGTCCTTGATGACGAATTCCGAAAGCGCGCCGGAGATTGCCAGAGCCAGCAGCATGGCGACGCCCGCCATGCGGGTGCGGCGGAAGAACAGCAAGATGACGGCCAAGGCGATAAAGGCGACGCCCCAATGGCCTGCGGCGCCAAGCGCGTTTGCGATGGGCGTGATGATATCGCCGTAACTCACGGCCAGCTCGTGATGCAGGCCCAGGAAAAAGGTGTCGAACAAGGCGAACACGTCGTTCAGCCAAGTAGCGTACTGCGTAAGTTCCATAATTGCTCCCTAGCGTAAAGTTCTGTGGATAGGGGATTATAACCCCTTCACCAGGTAAACGGGGAAATCCCCGGCAACCCCATAACCGGTTGAGGCGTTTGCGGTATAGTTATGCCGTTCGGGAAGGAGGTGCGGCGTGAACAAGGAACGGTTTCTGGATGTCAACGGATTCAGCACCGAGTACGACATTCCGCTGGAAAAGCGGCTCAACAAGTACCGCAAGGGCCAGTTCAAGGACGCCACGCGCAGCAGCGTGAGCGAAACCGACATCCTGCAGAGGCGTTCTGCGTCTTGGCGCGCCCGCACGCGACGCCGGCAGGTGGTCATCGCCCTGGTTGCGGCCCTTATCTTTGCGGTTGTGGTCGCCCTTTCCGTATACCTGACGTATTGGGTGTAGCGCCGTTCGCAGCGATGTGTGCCTAGAGCAGCTCCTCCAACGAGCGCACGGCGATGTCGGCGGCTTCCGCGAGCTGTTCGTAGGTGCCGGTCTCGTCGCAATCCCAGGCGCCCACGGTGCGGATGCCCACCTGAGCCATCACCTTCACGGCGTAGACGGAGTCCTCGAATCCCCAGGTGGTTTCCGGGGTTGAATCCATGATGTCGAGGGCGAGCTGCCAGATGTTGGGGTCTTGCTTGGAAAGCCCCACGCCGTCGGTGGTGATGAGGCGCACGAAGTAGCCCGCGATGCCCGCGTGGCACAGGCCGGCGATGACGTAGCGCTCGGGGCTCGAGGTGAGCACGACGCACGGGATGTCCCGCTCCTGGGCTTGCTCGAGCATCGGGATGACGCCCGGCAGCGCTTCGGCCTCGTTCTCGTAGAAGCCCATCAGCGCCTCGTCCATCATGTGGAGCACGTCCTGCGCGCTTTCGCCCAGGCCATAGCGGTTGTGGAAAATGGCCGCGCATTCATCGATGGGCACCGCGCGCAGCTCCTCCAGCTGCTCGTCGTTCAGGACCACCCCCGCCATGTGGGCGAACTTTGCTTCAAGCTCGTTCCAGACGGGCATCGTGTTCAGCAGGGTGCCGTCGCAATCGAAGATGAGTCCTTGCGTGTCGTCGAGGCTAAACGCCTTGGCCATGGTTTATTCCTTCCGTGTGCTCGGTGCGGCTGGGCGCCGCATGTTTTCCCCGCAGCGCTTTCGCCGTCGCGGCTTCGTCGGCTGCGGTGTCTTCGCGTTCCCCTGGGTTCGCCGGGGGATAGGGGGCCTGGTAGATATTCTGGGAATGCGCAGGGTATACCGGTTCGGCAACGGGAATGTTTCCCGGCAGTGGCGCAACTGCCGTGGCCACCGGCGCGCTTGCGGTTTGATCGGCTTCGCCGTAATGGTAGAAGTCGCCGCGCCACGGGCCCACCTCATCGATGAGCCGCTTGCCGATGAAGATGAACGGCAGGTAGATGGCGCAGGTGATGCAATACACCAGCAGAATCGCGATGCCGGTGTCGCCCGTTTGGACGTAGTCGGTCGCGAGCGGCGTCCCCGCGAGGCCGTTCGTGATGAACAGCAACACGAAGTCGTCCAGGCTGTGGATGACGACGACCGTCCAGATGTTGCGCGTCTTGACCAGGATTGCGGCAAACAGGAAGCCGCACATGCCGGTTTGCAACACCTTCATGCAGTTTTGCGCGATCTCGATGCCGCTGGTGAAGTCGATGAGGGGGTCGAAGTGAAGCAGCCCGAAGATGAGCGACGAGAGGATGACGGCGCCATAGACGCCGCCGCGCGTGCGTCCCATGCGTGCGAGCAGGCCGTTCAGGCACAGGCCGCGCATGGTGGTTTCCTCGGCCATGCCGATGGCGAAGCACATGAGCGCGAGCAAACCCACGCGTATGGGCCAGTCGCTTGCGATTTCTATCGTGTCGGCGCCCGTCGCGAGTTGAACGAGCTCGACCGAGATGAGCATGCCGTCGGCGATGAAGAGCCAGGCAGCGGCCTTGAATGCCGTGCCCATGCCCTTGAAGCTGGGTTTTGCGATGCGCTTGCCGCCGAGTGCCACGATACACAGGATGGCGACGATCGAGGCGCACGCTTCGGAGACCGTGACGACCGTGTTGATGCCGTCGCCCGTCGCATAGCCTGCGAACGCCCCCGCAAACTGGATCGCGAAGAGCACGATGTAGGACGCAACCCCCAGGCCGAATGCCGCCCAGAGTTTTCCCCAGCCCGAAGGCGCACGCTTTGCGGGCGGCGCGACGGCGGGTGAGGACGGAGGCGTATGTGCGGGGTCGGCGTTATCCATGCCCCACATCCTACCCGACTTGGTGCGGGGTCTTGGCTCGACCACCGAAAAGGCGCAAGCCGCATCGACGTTCGTTGCGTTTCATACCGTCCAATCGTGTTTCTGGCGGGTTTATGCTCTCCCGGGTGCGTGAAATGCCGTACCATGTGGCCGTTAAGCATTCATTGTTATGGTCGCATCCGGCGAAGTCGCGCGCATCGGCGCCCGGACGAACCGCTGCGGCTCGCAAGCGAGGAGATTTGCATGAACATCGAGACCACGTGCGTGCAAGGCGGCTATCAGCCGGGTAACGGCGAACCCCGCCAGATTCCCATTTACCAGTCCACGACCTGGCGTTATGCCACGAGCCAGGACATGGGCAAGCTGTTCGACCTCGAGGCCGAGGGCTACTTCTACACCCGTCTCCAGAATCCCACGAACGACCTGGTTGCGGCCCGCATCGCCGAGCTCGAGGGCGGCACCGCCGCCATGCTCACCAGCTCTGGCCAGGCGGCGTCGTTCTTCTCCATCTTCAATCTGTGCAGCGCGGGCGATCATTTCGTATCCAGCTCGGCCATTTACGGCGGCACGTACAACCTGTTCCACCACACGATGGGCCGCATGGGCATCGAATGCACGTTCGTGAGCCCCCATGCCACCGAGGAGGAGCTGGCTGCCGCGTTCCGCCCCAATACGAAATGCCTGTTTGGCGAGACGATTGCGAACCCGGCACTGACGGTGCTCGATATCGAGCGCTTCGCGAAGGTCGCTCACGAGCACGGCGTGCCGCTGATCGTGGACAACACCTTCCCGACCCCGGTGAACTGCCGTCCCATCGAGTGGGGTGCCGACATCGTCATCCATTCCACCACGAAGTACATGGACGGCCACGCGAGCGGCGTTGGCGGCGCCATCGTCGATTCCGGCAAGTTCGACTGGATGGCCCATGCCGATAAGTTCCCCGGCCTGTGCACGCCCGACGAGTCGTACCACGGCATCGTGTACGCCGAGCGCTTTGGCAAGGAGGGTGCGTTCATCACGAAGGCGACGGCCCAGCTCATGCGCGACTTCGGCAGCATCCAGAGCCCGCAGAACGCCTACTACGTGAACCTTGGCCTCGAGAGCCTTGCGCTGCGCGTGCGTCAGCATTCCGCGAATGCGCAGGCGGTTGCCGAGCATCTGGCAGCGCATCCCAAGGTTGCTTGGGTGCGTTACTGCGGACTGCCCGGCGACGAGAACTACGAGCTGGCGCAGAAGTACCTGCCTAACGGCAGCTGCGGCGTCATCAGCTTTGGCGTCGAGGGCGGCCGCGCCGCGGCAGAGACCTTCATGGCAGCGCTGAAGCTTGCTTCCATCGAGACCCACGTGGCCGATTCGCGCACGTGCGTGCTGCATCCGGCAAACGCCACGCATCGCCAGATGAATGACGAAGAGCTCGTCGCCGCCGGCATCGGCCCCGATCTTATCCGCCTGAGCTGCGGTATCGAGGCTGCCGAGGACATCATCGCCGACCTCGACCAGGCTCTCGCGACGGTGTAACCCCATCAGTGCTCGCACATGAAAGACGGGGGCGGCCCTACGGGCCGCCCCCGTCTTTTCGCCATTCATCACGACATGGTTTGAGCCTCGGCTCAACTCGCATATTTACTTGGATGCGCGAAAATTCCGATTCTGGCTTCTTTGATGGGTATTTGAGCGTATTTGCTAAGCCGAAATGACCGAAATTGCACCGTTTTTTCGAATCTGGCACCCAAATCTATCCCTTATGGTGCCCCTAACGTAAAAAACGGGCAAAACGGGCTCAATTGAGGGTAAATGAAGGCGAATTGGATGCAAAAAGAAGCCAGAATCGAAAAAACGGTGCACTGTCTGATGTAGGCGCCAGTATGTTAAGCGTGAGGAAGCCCGTGTTTGTGTGATAAGCAGTTGGCTCTGCCCTAGAATGACGATATGGACAGCTTTTATGGATATGAGACGGCGCTTTGGTATTGGCGTGTATGTGCGTCACGATTTCGTACGCCCAACCGAATCATGCGGTCGTTGGAACCCGGTACCTATGTAAGCACAGAGCATCAAGAAATAGATAACAGACCAGGGTGGATAGACCCTGCGTTCCTACGTCTTTCGGATGGTGTCGTTCATATGCTGGCGTTCCATCCCAGTAGGCGCAGGGCTTGCGAAAAACAGCAGTGGCATTTGTGCGAGAGTGCTCCTCGGGATGCGTTTGTGGCGGCGGGTAATGGATCGTTCGTCGCTTCGCCCGAACTGTGCTTCCTGCAGATGGCGACGCGGCTTGACTTTGTCGAGCTTGTCGCCTTGGGCATGGAGCTTTGCGGGTTCTATTGCATCGATCCATATAGCGAAGAAGGAATGGGCCAGCGCATTGAGCCGCTTACCACCTATGCGCGATTGGAGGCTTTCCTCGGCGAGGCTGAAAATATAAACGGCATCAAGAAGGCACGCGTGGCGCTGCGCTACATCATGGATGGAGCGGCGTCGCCCATGGAGGCGGCAGTCGCCTTACTTCTCACATTGCCATACAAGCGCGGGGGGTACGGGTTGCCGCATCCTGAGCTGAACCGCCGCATCGACCTCGACGAAGATGCCGCGAAGTTGTGCGACAACAATTACTGCATCGCCGACCTCCGATGGCCGGGGGAGCATCGTCTCGTGCTCGAATACCTCGGGGTGCTCCCGCACGAAGGCGCTCCGAAGATGCTGGCGGACCGCGGGCGCACTCTGGCCCTGGAACAGATGGGCTGGGACGTCATCGAGATCACGGAGGACCAGGCCATGGACTTGGCCGCATTTGACGTGATCGCCCGGCGTATCGCGAAAAAGCTTGGAAAGCGCCTGAACAAGGCCAAGTGCGGCCCGACGGAAGAGCGCAAGCGGCTGTTCGAAGCGCTGTACAAAGAGCATTCTGCGGTAGAGTTGGAAGAAGACGTCCCGGATTCGCATGATGAAGAACGGGTGTTTGGACGGCGAGCGTAAAGCACCCGAAAAGCGAAAACGCGGCGAGCAATTGCCGGATAGGAGCAGAGACGTACCATGGCTGAGATCAAATGCCCGAACTGCGGCACCGTCATTTCCCTGGAGCAATCGGACCTCGATTCGATCGTCAAGCAGGTGAGGGACGAGGAATTTGCTCGCGAGCTGGCCGAACGCGTGTCGTTGCTCGAATCGGAGAAGAACCAGGCGGTGAAGCTCGCGCGTATCGAGGCGGAAAACGCCGCGAAGGGCACGCTGGGCGAGAAAGAGGGCGAGATCGTCGAGCTCAAGGCTCAGCTGGGGTCTCTTGAAGCGCAGCTGAAAGCGAATGCAGAAGCGGAGCTGGCCCGCGTGCGCGCGGAAGGGGCGTCGGCGGTGGCGCAAGCGAAAGCCGAGGCGGAAGCCCAGATGGCGCGGCTGCGCGCCGAGCACGATGCGGCCATGGCCCACGAGAAGGCGCAGGCCGAAGTGCGGGTGAAGACGCTCGAGGAGCGCATCGGCAACCGCGAAAAGGGGTTTGCGGCAGAAAAGGAGCTTGCGGTGACGCAGGCGGTGACCGCCATCGAGAAGGAACGCGACCAGCTGAAAGCTGCCGTCGACGTGAAGGAGTCCGAGAAGGTCGCCCTCGAATCGCAGATGCGCGAGAAGATGTCGGAGCAGCTGGAGGCGCGCGACGCCATCATCAAGCTGCGCGAGGAGGAACTCGAGCGGCTGAAGGATATGCGTTCGCGCCTGTCCACGAAGATGCTCGGCGAGAGCCTCGAACAGCATTGCCAAGATGAGTTCAACCGCATCCGCGCGACCGCGTTTCCCAAGGCGTATTTCGAGAAGGACACCGAAAACGTCGGTGGCACCAAGGGTGACTTCATCTTCCGCGAGTGCGACGACGACGGCAACGAGATCGTGTCGATCATGTTCGAGATGAAAAACGAGGGCGACACCGATAGCCGCAAGAAGCGCAACGAAGATCACCTGGCGAAACTCGACAAGGACCGCACGAAGAAGGACTGCGAGTACGCGGTGCTCGTGAGCCTGCTCGAACCCGAAAGCGAGCTGTACAACCAGGGCATCGTCGACGTCTCGTATCGTTACCCGAAGATGTACGTCATCCGCCCGCAGTTCTTCATCCCGCTCATCTCGCTGCTGCGCAACGCGGCCATGAACAGCCTGCAATACAAGCAGGAAGCCGCGCTCATGCGCCAGCAGAACCTGGACATCTCGACGTTCGAGGCCGAGATCGAAGCCTTCAAGACCGGCTTCTTCCGGAATTACGAGAACGCGTCGAAGCGCTTCGAAGACGCCATCAACGACATCGACCGCACCATCACGCTGCTTGAGAAGATCAAGGACAACCTCACGAAGTCGGGCAAGCACCTCACGGCGGCGAACAACAAGCTCGACGACCTCACGGTGAAGAAGCTCACGCGCAAGAATCCCACCGTGCGCGCGATGTTCGACGCGCTGCATGAAGAAGCCGAAGAGGTGCCGGAGGAGGCTCCCGCCGAGGAACTGGAAGAGGCCCCTGTCCAGGAGCCGGCCCAAGAGCCCGAGGAGGCTCCCGCCGAGGAGCCGGAAAAAGCCCCGTCGAAGAGTCGAGCCAGGAGTCGGAAGCGGTCGAAGAAGAGCGACGAAGACGCGTAATTCCAGCGCTTGTCGCGTCTTGTCAATCCCACATCTTGTGGGCAGATCCGGCGCGTGCACAAGGGCGTTTCGCACTCGTGGAGAACACGTGGTTTTTACCCGGCAAAACCCCAGGAAACCCCCCGAATCCCGTTGACCGCCGAAGGCGGCCACCATACAATTGGCGAGTTCGCTTTGAAAAGCCCCGTGCAGTAGCGGAAAGCTTGGAGCGTTTGCGAAGGTTTCACCTGCGGTTAGTCCAGAAGCCGCGAGCGGGACTGGAACGGCGTCGGTCGGCGTAGGAACCCGGCTTCCAAGAGCCCTACAACTTTTCAATTGAACACTGCATTTTGCAAGTAAATGGAGGAAGACTGTGAAAACGTATTACGCAAAGCCTCTCGAGGTCGAGCGCGAATGGGTTCTCATCGACGCAACCGACCAGGTGCTCGGCCGCGTCGCGAGCGTCGCTGCGCAGATCCTGAAGGGCAAGCACAAGCCGCAATACACCCCGCATGTTGACACCGGCGACTTCGTCGTTGTCATCAACGCCGACAAGATCAAGGTCACTGGCGCCAAGGCCGCTGACAAGATCTACTACCGCCACAGCGGTTACGTCGGAGGCCTCAAGTCCGAGACCTTCACGGAGGCGATGGAGAAGCACCCCGAGCGCGTCATCGAGCACGCGGTGAAGGGCATGCTCCCCAAGAACACCCTCGGCCGCGCCATGGGCAAGAAGCTGAAGGTTTACGCTGGTCCCGAGCATCCGCATGCGGCCCAGCAGCCCCGCGAGATCAAGATTGACGAGGTGATGTTGTAATGGCAGGCGAAGCAGTTTACTACGGCACCGGCCGCCGCAAGAACGCCGTTGCGCGCGTGCGCATCGTTCCCGGCACCGGCAAGGTTACCGTCAATGGCCGCGATGGTCTTGAGTACTTCGGCCGCAAGCAGCTCCTCGACAACGCGGTTGCTCCGTTCAAGGTGACGGACACCGAGGGCGAGTTCGACGTGATCGCCCGCCTCAACGGCGGCGGCATCTCCGGCCAGGCCGGTGCTCTGCGTCACGGCATCTCCCGTGCCCTGCTTCAGGCTGGCGAGTATCGCGCCGAGCTGAAGAAGGCCGGTTACCTCACTCGTGACCCGCGTATGGTCGAGCGCAAGAAGTACGGCCTCAAGAAGGCCCGCAAGCGCCCGCAGTTCAGCAAGCGCTAAGCTTCACGGACATACGGCATCTCGAGGCCCGGTGGCATTGCCACTGGGCCTTTTGCCTATCTCAACCCGCGCGGCGCCAAAGCCTGTCGCGTGGGGTTGCTCTTCGGTAATCTTGCCGAAAACCGCGACTTTGCACAGGCGTTCACGCGTAAACCCATTATCATGGTGGGAACCATTTACGCGTTAGGAGCACCTATGTCGGACATTTCGAAGCTGTATGGCGAGCTCGTATTCAACGACCACACGATGCGCCAGAAGCTGCCCTCCGATGTGTACAAGAAGCTTTCCCAGACTATCAAGCAGGGAAAGCCCATCGATATCGACATCGCCAACGTCGTTGCGCATGCGATGAAGGAGTGGGCCATCGAGAAGGGCGCCACGCATTTCACGCACTGGTTCCAGCCGCTGTCTGGCATCACGTCCGAAAAGCATGACAGCTTCCTCGACCCGCAGCCCGATGGCACCGCCATCACGAAGTTCTCGGGCGACAACCTCATCCAGGGCGAGCCCGATGCGTCGAGCTTCCCTAACGGCGGCCTGCGGGCCACGTTCGAGGCCCGCGGCTATACGGCCTGGGACCCCACGAGCTACGCGTTCATCAAGGACGAGGTGCTGTGCATCCCCACGGCGTTCTGCAGCTACACGGGCGAGGCGCTCGACAAGAAGACGCCGCTGCTGCGCTCCATGGGCGCGCTCGAAGAGCAGGCGAAGCGCGCGCTCGCGTTCTTCGGTGACAACCCGCAGCGCGTCACCACGACGGTGGGCGCCGAGCAGGAATACTTCCTCATTTCCGAAAAGGATTACGCCGCGCGTCAAGACCTTGTGCTCACGGGCCGCACGCTTTTCGGCCATCGTCCGGTGAAGGGCCAGGAGCTCGAAGAACACTACTTCGGCGCGATCCGCCCCACGGTGAACGAGTTCATGAAGGAGCTCGACGATGAGCTGTGGAAGCTTGGCATCTCCGCCCATACGAAGCACAACGAGGTGGCGCCCGCCCAGCACGAGCTGGCTCCCATCTTCGCGCAGAGCAACCGCGCCATCGACGAGAACCTCCTCACCATGGAAAAGATGCGCCTGCTCGCAAGTCACCACGGCCTGGTGTGCCTGCAGCATGAGAAGCCCTTCGAAGGCGTGAACGGCTCGGGTAAGCACAACAACTGGTCGGTCTCCGCCGACAACCGCAACCTGCTCGATCCCGGCGATTCCCCCATGGATAACCTGCGTTTCCTCGTGTTCCTGGCGGGCGTCATCCAGGCGGTCGACGAATACCAGGAGCTGCTGCGCATGTCCGTGGCGAGCGCGGGTAACGATCACCGCCTGGGTGCGAATGAGGCCCCGCCGGCCATCGTCTCGATTTTCCTGGGCGACGAGCTCGGCCGCGTGGTGGAGGCCCTCATCGAGCACAACGACGACTACAAGTCCCGCCAGAAAGAGGCCATGGACCTGGGCGTTGCCGTGCTGCCCAACTTCCCCAAGGACAACACCGACCGCAACCGCACGAGCCCGTTTGCCTTCACGGGCAACAAGTTCGAGTTCCGCATGCCGGGTTCCGAAGTGAACCTGTCCGACTGCAACACCATCCTGAACACGGCCGTCGCGAAGAGTCTGAAGGAATTCGCGGATGCGATGGAGGGTGTGCCCGCTGCGGAGTTCCACGACGCTGCGTATGAGTACATTCGCCAGACGCTCGCCGACCACCAGCGCATCATCTTCAACGGCGACGGCTATGGCGAGGAATGGGAAGCCGAAGCTGCGCGCCGCGGCCTGGCGAACCACCGCACCACGCCCGATGCCCTGCGCTGCATGACCCAGCAGAAAACTTTCGACCTGTTTTCCGAGTTCGGCGTGCTAAATGAAGCCGAGGTCCTTTCGCGCTACGAGGTGAAGCTCGACAAGTACAACAAGCTGCTCAACATCGAGAGCAACGTGATGATCCGCCAGAGCCGCCGTATGTACATGCCCGACATCAACAACTACGCGGGCGAGCTCGCCGGCGAGATCTACCGGGTCGAGACCATTGCAGGCCCCGATGCCGTGAAGAACCAGAAGGACCTGCTGAAGCAGCTCACCGATGGCCTGAACGCCGCCTACGATGCGACGAACGAGCTCGAGCGCCTGCACGAGGAGGCCAAGGCCACCGCCGACAGCCAGGAACAGGCTTCGCTCTACGCAAATAAGGTGATTCCCGCCATGGACACGCTGCGCGACGTCATCGACGAGCTGGAATGCATCTGCGACCACGACTATTGGCCGGTGCCCACGTACAACGACATCTTGTTCTACGCGTAAACGCTGCTGCAAGAGCTGAACCATACGGGGCGGAAGGAGTTCTTCCGCCCCGTTTCGAGTGTGGGGTTTGGGGATGCTCGGGCTTCGGTCTTATAATGTTCCCTCATGAAAGGGGGCGCACATGGCGTTCATGATGGCATGCGAGAAAGTTGAGGTCGAATTCGCGACGAAGCGCGTGTTCGATTGCCTCACCGTGGGCGTGAACGACGGCGATCGCATTGGCATCGTGGGCAAGAACGGCGACGGCAAATCGACGCTGTTGAAGCTGTTCATGCGCGAAGTGGAACCCGATGATGGCCGCGTGCAGCAGCGAGGCGGCCTGCACCTGGGCTATCTGGGGCAAGGCGATCACCTGGTGGATGCCGACACGGTCGAGCATGCCGTGGTGGGCGACACGCCCGAATACGTTTGGGCATCGGACGCGAAGACCCGCGAGATTCTGGCCGCGCTCCTGGGGGATGTGGATTGGCATGCCCGCGTGGGTGAGCTTTCTGGCGGACAACGTCGTCGCGTGGACCTTGCGCGCCTGCTCATCGGCGATTGGGACGCCCTGCTTCTGGACGAGCCCACGAACCACCTGGACGTGAAGGCCATCACCTGGCTCGCCGGCCACCTGAACGCGCGTTGGCGCGATGGCGAGGGCGCCCTGCTCGTGGTGACGCACGATCGCTGGTTCCTCGACGAGGTGTGCCTGGACATGTGGGAAGTGCACAATGCGCGCCTGACCCCCTTCGAGGGCGGATTTTCCGCCTATATCCAACAGCGCGTCGAGCGTGATCGCGTGGCGCAGGTGAAGGAGCAGCGCCGACAGAGCATCTTGCGCAAGGAGCTCGCGTATTTGGCGCGCGGCGCCCGGGCACGTTCAACCAAGCCCAAGTTCCACGTGGCGGCGGCGCAGGCGCTCATCGCAGAAGACCCGCCTGCGCGCGATACTCTCGAGCTCAAGCGCCTGTCCATGCAGCGCCTGGGCAAGCAGGTGGTCGACCTCGTGAACGTTACCGCCGGATACGAGGGCAAGATCATCCTCGACGATGTGGAGTGGATTATTGGGCCTGGTGAGCGCATCGGCATCGTGGGCGCGAATGGCGCCGGCAAAACGACGCTGCTCAACGTGATCACCCAGCAGATGGCCCCGCAGCGCGGCTACGTGAAGGTGGGCAAGAGCGTGAAATTCGCCGTGCTCTCGCAGCGCCTGAAGGAGCTCGAGCCCGTGGAGGACGACTATGTGCGCGTGGTGCTGAGCCGCATCAAGCAGCGCTATGTCGTCGACGGCAAGGAAGTGTCCCCGGGCCAGCTGCTCGAGCGCATGGGGTTCGAGCGCCAGCAGCTCAACTCGCGCGTCCAGGATCTTTCCGGTGGCCAACGCCGGCGCTTGCAGCTGCTGCTCACGCTGCTTGCGGAACCGAACGTCCTCATCTTGGACGAACCGGGCAACGACATGGACACCGATATGCTCGCCGTGATGGAGGACCTGCTCGACGCCTGGCCGGGTACGCTCATCCTGGTGACGCATGACCGCTACCTCATGGAGCGCGTGACCGACGACCAATTCGCCCTCATGGATGGCAAGATTCGCCACCTTCCCGGCGGCGTGGATGAGTATCTCGATATCGTGAGCGCGCGGGAAGCGGCTCCTGCAGCGGCTCCGGCTGTTCAGCAAAGCGCGGAACCTGCGCCGGCTGCTGCATCGCAGGCGCTTTCCAACAAGGAGCTTCATCAGGCGCGTAAAGACCTCGCGAGCCTGGAACGCAAGCTGAGAACAGCAGAGAAGAACCTTGAAGCTGCGCAGGCGGCGCAATTGGAGGTGGACCCCACCGACTATGAGGCGTTGGTAGCGGCCCAGCAGGCAGTAGACGAAGCACAAGCACGCAAAGATGACCTCGAAATGGAATGGCTGGAGCTTGCCGAGCTCGTTGGGGAATAAGCCGGCCGAAAACGCCGTTCACCAGGGGCTCTACATTTTTCGACCATAATCCGCCTACGAGACGTGCACACTGTTATTAGCGTCGATTAAACGAAATCGCGAAGGATTATTGGGTGTAATGGCGTCCTTCATTTTTCATCCATAGAGTGACAGTCATTTTCTCAAAATTGCCCGGATTTGGCGAAAATGATAAATTTGGATAAACCAATTTTCGCTCAATTAGACAATATCATCGCGTGAATCGTGTTCGACGTGGACTTTTTCTTTATGAGTAACTATCATCGTCGCAAATGAATCTGAGGCAGGGGAGTGACGTTGAATCTATCTCAGCTGTACTATTTCAGGACATTGACACAGGTTAAAAGCTATAAACGAGCTGCGGCCGAGCTATTCATCTCGGAGCCGACTCTTTCGGTTGCAATCAAGAAGCTCGAGACCGAGCTGGGCACCGAGCTGCTCGAGCGCAAGCGCCACAGCATCACGCTCACGCCCGACGGCGAGGAGTTTGCCGAGTGCGTCGAGCTTTCGCTGTCGAACCTTGATGCCCACGTCGAGGCCATCAAGCGCCGTTCCCAGGAGCGCAACAACGTTCTGCGCATCGGCATCGTGTTTTCGGCCCAGCAACGCATTTGGGCGACCATGGTCAATCAGTTCTGGATGGCAGAGGGAGTCGACCCCAACTCGGTTATTCGCCAAGGAACTACCGGCCAGCTCATTCGCGCCCTCAAGCACGGCGAGGTCGATGTCATCATCGCCGGTTCGTATCCCGAGGACCCGGAGCTCGTGCATTATCCCGTGTGGCATACGAATGTGCTTGCCGCCATCAACAAGGACAACCCGCTGGCTCATCGCGATAGCGTGACTTTCGAGCAGATCAAGGACTATTCGCTCATTTCCTACACTCTGAACGGCCCGGTGGGTGATGACACGAAGAAGCTCATCGATACGTTCGGCCTGAAGGGTGACTTCACATTCCCGAACGAGCCGTCGCTGTGCTCGAATGTCGCAGTTCGCCCCGACACGATTGCTCTGGTGTGCGACTCCTGGCTCGCATTCGGTTTCGACAAGGTTGCCATCGTGCCCATCTCCGATGCCCCGCGTGTCTATCATCAGTTCTGGCTTACGCACCTGTCCGCGTTCCCTAAGGGCGACACGCTCCTGCGTCGTTTCGTGGAATTCGCCAAGAACTACGATTACGACTCCCTGCCGTGCGACTTCGTCGGCCCCGAGATGAACAGGATGTAGCCGCTTCAGGCATTACAACATGCCTATAATGCACGAGCGCCCCAGAGAAACCCTCTGGGGCGCTTGGTTTATATGGGCGATTGCCCACGTCATCATCTCGAGCGGAGTGATCACCCCCCATCGTGACCCTGGTTGACAAGGGCTCCGGGCATTTGTCACCTGGGGAGCCGCTCGCTCGGGATGACAATGGGGGGCAAAAGGAAAGGGCCCGCCGAAGCGAGCCCTTTCGGTGTTTGAAGGAAACCCTTCAAAGGTTGCTACTAGTCGAGCAGGCCAGCGGTGATGTCCTCGAGGGTACGACCGCGGGTCTCAACGCCGAAGACGCCCAGCCAGATAGCCATGCAGATGGCGAGGCCGCCGTTCACCAGGTAGCAGGTGATGGTACCAGCGCCGGAGGCGATGATGGCGGAAATCCACATCGGGCTGAAGATGCCGCCGAGGCGACCGAAAGCGTTCGCAACACCGGCGCCACGAATACGGGCAGCGGTCGGGAACGGCTCGGACAGGTAAATAGCGGCGGTGGTCACGGAGTTCGTGAACGTGAAGACGCACAGGAAGAAACCGAAGACCATGATCAGGACAGTGTTGTCGGTCGGCAGGGAGGCCCAAATCGGACCGCAGATGGCGACCAGGATGTAGGTGACGATGAGGATCGTCTTACGGTTAACCTTCTCGACGTAGAAGGTGAGCAGGCCAACGCCTACCGGGATGCCGAGCTGCATAACCACGGTCAGGGTCACGGACATGTTGATGTCGAAGCCATTTGCCTTCAGGATCGTCGGGGTCCAAGAAATGACGGTGTACACGAGAACGTTCATCGTGAAGCACAGGAAGGCAGCGGTGAGCGTACGGAAGAGCATGCTCTGCTGGCCATTCGGCTTGTCAGTCTTGAACAGGAAGGACCACGGAAGCTGCTCGACCTTCTCGGCGCTTTCGCGCTTCTGGATTTCCTCTTCGGGAACCTCAGGAACGGGCAGACCCTTCTTGCGGCTGTTCTCTTCGATCTTGGAAACGATTGCATCGGCCTCGGCGTTGCGGCCCATGAGGGCGAGCCAACGCGGGGACTCGTCGAGCAGGGTGACGCAAGCGACGACGACGAGGGTGCCCATGATACCGCAGATGATGAACACGGGGCGCCAGCCGACCAACGGCAGAACGATCATGTTAATGAAGGAAGCCACGAGCGTACCGGTGTTGGCGATGAGGCCGACATACGCCTGGTACTGACCACGCTTTTGCGGCGGGGTGTACTCAGTAAGGCAGCTAT
>JAUNEQ010000107.1 GCA_030525445.1 Coriobacteriia bacterium | reverse complement strand
TGCAGGCGCTTGATAATTGGGGTGCTCGCGTCGCGGGTCATGTGCCGGTGGCCGGAGTCGAAGAATTCTACGCTCAGAATTTCGACGACGAGTTCATGGCGAATCGTTTCGAATCCATGTCGATCGACCCTGGCAAGTCGGTGCGTTCGTAACGGTTTCAGACGATAACGAGATTTCGAACAGGGGACGTTTAACGCGTCCCCTGTTCTATACTCTTCCAAAGCAAGGAATACGGTTCTCGCATCCCTTGCAAGCGAAATGGCCGTCGTCGCAGCATTGCGATCGACCAACCACTGGAGGCAGGTTACATCATGATTCGCATGCTCGTCCCGCTTATCATCATCTTGCTTGTCGTGATGCTCCTGCAGACGTTCGGCAATAGGCGGGAAGAACCCATCGATGTGGACCCCGTAGAGGAATCGCGGGGCGATGAGCCGAAGGGAAAGAAATCCCAGGATGACGACATCATCGACGTGGAACCGGTGGAAAGCGAATAGAGACGTCCTACGCACCTCACTTTGCCTCATATAGCTTTGAGAGTGCTTGCATATGGAAACGGGGCCTTGAAAGGCCCCGTTTCCTCGTTATCGGCGTGTCACCGAACGTTTACCCGTTAAAGCTCCCGGTGCTCGAAGGTGAGGCAGGGCTTTGCGGGATGCCGCTCGGCATATACGTGGGTTGCGACGTGGCAGCAGGAGCGGATTCGGCAGCGTAGTGGTTGCCCCGCGGGACCGTGAACTCATACGCGCCTCCATCTTCAGGCTCGTCGGTGCGGAGGTCCTTGTTGCGGCGCCAGACCCACCAGCCTTGCACGGCGCTGCCCAGGGCGAACACGAGGCAGAGGATAGCCAGGATGAAGTCAACGACGGGCAGGCTCATGAGCAGGCCGAAGATCGCGACGAAGATGATGGAGGTGACCCACTTGTTAACCCTGCTGAAGGCAGCGCGGCCAAGCGCGACAGCCGTGTAGACCACGCAGAAAGCTGTGACGCACATCATGATGGCGAGCAGCACGACTGCGACCTGCCAACCGAACAACGTCACGAAGAGCGCGATGGTGAGGATGGGGAACAGGATCACCGAGAGTATGCCCGTGATGAGGATGGCAAGCGGACGGTCCTTGACCAGGCTGCCCATCTTATCGACCGATTCCGTGCGCAGGAACAGCATCATGAAGATGACGGCGATGAGCATGGTGATGAGCGTCCTGACGAGGTCTGCGATCCAGGCCTGGCTGCCGATGCCCGCAAAACCCTTGGCCACATCGAAACCGTTGTCGAATTCCGCCTGCGTGAAGTTGTAGCTGCCGATCTTAGCCGTGGAGGGAATCTCGGGATCCTCTTCGGCGGTGACATTGAGCGTGCCGTTCACGACCAGATACGGATCGATGACGACGGTTTGCGCGAAAACATCGACATTGCCCGTGAACGTGCCCTTCAGGAACACCGTCGAGCCGGCAAGCGAAGCGCTATCGCCATCGACGGCGATATCCAGGTTGTTGCCCGCAACGGAAACGTGCTTGGCTTCGGTTCCCGAAATGGTGATGTTGTTGCCGGCGATGAAGACGTTGTTGTTCACCTTTGCCCCATTGAGCGAGACGCTCTGACCGGCAATGAACGCGTCGGCTCCGATGCTAGACTGGTTGATGCGCAGGTTGTTGCCTGCGGCGAAGAGGTTAGCCTGCACCGCGTCATCGCTTGTGTCGACTGTTTCGGCGGCGAGGAACTTGTCGTTGCCGAGGAAGAAGTTGGAGTCGTCGGCCGATGCGGCGGTTTCCGCCTCCGCGGCTTCTTCAACCGCCGCATTGTCTTCAGGGCTCGCCTTTTCAGACGTTGCCGTCGTCTTGACGCTTGAACTCGATGATTCATCGGGGGCTGCAAGCGATATTCCACTGAACGTGAAGAGCAAGGCGAATGACACGCAGGCGGCAACCACGCATGCGATGAGCGCAAGGCGGCTGTTGGGCCTCGAGTCTATCCTGCTGTTAGTGTGCATGTTGTCCTCCTCCTTTGATACTGCGGTCGTTATTTTCGTTCAAGGCGATGGGGGCACCGCCGGAAGACCTACTTCTTTTCGAGACGCGGGAACGAAGTGTCGCAGGATGCCTCGTAATACGGCGCTACCTCCTGCATCATCCGTTCGCACTTCTTGTTGAGCTTGCGCATCGCCTCCTTGCCAACGGGAAGCCAAAGCGGCATCTTGGGCGACATAGCGACGTCGAAGACGAGCTTCGCGACCTTGACGGGATCGCCATGCTGCAGGTAATTGTGGGATAAGCAGTAATCGAGCGCGGCATGGGCTGCGGAGCCTTCGTATTCGGGAAGCTCCCGCGATGCGCGTTTCAGCGAACTGCCATCGAAGAAGTTCGTGCGGATCATGCCGGGGCATACGACCATGCACTGGATCCCGAATTCGGCGAGCTCTGATTCCAAGACCTCGGTGAGTCCCACGATGGCGAACTTCGTGGAGTCGTAGAGCGATCCGCCGGGATCGGTCGCATAGCCGGCCATCGACGAGATGTTCACGATGCGGGCGAACTCACTCGCGCGCAGTTGGGGGAGTGCCGCCCTGATGACGTTCATGGGGCCGAAGACGTTCGTCTCGTAAATCGCACGGGTCTCGGCATCGGTCGTCTCCTCGAGCGCGCCGAAGATGCCGTATCCGGCGTTGTTCACGAGGATATCGATGCCGCCAAAACGCTCCTTCGCCGCTTCGACGGCTTGCTGGATGGATTCGAGGTCGGTGACGTCAAGCGCGACCGCGAGCAGATGCTCGGAATCGCCGAGGGCATCGATGACCGTTTGCGGCTTGCGTGCCGTGGCGACGACGTTCTGGCCGTTCTTGAGCGCCGTGCGTGCAAATTCCAATCCCATGCCACGGCTTGCACCGGTGATGAACCATGTCCTGCTATCCATTCAAGCCTCCTGCTGCACTAACTGGCCACGGTGACCTTGATGCCAACGAATTGGGCATCGTCAGGCGCGCCCTCGATCTCGTAGACCTGCGAAAGGTCGCACGTCGAGATGGTGTATTCATATGTTTTCTTACCGCTCTTAAACGAGCCGGAAAGATTCTTGTTGCCCATCGTGTCCTCGGCGATATCGGTGAGCTTCGCATCGTCGAACCCCTGGGATTCCATCGCATATTGGATAGCCGACTGCGCGTCGACAGCATCGAAATCGGCATAACGCAGCCGAAGCTCCACGTCATTGGCCCTGCTCACGATGAAACGCCACGATCCCGCGAGATACCGGGCCTGATCGACATCGCTCATCGTGTCGATGCCTTGCTGGTATGCCGCGGCGGCGGTGTCAGGGTCCATGTCGGTGGCTATCTTGAAGACATCGAAACCGTCGACGTTTCGGTCTTCTTCGTTGGAATTGTCGTAGATCACATAGCCGTCTTTGGAGAAGTTCTTGAGCATATCCTCATTCGACTTCCCGACGTAGTTTTTCATGACCGGAAGGTCGAGCGAGACATCACGTGAAATAGCCTCGTTGACGAGCGCCTGCGTTCGCGAGACGTCTTGCATGACCGAAGTGTTATACGCCACCACCACGGCAACGGAAAGGGCGATGGCGATGGCGAGTATGATTGCCAGCTTTCTATACTGCGAACGCGGGAATTCCAGCGATTCGTGCAAGGCATTTGAATCGAGGTAGCGCACCGGCCCCTGATCGCGCACCGTGATGCAGGTTCCCTGCTTTGCGCCGGGAATCGCAGGCGCTTGAATGTCTTGGTTGCGTTTCGCCTGTCGGGGCATGGCCTCTCCTGTCTTAGACAATATGGCGATTATAACGCATGCCTTGGAATGGCGCTCATCTGTGCTATGTTTACCTGACGATTGGAGGCCTCATTGGACTTTTCTATATTTTGCACAGCCGAAGCATGGATCAGCCTCGGAACGCTGATCTTCCTTGAGATTGTCCTTGGCGTGGACAATATCGTCTTCATAGCCATAACCACCGACCGTCTTCCTGTGGAACAGCAGCCCCTCGGCCGCAAGCTGGGCCTTGCCGGCGCCATGATCATGCGCTGCCTGTTCCTGTGTTTCGCCGCCTGGCTCGTTTCGATGACGCAACCGCTGTTCACCATCGATGCCATACAATTTGGCGGGCATCCGCTTGAGATAACGGTACGAGGGCTCGTGTTGTTCATCGGCGGCCTCTATCTCATCTACAAGGGCATCGATGAACTGAGAAGCGTCCATTCGCTTTCCGCCGAGAAGGCCGAAGCTGCCGGTTCCGAGAACAAGCATCATCGCATGATCACGCTGCCGGTTGCCGTGGGCACGATCATGGTCATGGATATCGTCTTCTCCATCGACTCCGTCATCACCGCGGTCGGCCTCGCCAACCATCTCATAATCATGATTATTGCGGTCATCACCGCCGTCATCATCATGATGGTGTTCATTGACAAGATCTCTGATTTCATCAACGCCCATGCCGAAATGAAGATCCTCGCGTTGTTCTTCATCACCGCCATCGGCGTGCTGCTTGTGCTTGACGGCGTCGGCATCAATTCCGGCATCGAGGTCCTGGACATGCACATGGAGAAGCTCATGGTCTACTTCGCGATGGTCTTCTGCCTGGTGATCGAGCTCTTCCAGATGTCCTATAACAACCGACTGCGCGAATTCACGAATGAGCGTCATTTCGAACAGCTCGAGCGTGTCGTCATGGGATACCCTGCGGATCCCTCGAACGCCGTTGACGACGATTTCTCCGATGACGAGGATATCAAGCGCGGAATCCGAAAACTCTAAATATCTGCGCAAAATAAAAAAGGAGCCGGCGATTGAAAGCCGGCTCCTTTCTTCATATGCGGGCAACTATCATGATGCGTAATGCTCCAGGCACGCTTCCGAAACGACGAAACGCGTCGCCAGGGGAAGCAACCGGGCCTCGAACGGGGTGAATTCCGCACACGGCTCTCCGTCGAACTGCACGCGCAACGGCGGATCCGCCGTCACCTTCAGGTTCTCGCAACGCATGAGCTCTACCATATCGCCTCGCTGAGGGTACCCGCCGTTCCTATCCAGAATGGTCGAGATGAATGGGGGGATCAGACCGAAGGCATTCTCGCCCTTGAGCACGATCACGTCGAGTTTGCCGTCGCGCGGCATGTTCTCATGGGTGAGGGCGATCTCGTATTGCATCTTCGAGAAGTTCGCCACCATCACCGACAACCCCTCGGTTTCCCGCGTCTTTCCATCGACCTCCAATACGAAGCGCGACTTTTGCGGGTTCGGATTCATGAACGCCGCCTGGAAGTAGGCCATCGGCCCAAGGAGCTGCTTGTTCTCTTCGGCGGCCTTCATGATCGTCGCGTCATAGCCGCAACCGGCAACGAGGAAGAACCCGTGCTTCTCACCGGCAAACGAGATCTCGCCCATATCGAAGTCGAGCGTGTTCATGTTCAGGAGCTGCTTGGCCAAGGCATGCGGCTCATCGGGTGAGAACAGGTTCGTCGCCAGGGCATTCGAGGTACCAGAAGGGAAGGGGAGAATGGGAATCCCCGTGTTGCGCATCTCATATCCGACTCGTGCGATGGTGCCATCGCCACCACTTGCCACGACGACGTCGAAATCACGCACATCGGCGAGTTTTTCGGGGCGTGGGTTATTCTTATCGAAGCAGCGGAGGGTGATGTCGTTTTCGGGAGTCGAGATACCGCGGAGAAAGTCGTAAATCGC
Organism: Coriobacteriia bacterium; assembly: GCA_030525445.1. GTDB lineage: Bacteria > Actinomycetota > Coriobacteriia > Coriobacteriales > Eggerthellaceae > UMGS1519. Next base: position 1,496 of record JAUNEQ010000107.1, on the reverse strand, counting down.
CCCGTCGCGATAACCTGAAGATTGATTGTGCAAAATGAGGATTTTCACAGTGCCCCCTAATGTTGCTATGATAGAGCCCATTATACGTTCAAACCGGAGTGGCGATTAACCTTGTATATAAGCTGTCAAGAAGAGCTCGAAGATTTCGTTTCACGGAGCATGGATTGCAAGATCCTTGCCATCGACACCGAATTCCTCCGCGAAAACACGTATCGCCCGCGCCTCTGCCTTCTTCAGATGGCCACGGAGAACGAGGTTGTGCTAATCGACCCATTCGAAGTCTACGACCTTTCCGTCCTCTCGGATTTGCTGTTAGCCGAATCTATGATGAAGATCGTCCATTCGGGGCGCCAGGACGTCGAGATTCTCTATTACGAGGTCGGCGTGATGCCGTGGCCCATCTTCGATACGCAAATCGCCGCGACGATACTCGGTTACACGCAGCAAATCGGCTATGGACCGCTCGTCCATGCCGAATGCGGCGTGACGCTCGATAAACTCGACTCGTTCACCGATTGGTCGCGCCGACCCCTTTCGAAGAGTCAGCTGCAATACGCTGCCGACGATGTCATCTACCTCCCGCAGACGTATCGCAATCTCGTCGCGAAACTCGAGAGCAAGAACCGCCTCCATTGGCTCGAAGATGACTTCAGGGCGCTCGTCGACCCGGCGCGCTACGAGCCCCGTCCGCGTGAACGCTACATCAAGCTGAAGAAGGGAAACCAGCTATCCCGTCGCCAGATGAGCGCTGCGCGCGAGGTTGCCGCCTGGCGTGAGGAACGCGCGCTCGCATTGGACCTTCCCAGGAAATGGGTGCTCACCGACGAGCAGATCGTCGAGGCATGCAAGCGCGAGACCCGCACCATCGACCAGCTTCTTCTGATTCGCGGCGTCCGCGATAAGCTCAAGACCGAAGACGCGCGCACCGTCGTGCGGCTCATCGCAAAGGGGCTCGACGCGCCGAAAGAGGAATGGCCAACAGGTCCCTGCAAGGGACGCAACGAACGCAACGTCGACAATGAAGTCGACCTCATGATGGCGCTCGTGCGCAAGCGCGCGAAAGAGAACGACATCGCATTCCAAACGCTTGCAAACCACGATTCCCTGCAGGAAATCGCCCGCGGTCATCTTGACAATGCTGAGCTCTTGAAGGGTTGGCGATACGGCATGATCGGCCACGAGCTGCTCGACCTGCTCGACGGCAAGATCGCACTTTCCATTTCCGGGCATCATCTGAAAGTGACCCGTCTCGACAATCAGTAGAACTCTCTTTTAGATCATTGTTGACAAACGCTCGGAAGCTCATGTTCGCCTTCGGTTTCACCCCGAACGGAGCGGGCGCTGGCCGCGGAGCCGAGGGACCTCCCGCAAGCGCCGGTTAGCCCCAATCTCGACCTGGAGGTGGGGCAATGACCCCAGGGGAAGCCGTCTCACGTTTGCACTTTGGAATGCCCCGGGTGAGCCGCTATCTCATCCGGGGCATCTCCATGCGCTTT
>JAUNEQ010000276.1 GCA_030525445.1 Coriobacteriia bacterium | reverse complement strand
TGCCCACGATGGCGCGCGGCACGCTGTCGTCGTACTCGTCGATGTGGTAGTTGCCGTCCTCGCCCAGGCTGAACGCATACATCTTCTGGGTTTGCGGGAACAGCAGGTCCTTCGGCGGCATCAGCGTGTTCGCCAGGTCGAACGCCGGCTCCACGCCGTTGTCGTAGCGGGCGAACTTCGCCACGCCGTCCACGATGGCGGGCACGAACACCTCGCGGCCTTGCACCAGGTTGGCGAGCACCGCGTTGATCTTTCCCTTATGCAGAATCATCGTCACCACCCCCTACATGAATTCTTCGGGGTCGTTTGTGTTGTAGGTCATGAGCTTCTCGGTGGGCTCGCCGATCTCCATGCCGGCCTCGAATTCGCCGAAGAGCTCGTTCATGTCGCGGATGACCTTGCGGTTCATCGTCATCAGCGGCAGGTCCATAGGGCACACGCGCTCGCACTCGCCACACTCGATGCAGCGGTCGCCGATGTGCATCACGCGCGTGATGCCGTAGAAGCGGTTCTCGGGAAGGTTGTTCTGCTTGCCCACCCAGTTCTCGCGCCGTGCGTCCACGAAGCACTCGCGGCAGGTGCAGCAGGGGCACACGTCGCGGCAGGCGTAGCAGCGGATGCACTTTGAATAGACGCGCTCGAAATAGGCGGCGCGTTCCTGCTGGCTCATGGCCTCGACGGCTTCCACTTCCGCGAAGCGGTTCTCGGGGACATGGTCTTCCACCGGGTCGCCGATGAACTCGTCGTAGACGGGCGGGTTCTGGTGGCGGCACTGCGTGCACTTCTTGAGCGGGTTGCCTTCCATATCCTTCATGCCGGGGCATCCCACGCCCAGCAGGTAGACGTCGTCGCGGCTGATTTCCTTGTCGTTGATGAGGCGGATGACGCCGCGCGCGTCGCACCCGCGCACCACGATGCCCACGCGGCCGCGATAGGCCAGGTCACGGGTGTATTTCGAAAGCGTGTTCACGCAGTATTCGTTCCAGGCCACCTTCGAGGCACCGGCTGCGTCGGAGAGAACCAGCGGGGTGGTCTGCCGGGGGAACCGCCCGTTTTCCCATGCGAGGAACGTGGTGACCTCACCCGATTCGAGCAGCTTGGCGATGCGTTCTTGCAAGGTTGCCTGTACTTCCTCCATCGTCATCAGCGGTCACCTCCTTTCGCGAGGTCGGCAGGCACGAACGGCACCTCGTCTTTATGCAGCGGGCCGAGCTTGCGCACTTGCTCGCAGACTTCGGTGACGGTGTCGCGGAACTTGCCCGCCTCGGCGCCGGAGATCCAGCGCACCTGGAAGCGCTCGGGCTCGAGGCCCTCGAATTCCAGCAGGCGCTTGAAGATCATCATGCGGCGGCGCGTGTAGTAGTTGCCGGAAACGTAATGGCAGTCGCCGGGGTGGCAGCCGCACACGAGCACGGCGTCGCAGCCCTTGTTCAGCGCCTCGATGACGAACTGCGGGTTGATGCGTCCCGAGCACGGTACACGCAGCACGCGCACGTCGGCGGGGTAGTTCATACGGTTCAAGCCGGCCAAGTCGGCGCCCGTGTAGGTGCACCAATGGCAGCAGAACGCCACGATGCGCGGCTTCCAGGCGTCAGGCGCCTTGAAGCGCATCGTGGATGCGGCGTCGGCGACGCCGGGCATCTCCCACACCGACATGTCATCGGGCCACTGCTCGGAATGTTGGCCGCTGCCCGGCAGGTTGTTGTCATCGAGCGTGCCGGAAACGACGTCGGGCGAGATGCGCTCGGGATCCAGGCGATATCGGAGCAGCTCCTCGTCGCGCTTGCGCTGCTTGCGGCTGCTGTGGAATCCTCCTT
>JAUNEQ010000106.1 GCA_030525445.1 Coriobacteriia bacterium | reverse complement strand
GACACGGGACGTGCGACCCCGTTGTCATCCTGAGCGCAGGCGCGAAGCGCCGGAGTCGAAGGATCCCCCTCGGCGCTTGCCGCAGGCGCCGTCGCGACTGCTCCGCACTGGCATGAGGTCCCTCGGCTGCGCGCCTTCGGCGCTCCGCTCGGGATGACACCGACGGCGGACACCAGTCCCCGAGCGCGTTAGATGGCGTCCTCGCCGCGCTCGCGGGTGCGGATGCGGATGACCTCCTCGACGGGGCTCACGAACACCTTGCCGTCGCCCACCTCTCCGGTAGCTGCCGTCTCGCAGATCAAGTCGACCAGGTTGTCGGTTGCCTCATCGTCCACGACGAGCTCGAACTTCACCTTTGGCACCATGTTCAACAGCACCTCGGTGCCACGGTAGTATTCCGACCAGCCATGCTGGTTGCCGCAGCCCATCACCTGAGCGATGGTCATGCCCGACACGTTTGCCGCGAACAGGGCCTCCTTCAGCCGCTCCATCTTTTCGGGGCGGACGATTGCGATGATTCGTTTCATGGGTTCCCCTTCCGCTAATCCATGCCCAGGTAGGCCGGGTAAGCGCTTTCGCCGTGGCTGGCCACGTCCAGGCCACGCGCTTCGTCTTCCCTGCTCACGCGCAGGTTGCCGTCGTAGACCTTCTTCACGACCGTGCCGATGACGAGTCCGCCCGCGATGACGAAGGCAAGTGTGACGAGGATGCCCAGGAACTGGGCGATGAGCAACGCGGGATCGCCGGTGTACAGCAGGCCGCCGAAATCGGTCCACGAGAGCTCGGGCACGCAGAACACGCCGGTGAGCAGGCCGCCCACCACGCCGCCCACAGAGTGGCAGCCGAAGGCGTCGAGCGCGTCGTCATAGCCGATTTTCCGCTTGGCGTACGAGATGGCGAAGAAACAGCACGGCGCGGTGACGGCGCCCATGATGATGGCCGCCCACGGCTCGACGAAGCCGGCCGCGGGCGTGATGGCGACCAAACCCGCCACAAGACCGGTGCAAGCGCCCACAAGCGTGGGTTTGCGCACCCGGATGCGCTCGACGATCATCCACGAGAGCAAGCCCGCCGCGGATGCGGCGATGGTGTTCAGCAGCGCGAGTGCCGCGATGCCGTCGGCTGCGAATTCAGACCCTGCGTTGAAGCCGAACCAGCCGAACCACAGCAGCGTGGCGCCCAGCACCACGAACGGCACGTTGTGCGCGCGGTAGCTCATCATGCCGAATTCGCGTCGGCGTCCGAGCATCAGGCAGAGGACGAGTCCCGTGACGCCCGAGCTGATGTGCACGACATCGCCGCCCGCGAAGTCGAGCGCCCCGATGGTGTCGCCGATGAAGCTGCCGTCGCCGCCCCAGACCATGTGCGCGAGGGGAGCGTACACTACCGCTACCCAAATGGCGATGAACAGGATGATCGCGCCGAACTTCATGCGCCCGGCCACCGCGCCCGTGATGATGGCACAGGTGATCATCGCGAATGCCATCTGGAATCCGATGTCGATGATGGCGGGATACGTGTCGCCTTCGGGCACGTTGCTGGCCTGCGCGATCATATCGCCCGTTGCCGCGAGGCATCCCAGCTGGTCAAACCCGCCGAAGAACGGAATCGACCCGTCGCCGCCGTATGCGAACGACCATCCGCAGATCACCCACATCACGCCCACGACGCCGATGACCGCCATGACCATCATCATCGTGTTCACGACGTTCTTGCGGCGCGAAAGCCCTCCATAGAAGAACGCGAGCCCTGGCGTCATGAGCGCCACCAACATGGTGCACACGATCATGAACGCCGTCGATCCGGTGTCGTACATGTAAACCACCCGGCCTTTCAAATCGAAGCTGACGCATTCGATTCTGTTCGGCCTTTGTTGCGGCTCTATTTCGCCACGTTCCGGGAAATGCCAAGTTCACTCGCCGGAAATGCCCCGGCAACAAATGGCGGTTGACAAACGCTCAGGGCATTTGTCAACCCGCCCGATCGCGGCATCATCAGCCTCGCCTACAAGATCATCAACCAGGACGGGCAGCTCTGCCAGACCGGTGGCATGTCCTCGATGATGTGGTGGGAGGAGCCGAAGGCATAAAGCGTAAGACATCGATTGATGCATGGCTTTTGGGGCGCTGCGGCCGAAGAGGTTGCAGCGCCCTTTGAATGAGCCGGGCGATTCGATGCAGTGCAATCAGCATGCGGTCCTGTCTGCCTGCAACGGCGCGAAGCCCCTGCCGTTTACCGGGCGGAATTCACGAGCTTCTTGAGCTCGTTGCGGGTGTCGACGCCGGTTTTCTTGTAGATGTGGTTGATGTGGGTCTTCACGGTGCCCGGCGATATGTACAGCGCCTCGGCCGCCTCCTGAATCGAATCGCCATGCATGATGTGCTCGAGAACCTCGCGCTCGCGGTTCGTCAGGCCGTGTTGCTGGGCCACGATTTCGCAGCGGCGATTCACGGCCTCCTGCAAGATGGCGCGGCTCACCTCGACGTCGTGGGGGTCTCGACGGCGCGCCTCGTCGTCGAAGGGCGCCGCTTCGTTCGAGTCGCCGGTCGGGGCATCGTCGAGCGTGAACTCGAAGACGAAACCGCCGTCGGCGCGGCCGAACACCACGTAGGCCACGAGCATCGCCAGCGCAATCGAGGCGAGCAACGTGGTGACGGGGTCGTAGTGTGCGATTTGACCGACGACGAGCGCACCGACCAACTTGCCTACGACGGAAGCCGTGAGCGCTCCGCCGAACGCGAATCCCGAGAGGCCGACGACCGAGGTCTCGAAGCGATAGGCGATCTCGCATAGCGTGATGATGATGAGGACGAGCGAGGTGCAGTAGGAGAACGCAACGAGGATGTCACCTGCCTGCGTGTTGTAGGGCAACACGATGAGCCCGAGCGCCATGCCGAGCAGCGACACGCGGTACGTGAATCGCACCACATCACGATGCGAGAAGAAGTGGATGACGACAAGCAGGTAGATGCCGAGCAGGCCGAAACCGAGCGCCCAGAAGCCGAGCTGTCCATATTCGATGTCGACCATCGAGAAGATGAAGCTGTAGAGCATCGCCGTGAGGAGCGGCTGCTTGATGATGGCGAACACCTCGGAGGCGACCCAGGGCGGGCGGGGCCGCATCTCGCGGACCTTCACCTTCTTGATGCGCCTGTCGGAGCTCTTGTACGTGTCGAGCCCGGTGATGATGCGGGCGCCGATGGCGAAACAGCAGGGGGACGTCACCGCCAAGATGCAGGTGATGACCACCTGGGCGACATACGGCAGCTGGAACAGGAGGGGGCAGCCCACAGCCACCACGACGAACGAGCAGGCGAAGCAGAATGCCGCGCAGCGCGATTTCACGTAGCCGAACAGCTCGCTCCAGTACACTAGCTGCCAGCCGTATTCCAAGCCGGCCACGAGCGCGCCGGTTATCTCGAGGTACAAGGTGACGCCCGGCGCCAGGCTGGCGAACCCCGCCCCGATGATGCCCACGATGGCAAGCACGAGAAACGGCAGGTTCCGCTCGGCCTTCAGGGGAACCACGACGTGCGCGAAGAATGCCGCGAAGAGCAGGACGGCGACGTATCCCACCGAGAAGACCAGGCGGTCGGCGAACACCGCGGTTGCAGCCCCTTGCTGCGCGCTCACGATGAAGAGGAACAGGAAGCCCCAGAGCATGAACGAGGCGAGCCCGATGGTGGCGACGGCAACCGTTATCGGCGAATGCGGTTCTATCGTGCGTGCCATATCGGACCCCCTTTGCGCTCTCAACCCCCTGATGAATGAAGCTCCCGTTACCGTTTAATTTTCCGAGACGAGGGCTGTTCCGTCAAATGCAACCGCAAGGTTAGACCCATCGAAATTCCCTATAACTTTTGGTTGCACCCCGGTTCCGAAAAATCAAACCTCAAAAGGAATATGCCGATTGACCTCGAGCTTTCATGATGGGCATCAAGAAGGGGCAATGGTGGCCCCGACACGAGAAAGGAAGGAACGTCATGAGTTATTTCCTTACTGAAGACCAGAAGCTCATCGTCCAATCGGTGAACGAGTTCTGCCAGAACTCCAAGATCCAAGAACTGGCGGCCGAGTGCCGCGCCACGGGCAAGGTGTCGCGCGAGCTGTGGAGCGCGATGGCAGAGCAGGGATATGTCGGCGCCACCATCCCCGAGGAATACGGCGGCATGGGCTACGACTTCACCACGCTGTTCCTCATCGCCGAGAACCTCGCGCTGAACAGCTTCCCGCTGATGGGCACGCTCACCGGCCACTGCCTGGGCATCCTGCCCATCCTGTTCTGGGGTTCCGACGAGATCAAGACGAAGTACCTGCCGCGCATTGCCTCGGGCGAGCTGCTGCTGTGCGGTTCGGTCACCGACCCGGCCGGCATGGGCAACTTCCCCGAGTGGGGCCTGAAGGAAGAGAAGGTCGAAGGCGGTTGGAAGCTCAACGGCACGAAGGTGCTCTCCACCAACGCCGATATCGCCGACCTCAAGGTCGTCTTCGGACGCCCCGAAGAGGGCCACAGCATGTTCGACCATGTTTACCTCATCGAGAAGGGTTCCGAGGGCCTGGTCACCGGCCAGCAAGAGAAGAAGCTCGTTCCCGACTGCTCCGACTGGGGCTCGGTCGTGATGAACGACGTGTTCGTGCCCGACGAGAACCGCATCGACGACAACGGAACCGGCTATTACTGGTTCGGCCTGAGCTTCAGCCAGCTGGCGCTTTCGGGCCTGGCGATGAGCCTCGGCTGCTTCAAGATGGCCTTTGGCTTCACCTCGCAGCGCACCCGGTACGGCCGCCCGCTCACCGCGCTGCAAAGCGTGAGCCACAAGCTTGCCGACATGGCCATCCGCAACGAGATCAACCGTTCGCTCATCTACAACTGTGTGCGCCTGTGGGATGAGGGCCGCGGCCTCGAGTGCTACCGCCTGGGTTGCGCCGCGAAGGCATTCGTCACCGAGGGCACCAACAAGACCGCGCACGACGCGGCGGTGCTCCATGGCGGCATCGGCTACACCACGCCGGCCATCATCGGCCCGATGTACGCGTCGTCGCTGCAGCTCGAACTCGCCGAGATGCCGGGCGACCTGCACCGCGATTTCCTGATGGAGACCTATGGCGTGAAGCCGGGCTGGAAGAACGGCCAAGCATAACCGCACGATTGCAGAATGGTTCGAGAGGAGGAAGCGATGCCGATAGCAGTGGCCTGTTACAAATGGGTGCTCGACGAAGATGAGATCCGCATCGGCAGCGACCTTTCCGTCGACCTCGGCAAGGCCCATGGGAAGATCAGCCTCTTCGACCGCAGCGCCATCGAGGCGGCAACACGGCTTTCCGAGTCGCATGCGGAATTCACGCCGGTGGCGCTGACGTACGGCACCGAAGAGGCCGAGAAGTCGTTGAAAGACGCGCTCTCGCGGGGGCCGGAAGTCGGCTACTGGGTGACATCGCCCGATGCGGCTGAATCGGATGGACGGGCGACGGCGAAGGCGCTTGCCGCGGCTATCGCGAGAATCGATGACGTGGCGGTCGCGTTCTGCGCCGAGGGGGCAAGCGATACCTATGCCCGTCAGGTCGGGCCGCGTTTGGGCGTGGAACTGGGGTGGCCGCAGGTCAGTTCGGTCTTGAGCTTCGAGGTGGATGGCGATTCCATCGTCGCCACGCGCAAACTCGAAGACACCATCCAGACGGTGCGGGTGAAATGCCCGGCGGTTATCTGCGTGTTGCAAGAGGGCTTCGAGCCGCGTCCCGCCGGCCTGAAAGCCATCATGGCCGCGAACAAGAAGCCGAAGGAGCACATCGAGCTCGCAGATTTGGGCGTGGAAGCTGCCGGGTTGGCGAAGCGCCAATCGCTGAAGGGCTTCTCGATGGAGCGCAAGCACATCGTGATCGCCGAAGAGGACGTCGGCTTGGCCGCCCGTGAACTCGTGGGCGCGCTGCGAAAGGAAGGGGTGCTGTGATGAGCGTGGCATTCGTTTGCGCCGACAGCCCTGCTGCCAGCATCGAGCTGGTGGGTTTGGGAAACATGCTCGCAGCTGAGACGCATTGCCTTGCGTTCACCCCGGCCGACGCCGAGGCGCTGAAGGATTGCGGGGCGAACAGCGTGGTGTTGCTGGAGAACGCCATGCGCCCGATAGAGGGGAACGCCGTGGGCATCGCGGCGCTTCTGAAGGAACGCCTGGCTGACCTGTTCCTCGTGGGCGCGAGTGCCCAAGGGCGCGATTTGGCCGCCCGCGTGGCTGCCCACCTCGATTGTGCGATGGCGAGCGACATATCGTCGGTCGACCTTGCCGGCGACGGGGTCGTGGCAACCCGCAACCTCTATGGCGGCACGGTGGTCGAGGAAATCGCGTTGCCGTTCCCGGCGGTGCTCACCGTGCCGGCGGGCGTGGGCGAAGCCGCATCGGGCGAAGCTCCCGTCGAGGCCGTTGCCATCGACCGTGACGAGCGCATCGAACTCGTCGACGAGCAGCCCATCCAGAAGACGGGCATCAACTTGAAGGAGGCGAAGGTCGTCGTCGGCGTGGGTATGGGCTTCAAGCAGAAGGATGACCTGGCCTTGGCCGACAACGTGGCCGAAGCCATGGGGGCGGGCATCGGATGCTCGCGCGCCCTGGTGGAGGAGCGGCACTGGCTGGCGCCCGAGCAATACATTGGGTTGTCGGGCCTGAGCATCACGCCCGACCTGTATCTCGCCGTCGGCATCTCCGGGCAGGTGCAACATGTTGCCGGAATCCGCGGCGCGAAGGTTATCGCCGCCATTAACGCCGATACGAACGCCCCGATCTTCAACGCGGCCGACTACGCGATCATCGGCGACCTGTACGAGGTGCTGCCGCAGCTCACGAAGGCGGTGAACGCCCGGTAGGAAGGTGGGCCGCCTCGACGGCCCACCCGGTATTCCGCCATTGCCGGCGCCTGCCGCGCCGGTTATTCGAGAAAGGATGTGCCATGGCACAGATTAATTGGAAGAAGTCTCCCGAGGAGATTGAGTATTTCAAGGGCAACCCCATCGTCATGGGAGACGAAGAGGGCCTGTACTTCGCGTACATCACCGACCCGGCGGCGCTGGCGAACGCCCTGCCCCAGGGCATGGACATGGTCTCGCCCGTGGTGTTCGGCTACGTCACCCACATCAAGGACCCGTCGTTCTGCATCGGCTACCATGAGGCCGCGCTGATGACCATCGGCAACTTCGGCGGGCAGCCGGGCGTGTATCCGCTGGCGTTCCTGCTCGACAAGGGCGATACCGGCACCTTCATGGGGC
>JAUNEQ010000013.1 GCA_030525445.1 Coriobacteriia bacterium | reverse complement strand
GGCACGAAACCGGCTCCGTGCCCAGCACGCTGCCGGTTCTGTGCCATCGGTCGGCAAGGCCCGGCGCGAGCTTGCGTGCATGCAGGGGCGAACCGCAGCCCAGCGAGCCCCGGCGCGAACTCGCGCGCGTCGATGATCGCTCGAGCCAAAGACAATCCCTCTTCGTTCATTGGAAGCGAATGCGGCTTTGCGGGAGGTTCCTCGGCTCGCTTCGCTCGCCCGGAATCAACGTGGGTGCTTCGCCCGCCTGGAAAAGATGGGAACCCGAAATCAACGCAGCATGCGGATGATGTCGCCGCGGGCAACCGGGATGTCTACCATGGCATAGTAGCGCTCGCCGGGGTGTTCCGCTTCCTCCACCGGATACGGCTGCGCCTCGCGGTAGAGGCGTTCGGCCGTGGGTCCGAACGCTTTCGTCTCGAGCCGGCTCACGGGAATGTGGATGAGCCCCCACATGCGCAAAGACCGCGTGGGGCCATTTGGCGACACCAGCTCGAACTCCCTATCCAGGTCGAAGCGCGACCGGCAGCGGAACTCGATGCGGTACGCGTCGCCTTCGGGTTCGCACGAGAGTACCTCGGCCGCCCAATCGGACTTCCGCACATACATGAGCGCCTCGGAGGTCTGGTGCGCGGGGCCGTAATAGAAGCCCGTGGAATACGGGCGATGCGACACCATGTCGAGCTCGCGCAAGAACGGCGCAGGGTCGGCGCCGTCGAGCACCTGCCGGTACGCGTTCACGACGCAGGCAACGTAATAGGCCTTCTTGTTTCGCCCCTCGATCTTGATGGAATCCACGCCTGCCGCGGCAAGGTCATCCAGATGCGGGAGCATGCACAGGTCCTCGGCGTTCAGGATGTAGGTGCCGCGGCCATCCTCCTCGATGGGATGGTAGGTGTCGGGGTCCCACTTCTCCACGAGGGCATATTGCCAGCGGCATGACTGCGCGCAGTTACCCCGCACGCCGCTGCGGCCTTTCGCCAGGAAATCGCTGATGAGGCAGCGGCCCGAATACGCCATGCACATCGCGCCGTGGGCGAAGGCCTCGAGCTCCATTCCCGCCGGCATCTTGCGCTTCATTTCGGCAAGCTCGGCAAGCGACATCTCGCGGGCGGCGACGACGCGGGTCGCTCCCAGCTGCTGCCATGCCTTCGCGGCTTCGGCGTTGCTCACGCTCGCCTGCGTGCTCACGTGGATATCCACGTCGGGAGCGTATTGCCGTGCGAGCAGGGCTGCTCCCATGTCGCCGATGATGAGGGCATCCACCTGCGCAGATGCCACCTGTTCCAGAAAATCGGGGAGCCCTTCGATATCTTCCTGATGCATCACGACATTGCAAGCCAGATGCACCTTCACGCCGCGCTCATGGGCGTTTTGCACGACGCCGGGAAGGTCGGAAAGCGCGAAGTTGGTCGCCCGGGCGCGCATGCCGAACCGCTCGACGCCCAGATACACTGCATCCGCGCCAAAACGAATGGCGTAATCGAGTTGTTCCGGTCCACCCGCCGGCGCCAAAAGCTCCATGGCCTCTCCCCGTCCGAATCGCATATGCGCCCGATATTCTCCCCAAGCAGGGTAACACGAATGCGGAATGCCCGGGGACGGAACGCACCGCAGCACATGGGACACCCCTGGAGACGGTGTAACGTCTTCCAAAAAAGCAACGTACGCCTTCCGTTCAGGCGTATGCGGCTATCCCCTCACCCAATGAGATTTGCAATAATCCGGGTCGTGCACGTCGTATTCGTCCGTTTCGTCGTTGCATGTCTCAATCCAACCACCGGAAACGCCCTCCAGCTGGTCGTCGGAAAGCCCATAGCCTTCCTCCTTGGCAAGGGCGATCAGCTCTTCGGGCGTCTTGCACGCCTTGGCCTTGGCGAGGATCTCCGGGGTGACGTTGTCGGGCAGATTCATGATGCTTCCTTCTTCCACATGCAGCTTGCCCGCCCACTACACCAAGGAGCTTTCGACGCAGACGACCATTGCTCGCCCGCAGTAACATGATCCTCGCATAAGACGGCGCGGGGAAGGAACGAGAAACGCCGTTCGCAAGAACGGCGTTGCAAGCAGATGGTGCCCCAGGGCGGATTCGAACCACCGTTACCGGATTGAACGTCCGGCGTCCTTGGCCGCTAGACGACGGGGGCCAAAAGAGTATAGCGGGTGTTTGCCGGCTTGGACAGCCCCGAAAGCAAACGCGCCGTTGGGGACAATCCGCCAACGGCACGTTTTCATGTGGATTCTTGCACCCGAAAGACCGGCGGGATGTCAATTCCCCCGAAGCCTGGGCGTCCCACGCTTACAGGGCTTGCAACGCCTTTCGCGCCGCCTCGCCGAAGCGCTCGATCTCGGCGTCGGTGTGGGCCAGGCCGATGAACAGGGCCTCGAACTGGCTGGGCGCGATGAGGAACCCGGCATCGAGCATCTGGCGGAAATAGCGCGCGAAGGCGTCGGTGTCGCAGGCGGCCGCGTCTTCCCAGCGGTTCACCGGACCCGGGTTGAAGAACAGCGTAGCGAGCGAACCCACCTGGTTCACGCAGGCGGCGATGCCCGCATCGGCCACGGCATCGCGCAGCACCTGGGCGAGCAGCGCGCCCTTACGCGCGAGCTCGTCGTACACGCCGGGCTGCTGCAGCTTCTTCAGCGTCGCGATGCCCGCCTCCATGGCCACCGGGTTGCCGGAAAGCGTGCCCGCCTGGTACACGGGGCCCGTGGGGGCGAGCTGCTCCATGAGGTCGGCGCGGCCGGCAACGCAGCCCACGGGGAAGCCGCCGCCGATGATCTTGCCGTACGTGCACAGGTCGGCGCGGATGCCATAGAGTTCCTGCGCCCCGCCGAGCGCCGCGCGGAACCCGGAGATCACCTCGTCGAAGATGAGGATGGCGCCGTACTCATCACATATGTCGCGCAAGCCCTGAAGGAAACCCTCGGCCGGGGGCACCACGCCCATGTTGCCGGCGATGGGCTCGACGATGATAGCGGCGATCTCGCTGCCCGCCTGGGCAAACGTCGCGCGCACCGCATCGAGGTCGTTATAGGGCACCACGAGCGTGTCCGCCGCCGTCCCCGCCGTGACGCCCGGCGTGTCCGGAATGCCCAACGTGGCCACGCCGCTGCCCGCCGCCACCAGCAGCGAGTCGCTGTGCCCGTGGTAGTTGCCCTCGAACTTCACGAACTTGTCGCGCGCGGTGCAACCGCGCGCCAGGCGGATGGCCGTCATCGTGGCCTCGGTGCCGCTGGAAACCATGCGGGCCCGCTCGGCGTTCGGAACGATCTCGCAGATCATCTGGGCAAGCCGGATCTCCGCCTCGCAGGGAGCGCCGAACGACACGCCCTTGTCGAGCTGCGCACGGACGGCATTCAGCACGTCGGCATCGCCATGGCCCAAGATCATGGGACCCCAGCTGCCGATGAAGTCGATGTACTCGTTGCCGTCGACGTCCCACACGTGGCTTCCGCGCGCGCGGTCGTAGAACACAGGGTCGCATCCCACCTTGCCAAACGCGCGCACCGGCGAGTTCACGCCACCGGGAATGGCCTGCCGCGCCTGCGCGAAATCGTTTTCGGACCTGTTGTGATTCAACATGCGAATCTCCCGTCTGAGAACGGAGCGGTATCTTCTTCAAGCATTATCGCACCTCCCCGCGGCAAATGGGACAAGATGCCGCTGGGCGCCGCTTCGCTACTCGGTGAAGTAGCGCATCGATGTTTTCTTGTACTCGCGCGTGGAGACAAGGACCTGGGCTTGCATGCCGCAGGATGCCTCCAACGTGGCGACGCGCTCGTCGAGCTCTTCCTGAGTCGTGGCGTGCACCATGGCGTACAGGTTGAACGGCCACGCCCCGCTGCGCGGACGGGCATAGCAGTGCGACACGAACGGCTGCGCGGCAAACGCCTTCCCCACCTCGTCGGCACGTTCGGCCGGCACATCCCACACCGTCATGCCGTTGAACGCATAGCCCATCTTGCGATGCGCCACCAACGCGCCGAACCGGCGGATGACCTTGCCCTGCTTCAGCTCTCGCAAGCGCGCGATGACGCAGGCCTCGTCGACGGTGCTGTCGCCGGTTTCCGCGGCGATGAAGGCCGCCGCTGTGGTGAAGGGATCCGCGTCGACCGCCTCGCCAAAACCCGCGATGTCCTCCTGCGCCCAGCGCACGAGCGCCACGTCGAAGGGGTCGTCGGCGTCGAAAGGGCGCGCCGGGGGAAGGTCCCTCGGCTCGGTTCGCTCGCTCGGGGTGACAAGGGGGCGGCGCTTCATCTCGCCGAAGTCGACCTTGATCTTGTAGAGCGCGGTCGCGGGAAGGTTCAGGGCATCCGGGCAGCCGGACTCTTCCTCGATGCGGGAAAGGATGCGCGCAACCTCCTCTGGTCCGCGCGCGATGATCGTGAACCACAGGTTGTAGCGATTCGTGCGCAGGTAGTTGTGCGTGACATTCGGCACCGCGTTCACGATTGCCGCCACGCGGTCAACCTCCTGCGGGCCGCCGGGCACGGCAAGCGCGCACAGCGTGGAGGAATACCCGAGCTTCTTAGAGGCGAACGACGCCCCCAGGCGCCGGATGGACCCATCGGCACGCAGCGCGGCAACGACATCGAGCACGTCGTCGCGCGTAGCGCCCAACTGCGCCGCGATCACGCCATACGGGTCGCTTTCCAGCGGAAACCCGCTCTGGATGAGGTCGAGCACCCGCTCGCGCAACGCCTCCACCGGTTACGCCTCCTGGGCACCCTGCGCAGCGGCCTGCATCTTCGCCCACTTCGGCGGGATGTAGGCGCAATACGGCTCCTGAGCCAGGTAGTCGCCCGTGGCCGCGAGCGCACGCGCACGGCATCCGCCGCACACGCCCTTGTACTCGCACGCACCGCACTTTCCCTTGAGCTTGGAATAGTCGCGCAAATCGTTGAACACGGGCGACTTCTCCCAAATCTCGGGGAACGGGGTCTCCTTCACGTTGCCCAGCTGCATGTCGAAATACCCACAGGGCTGCACGTCGCCCACGTGGCTGATGAACACGAAGCTGATGCCTCCGAGGCACCCACGCGTCATGGCCTCCATGCCATGGGTCTGCGGTGTCACCTTCACGCCCTCGGCCGCCGCCAATTGCCGCATGATACGGTAGTACTGTGGAGCGTCGGTTGGCTTGAAATGCATAGGACTCGTCTTCTGGCAGTGATAGGCCCAGGTGAGCACCTCTTCGTATTCTTCGGGCGTGAGTTCCACGTCCACGAGGTCCTCGCCGCGGCCGGTGGGCACGAGCAGGAACGGGTGGAACGCCGCCGCATCCTCGGCCATCGCCAAGTCGTGGATCTCCTGCACCAGGTGGTTGTTCATCTTGGTGACCGTCGTGTTCACCTGGACGCCCACGCCGTGGGCGCGCAGATGGCGCATGCCGGCGAGCGTTTCCTCGAAGGCGCCCTCCTTGCCGCGGAACGCATCCTGGCCGGCAGCATCCGGGAAATCCAGCGACACCGAAACGCGGGGGATGCCATGCGCGGCGATCTTCGCGGCCATCTCGTCGTCGATGAGTGTGCCGTTCGTGCCAATGACCGGACGCATGCCCAGCTCATGGGCATAATCGATGATCTCCCAGATGTCCTGGCGCATCAGCGGCTCGCCGCCGGTGAGGATGAGGATGGGATCGGTGATGGACGCGATATCGTCCATGAGCTTCTTGCATTCGTCGAGCGAGAGCTCGCCGGGATATGGCTCGCAATGCGCGGCGGCGCGGCAGTGAGCGCACGCGAGGTTGCAGCTACGCGTGATCTCCCATGCCACGATGCGCGGCGGCTTGATGCCGGTGCGTGCCTCGAATGCCTGCGCGGCAGCCCCCGAACCGGGACGCTTCGCCCCACCCGGGTGCCCACCTGGGTGCCCGCCGGGATGTCCGCCCGGGTGCCCGCCGGGATGACCCGGATGCATCGTCGTCTCCATCATGAAGCCTCCTCATCATTCACCAGGGCCAACAGGTCCTGACGGGAATGGATGTCGAATTTGCGGTAGATGTTCTGCTGGTGGAAGCGCACCGTGCTCGCGGAGATGAACAGCTGCTCCGCGATGAACGTGGAAGAATGGCCGCGCGCTGTCAGGAGGAAAATCTCCTCCTCACGCGCCGTGAGCCCGAAACGCGCCGCCAAGTCGGCGCAGCGGTCTTCCAGGGATGCCGGCGTCGGCTCCGGGGCAAGCTCGACCTGGCTCGCAAGCTGCTCGAGCCGCTCGTGCGCGGCTTTCAGCTGGGAGGCCGTCGAATCGAGCTCCATGGCCAACGATTCTCGTTGCATCCGCTCGCTTTCCAAGCGCGCGCGGTTCACCCATAACGCCGCCGCCAGCACCACCAGGAGCATGAGCGCGATGAAGGCGACGAACCCGCCCTGCTCGCGCAGGCCCGCGGGCAGCATCGCCGCGGTGGACGCGCCCCACCCCACGCCGAAGAAGCTGCTGGTGAGCACGAGCACGATGCCGCACGAAAGCATGCGCGGCACGCCGGAAAACGAGATGAGCGCCGGAAGCACCATCCAGCGCAGGAAGTGGTAGCAGAACACGGATGCCATAAGCAGGGCCGCGACACTCGGTGCAAGCTCTGCATTGTTGAAGCACGCGAGCACCATGGACAGCAGGATCACCGTGAACAGCGGGACCCACGCGGCGCCCACAGCCTCTTCGCCTTGCAGCACGATGTATGAGGTGACGCCCAGCACGAGCACGATGGACACCCCGAACAGGGGGTAGTTCACCTGGCCCGACACATCCCAGCCCAGCGTGGTGAACGCGCCGTAGAACAGGGAGGACACGACGCAGCCCACGATGAAGGCGACAGTGGCGAACCAGGGGAAGGTCGAGAGCTGCTTGCCGCTGGGCAGGCCATCGGCCTTGCAGGATTCCAGGCGCGGGTCCACCGCAAGGAAGAACAGGGCCGAGAACAGCCCGGACGCGATGAGGATCGCCAACGCAGGCAGCGCATCGAGGCGCATGAGCCCGCCGATGAACGCGCCGCCCGCAAGCAGGCCGCCCAAAGACGACACCACGATGTCGCGAATGTCCAGACGCGAGAGCAGCATGAACATAGCGAGCATGACGATGCCGCTCGACACGCCGGCGAGCAGGGCAAACGGCATGCCTTCCGCCACCGTGACATCGCCGGAAAGCGCGAAGGCCGATATCGCCATCGCCACGCCGCACAACGTGAGCACGAGGCGGCCGATGGAAACGCGGAAGACGCACCCTGCCACCACCATGAGGATGATGGCGGCCACACGCGCCAGGGAGCACGCCGCGGAAAGGTCGTCCATCGCCGGCTGTCCGGCCATGGGCAGGTTTCCCGCGAACCCCGTGGCGAACGCGCGGCTATACGCGAGCATGCACCCCAACCCCACGGCAATGAGGATGAAGCGCCGTATCGATTCCCTGCTCTTTACCGCAGTTTCCTGCAAACACTATCCTTCCCAGGAATTCACCACATCCACGGCGAAGGCGGCGGCGCGACGCGCATCGTCATCATCCGGCTTGCCCTTGTGCAAGCCGTTGAACTCGCCCGGGCAGTGGAACTCCTTCTTGGACACCGTGATTCCATACTTCGCGCACAAGCCGCACAGCGACTTGTAGCTCGACTCCAGGATACCGGCTGTGCTGATATTCACAACCTCGCCCACCAGCTGCGGGTCGAGTTTCTGGAGGAAATGGCGCATGTCACGTCCGGTTTTCGTCACGTACACCGAATTGCCCAGGAACAGGATATCAACCGGTTCCGTTATCGGATGCGAGATATCCAGAGCTTCCACGCCGATGGCATCCGAAATGGCGTCGACGAGCTTCTTGGTGTGCCCGGTGCGTGTGAAATACCGAATTGCGACCTTCATGCGGACCTACTTTCCGCTACCCCATTCCCTTCCTATTTAAATCGTTACCGTTTATATCGTGTACTATCAGTCTTGCCAGTTTTCCGTTATGCCTGTTCAGCAACCTCAGCCAGCCAACGTGCCGCTTCCTTGGCATGGTAGGTGATGATCATGTCGGCGCCGGCGCGCTTGATGGAGGTGAGCAACTCGAGCACCACGCGGCGCTCGTCGATCCACCCGTTGGCCGCTGCGGCCTTCACCATGGAATACTCGCCGGAGACGTTGTAGGCCGCCGTGGGGAACTTGAGCTCGGCCTTCACGCGGCGGATGACATCCAGGTACGAGAGCGCGGGCTTCACCATCACCATGTCGGCGCCCTCGGCGATGTCGTAGGCCGCCTCGCGCACACCCTCTTCGGCATTGGCCGGGTCCATCTGGTAGGCGCGGCGGTCGCCGAACGCCGGCGCGGAATCGGCCGCGTCACGGAACGGGCCGTAGAACCCGCTCGCATACTTGGTGGAGTACGCCATGATGGGCACGTCCTTGAAGCCGGCCTCGTCGAGCGCGGCGCGGATGTAGCCGATGCGCCCATCCATCATGTCGGACGGCGCCACCATGTGCGCGCCCGCGCGGGCATGGCTCACGGCCTCGCGCGCGAGCAGCTCGAGCGCGGCGTCGTTCATGACGTTGCCCTCTTCGTCGAGGGGTCCGCAGTGGCCGTGGTCGGTGTATTCGCACAGGCACACATCGGTAATCACGTACATCTGGGGTGCTTGCGCGCGGATGATGCGGCACGCTTCCTGCACGATGCCGTGGTCATCGTAGCCTTCGCTGCCCAGCGCATCCTTGTGCTCGGGCAGGCCAAACAGCAGCACGCTCTTCACGCCGCAGGCCAGCAGCTCGTCGATCTCGGGCATCAGCAGGTCGAGCGTGACCTGGTACACCCCGGGCATCGAGGGAACCTCGTCGCGCATCCCCTCGCCCGCCTTCACGAACATTGGGTAGATGAAGTCGCGCACCGACAGCTCCGTCTCGCGGATGAACTGCCGCGGCACCTCCCCATTCCTCATGCGGCGCGGGCGGTAGGCCGGAAACTTCCCATATTCCATAACAATCCTCCTCAGCGATTGGCGGGCGGGCCCGCTCAAATGTTGCGTGACCGGGCAGCCCCGTCGCGGCATTTACTCTTCGTTCGCGGGCTCCACCCTGGAAATCGGCTCGCCGAAAATCTCCTCGTCCGTGAGGTAGCACGCCGGGTCGGGCGCCCACAAGTCGCCGGTCGCCGCTTCGGCGCGCACGCGGAAGTTGCCGCCGCACAAATCCAGGAAGCGGCACTCCTTGCAGCGGCCCTTCACGAACGGGCGCTTGTCCTTCAGGCGGTACATGAGCTCGCTCGCCTCGGTGGTGCGGCTCACGTCGGTCCAGATCTCGCTGAACGGGCGGTCCTTCACGTTGCCGAAGCTGAAATGGCGCCAGAACTGGTCGGCGTAGACCTCGCCGTCCCAGCTCACGCACGAGATGCCGTTGCCGGTGGAATTGCCCTGGTTCCACTGCAGCAGCTGCAGTACCTTCTTGGCGCGCTCGGGGTCTTCCTTCAGCAGCTCCATGTAGATGAACGGCGCATCCGCGTGGTTATCCACGGTGAGGATCTCGGGCGTGCCGCCCTCGTCGAACCAGGCCTTCGTGAGGTCCATGATGCGACGCACGCATTCGCGCGTCTCCTCGTGGGTGAGGTCCTCATCCATCATCTCGGAGCCACGGCCCGTGTACACCAGGTGGTAGAAGCAGGCGCGGTTGATGTTGTTCTCGCGCATCAGGGCGAACACGTCGTCGATCTCGCGCCAGTTGCGCTTGTTGATCGTGAAGCGCAGGCCCACCTTGATGCCCGCGTCCTGGGCGTTCTTCAGTCCCTGGAGGGCCAGGTCGAAGCTGCCGGGCACGCCGCGGAACTGGTCGTGCGTGGCGCGGTCGCCGTCGAAGGACACGCCCACGTACGATAAGCCGACGCTCGCGAACTCGCGGGCAAGCTCGGGCGTGATGAGCGTACCGTTGGTGGAGATGACCACGCGCATGCCCGCGTCCTTCGCGTAGTGCATGAGCTCGGTGAGGTCCTCGCGCAGGCAGGGCTCGCCGCCGGAAAACAGCAGCACCGGCGCGCCGAACGCCGCAAGGTCGTCGATCATGGCCTTGGCTTCTTCGGTGGAAAGCTGCGGGTACTTGTGCGCGTCGGAAAGCGCGTAGCAATGCGCGCACTTCAGGTTGCACGTGCGCGTGCAGTTCCACACCACCACGGGCTTCTTGTCCTTCGAGAACTGCAGCAGGCCGCTGGGCAGCTCCTTCGAGCGGCGCTTGTAGCGCAGCACGTCGGACGGTTCCACCGCACCGCAGTAGAGTTTCGAGATTCCAATCATCCATGTCTCCTTTATCCACCTATCGCGGGGACAGCCCCGTGATTATCGCGCGCAACCTGTCGCGGGGATCGTCCCCGTGACAGGTGTGTCTCCTTTATCGGCGGCCGAAAGCCGCCACCAACGTCTCCACCAGCCCGGGAATCGTGTATTCCTCCGCCTCGGCCGTCACCTCAAAGCCGGCATCCACGAGCGTCTTCGTCGTGATGGGCCCGATGGAGAACAGCTGCGTGCGTCGCAGCACGTCTTCGCTGCCGTCCAGCATCGCCATGAGGTTGCGGGCCGTGGAAGACGAGGTGAACGTGATGGCGTCCACATCGCCGGCTTCCAGCATCGCGACCAGGTCGTTCGCCTTCTCCGCCACCGGCTGCACCGTCTGGTACGCCGGCGCCACATCCACCTGCGCGCCAGCCGCACGCAGCAGGTCCGGCAGGGTATCGCGCGCCACCTGCGCCCGCGCGATGAGCACATGCGCGGCGCTCAGGTCGATGCCGCAGCGCTTCGATTCGGTTGCGATGGCGTCGAACACCGCTTCGCCGCGGTACTGCCCGGGAATCGCATCCGCGATGATGCCGTAGTCCCGCAGGCGCGCCGCCGTCGCCGGGCCGATGGCCGCGACGCGCGCATCCGCCAAGGCACGGGCATCCCCACGCAAGCATCGCGCGGTTGCAGCCGGCACTGCCGATGCGTCGCAGGGGACATCCCCGCGTGCAAAGGCGGCAAGCCGCCCGAAGAACGCATCGACCCCGTTCACGCTCGTGAACACGACCCAGTCGTAGCGCTCGATGTGCGCGATGGCCGCATCGAGCGGGCCGAAGTCATCGGGTTCGGCGAACTCGATGGTCGGGAATTCCACGACGTTCGCACCCAAGCCGGAAAGCTGCGTGCTGAACGTGCTCGCCTGCGAACGGGAACGCGTCACCACGATGGTGCGGCCGAAGAGCGGCCGGTCCTCGAACCAGCGCATCTGGTCGCGCAGCCCGGCGACCGGGCCCACCAAGATGATGGCCGGCGCCCCGAAACTCGCTTCCCGCGCGCGCTGGGCAACGTCGTCCAAGCACGCGACGAGCGTCTGCTGGGCGTTCGTCGTGCCCCAGCGCACGAGCGCGACCGGCGTGTCCGGGGACACGCCCCTGTCCTTCAACTGCCTGGCGATGAGCTCGAGGTTGCGCATGCCCATGTAGAAGCAGATGGTGCCTCCCACCTGCGACAACTTCGCAAGCGCATCCCAATCGAGCGCGGATACGTTCTTCGTGGGGTCCTCGTGCCCCGTGACGAAGGTCACCGACGACGCGACCCCGCGGTGCGTCACCGGGATGCCCGCATAGGCCGGGGCGGCGATGCCGCTCGTCACGCCGGGAACCACTTCGAAGGGGATGCCCTCGGCGGCCAGTGCGAGCGCCTCCTCGCCGCCGCGGCCGAACACGAACGGGTCGCCGCCCTTCAGGCGAACGATGGAGCCGCCACCTCGAGATTCGAGCTCGTGGGCCTTCTGCACCAGAAGCGCGTTGATCTCGGGCTGCGTCACGTGGGCGGAAAAACCCTTCTTCCCCACGTAGACAAGCTCCGCGCTGGGCTTCACGCGGCCGGCGAAGGTCTCGCCCGCCAGGTAGTCGTAGATGAGGATGTCCGCCGCCGCCAGAAGCTCGGCGCCGCGGACGGTCATGAGGCCCGGGTCGCCGGGGCCGGACCCCACCAGGTACACGCACACGTTGCTCACGAGGCATCACCCGTGCGGATCTCGTCGAGGATCTCGCGGGCGCCCTTATCGAGCAGCTCGCGCACCACCTCGTCGGCCAACGCAAGCGCATCGGCACCGGTGTCCACGCGACGGGACACCCGCGCGACCCGGCTGCCATCGAGGGACAGCACCACGGCATCGCATGCGAGCACGCCTTCCTCGTAGCGCATGTGCGCGCCGAGCGGAACCTGACAGCCGCCCTCGAGCGATTCGAGGATGCGGCGCTCGGCCGCCACGCAGGCGAAGGTCGCGGCGTCGTTCACTGCCGCGCATGCCTGCTGCGCGCGACCGTCTTCCGCGCGCACCTCGATGCCGACGGCGCCCTGGCCAACGGCCGGAATCATCTGGTCGACCGGCAGGAACGCGGCGATGGCGTCGCCCGCGCCCATGCGCAGCACGCCTGCAGCCGCCAAGATGGCGCCCTCATAATCGTCGCCGTTCGCCTTCGCGAGGCGCGTGTCCACGTTGCCGCGGATGGGCTGCGGCACCACCTGGGGAAAGCCCGCTCGCAACTGGGCGACGCGGCGCAGCGACCCCGTTCCCAGACGCGCCCCCTCGGGAACGTCGGCCAAGGCGGTGACGCCTTCCAATCGCGGCCCGCACACGAGCACGTCGCGCACGTCGGCGCGCGGTAGCATGGCGCCGATGATGCAGCCACCGGGCAGCTCGGCCGGCACGTCCTTCATGGAATGCACGCAGCAATCCACCTCGCCGGAGATGAGTGCCGCCTCGAGCTCCTTCGTGAACAGGCCCTTGTCGCCGATCTGCTCGAGGGGCTTATCCAGGATGCGGTCGCCCTTCGTCGAGATGACGCGGATTTCGGTTTCAGGCGGGAAGCCCGCCTGGTGCAGGGCGTCTTCCACGGCATGCGCCTGCCACAGGGCAAGCGCGCTGCCGCGGGTGCCGATGACGAACGGCCGGCTCATCGCTGGCCCTTCCCCGCTTGGCAGGCGTCTTTCATCGCGCCCTTGAGTCCCATGGGGCAAGGTTCCCCCTGGTCGCAAAGGCGCTTATGGCACGAATGGCGCGTGCCCGGCGGGAACATGTCGATGCCGAACAGGTAGCGCGCGGCACCGGTGTAGTAATAGGAATCGGCGGTCTGCGCCTCTTTGCGCAGGCGGATCGTCGGGCCATGCAGGAGCTTCTTCATGATGGCGTTGCCGTAGGCCTCGAGCACCTCGCGTTCACGGTCGTCGATATCCTCGCCGCGCTCCTTTTCCAGGGCATTCACCGCGCGCTCGAGCTCGTCGGCCACGGTGATGGAACCCTTCTCGTACATCGCCTTGATGGTGGGCACGACCAGGCGCTCCTGCATCCACGAAAGGAAGCCCTGCTCGGCTTCCTCGGAAAGGCGCTCCACGGCGGGTACGGCGCTCATGCGCACCACGAGTCCCTCGTCAATGATCGCGGCCATTGACTCGAGGTCTTCCACCCGCACGTTCGGGAGGCTCGCGCACGCCGGTTCCACATCGCGCGGCACGGCCTCGTCGATGAAGGTGAGCGCGCAGTCCTGCGTCCCCGCTTCCTCGCGCGCCTGCTGCAGCTTGTCGCTGCAGATGATGGGCTCCTTGGCGCTCGTCATCGTGAAGACGATGTCGCAGCGGGCGGCCTGTTCATAGCGCTGCTCGAACGGCACCACTTGCGCGCCGGTTTCCGCAGCGAATGCAGCCGCATGCTCCGGCGTGCGGCTCGCGATGTACATCTCGCGCACGCCATCGTCGATGAGATAGCGGGCGGAAAGGCGCGCCATCTCGCCGGCGCCCACGAGCAGCACGCGAGCGGCGGGCAAATCGCTCACAGCCTCGCGCGCGATGCGGTGCGCCACCGTGGAGAGCGAAACCGAATCGGCGCCGATCGCGGTTTCGGAACGAACGCGCTTGCCCAAGCTCAGGGCGCGCTTGAACAGCTCGGTGAGCACCTCGCCGCACGTCCCGGCCGTTTGCGCTTCTTCAAACGCGGAGCGCATCTGGCCCAGGATCTGCGCCTCGCCGAGCACCTGCGAATCGAGCGACGAGACCACGCGCAGCACGTGCTGCACGGCATCCATGCCGCGATGCAGGTAGAAATTGCGGGCATCGAACGACTCGCCTGCGCGCGTGCGGAAGAACCACTCGAGGGCATCGGCGCCCAAGCGGTCGGTCTTCGCCTCGACGTAGGCCTCGACGCGGTTGCAGGTGGAGAGGAGCACCGCTTCCTTCACGCCGTCCATGGCGACGATCCCGCGCAGCGACTCCTCGATATCGGCTTCGGGCACCGCGACGAGCTGACGCGCATCGATCGATGCGGTCTTATGGCTGATGCCCATGGCGACTAGACTCATCGCTCATCCTCCTCCAGCAAGGGCTCGACAATCTGGGAGTATGCCGTTTCGGCATCGGGACGCTCCCCCGCCGCGAACCGCTCGAGCAAATCGCTCGCGCGGATGGCCTCATACAGCGGCGCGCGCTTCGCCATGGAGCCGGAAACCCGGCTCTTCACGAGCATGCGCAGCTCCGCCATCACGTCCAGGTAGTCCTCCCAGTATGCGGGAAACTCCGCCTCGAGCTTGCGGCGGATATCCCGTGCGGCGCTCGGGGAAGCGCCGCCGGTGGAAACGGCAATTTGCAGACGTCCCCGGCGCAGCACCGAGGGGACGATGAAATTGCACAGGTCTGGCACGTCGACGACGTTCACGAGCTGGCGGCGGCGATTCGCCTCTGCGTAAACGGCCTCGTTCACCGCACGGTCGTCGGTGGCGCAAACCACGAGGAGCGCGCCTTCCAGGTCGCCCGCTTCGTACGCGCGGGGCAGCCACCCGATGCGCTTCTCGCGCGCCAGGGTGCGAAGCGCTTCGGTGGCATCGGGCGCCACGAGCACGACGGAGGCGCCATGACCGAGCAGCGTCTCGACCTTGCGCTCCGCCACCTCGCCGCCGCCGACCACCACGACCGGCTCGCCGCGCAGGTTCGCGAAAAGCGGGTACGGCTCGAAGCGCATCTCGTTTTCCGGCTGGTTTTCCGCCATGCAATCTCTCCCGTGTTTGCGTGCAATCGATTCCCGACGCGCGTGCGCGCGTATTGAAAATGCCCGTTGTCGGTGGTTTATGCTAACAGACTACGAAATACCCTGCGATAATGCACCTATCAGACTTGCTAGTTTATTCTGCGACCTGGGGTTATAGAGAATTCTCAATCGGTGGGCGGAAGGCTGTTTCAACCGTCCCCCGATAATGGTTACAAAGCGTCCTGCGTGCTCGCTCACGCGTGTCCTCGAAACAACGTCTCCTACGATTGAGCGTCAAGGTCGGATTTCGGCCCACCCCAACGGCTTGTTCACGCCCGCACGCGGTATCCAACGCCAATCAAACGCGTCAGTCGCCAAACCTCATGACTCTACACCCCGATTCTGGGGCAAAACCAAGGTTTGAGGCATGCGAGATCCGAGCGCCCCGCAACATAATTATACTAATCGGAGAATATTGAAGCTATGACCTGCGGTTTTGCAAGGCCGTTTTCGCCACTACTCCGCCTCCGGGAATGTCGCGTACCTCAAACCTTGGTTTTGGCCTGAATTCGACCCCATCCGGGCCGGGGTCTGGCCGTCATCACCTCCATGAAGGCTGGAACGCGTTCGTCGGACGGACGTTTGGCCGCGGCCGGAGCCGCCTCCGGCCAGACCTCGCCCCGGAACACCCCGATTTTGGGGTGAAACCAAGGTTTTTGATCACTCGATTTTTCCAGCGCACATTCGACGCCCGGGCAATGGCTTCCTTCTCGGCACATAACCCCTGTTCAGGGATATGTTTATGCTCATATACGAATAAAGCTACTTGCAAGTGGTCGAATCGCATTGATCAAAAACCTTGGTTTTGCCCCAGAATCGAGGTGTTTGGGAGTGAGGTCTCGCGAGAAGCGTCTTCTTATAACGAGCCAGCGACCGCACCGCATCGCCCCGCCGGTTTGACGCGCACCTCTCTCGTCATTCCCGGCAGAGAGGCAAACCTATTCCCACCATTGCGCATAGTTTTCCTGCATTCAAAAGAAATCGTCGGGATATCATGCGCGGATATGCCGTAAAAAGATGAGCGTTTCTATCGGCTCGAAAGGATTAACTATGCGTTTCAACAATCCGGTATCCGCGAAAAGCACGCACGCCCGCGCGGCAATGGTCGCCTGCATGGCAGTGCTCGCCCTCATGCTGGCATTCGCGGGAGTCGCCGCCGCCAAGGTGGTCTATCTCCCTGATGTTACGAAGGAGATGTGCTCAGGCAGCTACTGGAGCGCCAAGGATCCAAACGCGAGCGAGGTGCTCGCCGACCGGGCTGCCATCGACCAGCTCAACCAGGATGGTATTGACGCCGATGGCACCATGCTGCAGCCCCTGAAAGAGGCGCGCGCGTATTATTACGACAAGGACCAGCAAACCACTCTCAAGAATTCCGCGCGCACGGAGATAAACAGCGTCTTCGTCGGGCAGGTGTATGACGAAGACGACAACCTCGTCGACCAGGCCTATGCCGACGAGATTATCGCAAATTACCCCGAGGATGGGTCGGAGCCCGACCTTGCGAGCCCTTACGGCATCGTCACGACGCATACCACGATGCGCTGCTACCCCACCGACAAAGCGCTCATGTACACCCAGGGCGACTACGATGACGACAACCTCTATCTCGCCTCCCTGCGCGTGAATGAGCCCGTCCTCATTCGCGAAGCTTCCGTCGATGGCCAATTCCTGCTGTGCATTTCGTCCTGCATGAGCCCCGCATGGGTGCCGGCCAAGGATGTCGCCATCTGCGAGGATAAGGACGAGTGGCTCGAAGCATGGGACATCCCGGCAGGCCAGGAGCTCGTCGTCACCGGCTACAAGGTGCGCACGGAGCAATCGCGCGTCACCCCCAACACGGCAGACCGCATGCTCTACATGGGCACGACGCTCGAGCGCGTCGACCTGGAAAGCCCCGAGGAAGCCGTGGAGGTGGTGGGCACCGAGTCCGCCTTCAACCGCTACGTGTGCTACCTTCCCGTGCGCAACGACGATGGCACCTATGCGCGAGAGCTTGCCCTCATCGCAGAATCCGCGCAGGTGAGCGAAGGGTTCCTGCCGCTTACCACGAAGAATATCGAGAAGGTCGCGTTCAATTCGCTCGGCCAGATGTACGGCTGGGGCGGCATGCTCGAGGCCAACGACTGCTCGGGATACATGCGCGACATCTACAAGTGCTTCGGCTTCGAGCTTGCGCGCAACACCAACTGGCAGATGAACATGCCCGTGCGCCATTATGAGCTTTCGGGCATGGATGACGCGCACAAGGCAGCTGCCATCGCCCAGATGCCACTCGGGACGATCCTGTACTGGGGCGGCCACGAGATGATGTACCTGGGTCAAGAGGACGGCAAGCTCTATGTCATCAGCGCCACCGGCTCCATCGGCGACGTCTTCGGCGAGGAATACACCGCCCGTCAGGTGAAGGGCGTCATCGTGAACACGCTCGACATGGTGCGCGGCAACCGCGGCACCTGGTTGCAAAGCCTCACCTGGGCAAACATGCCGTGGGTTTCCTCGAGCGATCAGGGCACGGGCATGTACGACGTGGCGTTCTACGACGCATCCATCACCTGGCCCGACGAGTCCTATGTGGAAACGAATGCGGCCATCGAGCCCGATGTGACCATTCCCGGGCTCACGGCGGGCGCCGACTATACGGTGTCGTTCGAGAACAACGTGAAGCCCGGCACGGCAACCGTGACCGTGAAAGGCGCCGGCGATTATTCCGGCGAGATCAGCAAGACCTTCGAGATCCTGCCCTCCTCCATCGCGAGCGCAAAGGTGAAGGTGAAGAACATGACGTACACGGGCAAGAAGCTCAAGCCCGCGCCCACCGTCAAACTGGGCAAGGTCACGTTGAAGAAGGGCGCCGACTATACGATGTCGTACAAGGACAACAAAAACGCGGGCACGGCGACGGTCACCGTGAAGGGCGCGGGGCGTTTCACCGACAGCGTGACGAAAACGTTCACAATCAAGAAGGCCGCGCAGAAGATCACGGCGAAGAACGTAAGCAAAACCTATAAGCTGAGCAAGAAGACGAAGCGTCTCGCCAAGACGAAGACGATCAACCTGAAGAAGCTCGCGGGCGTTTCCGCGAAGACCGCCGTGACGTTTAAGAAGGCGAGCAAAGACGGGGGCATCCACATCGCCGTGAACGCGAAGACCGGCAAGCTCAAGGCATATAAGGGCCTGAAGAAGGGCACGTACAAGGTGAAGGTGAAGCTCACCGCCGCCGCGAACGCCAATTACAAGAAGGCAAAGGCCAAGACGATCACCGTGAAGATCGTCGTGAAGTAGCGCCGAGAAGAGAGCGCGGGCGCAAGCCCTCTCCCACCGGATGGACCCCACGCTGTGCATCGGCAAAGCGTGGGATCCGCGGCTTTTCGGACGCGATTCAAAGCCGAGCGCCCGAAGGCGCTCCCGCCAGAAAGGTAGGGTCGCGGAACGATTCGGCGTTGTGCGGGCACAGGGCAGCGAATCCTGCCAGGAGGGATAGGCTTGTGGCACGATTCGGCGTTGTGTGGCCACAGAGCGGCGAATCCTGCCAGGAAAGAGCCTCGTGTGGCACGATTCGGCGCTGTGCGGGCGCAGAGCGGCGAATCGTCCCAGAAGCTGGCGGGTTGTGGCACGATTCGCTGCTGTGCGGCCGCAGGGCGTTGAATCCTGCCAGGAAAGAGCCTCGTGTGGCTCGATTCGGCGTTGTGCGGGCGCAGAGCGTTGAATCCTGCCAGGCAAAATGGGCTTGCGGCACGATTCGCTGCTGTGCGGGCGCAGAGCGGCGAATCCTGCCAGAAGCTGGCGAGTCGTGGCTCGATTCGGCGTTGTGCGGCCGCACGGCATCGAATCGTGCCAGAGACGAGCAAAGGGCGGCAGCAAGACCCCCTTGGATATCGGCCTCGCGCCCCTACCCTACAACGTAGTCGTAGAGAAGCCAGGCGATGGCGGTGAAGATGATGTCGTAGCCGAGCGCGCCGACGACGCCGATGCCGAAGGCGCCGCCCAAGTCGAGCACGCCGCCCAAAGCCGCGGTCGTCGCTGCGACGCAGGAATACAGCAGCGGGAACAGCACCGGGATGAACAGCACAGCCAGCAGCACGTCGCGGCTGCGGGCATGCGAGGTGATGGTGGCAAGCAGCGTGCCCACCGCCGAAATGCCCACGGTGCCCAATAGGATGGGCAGCACCGACGCGAAGAACGTCGGCGACGGGTCGGCCGCCGTGAGGAAGAAGAAGTAGAACAGCGGCAGCACGATGATCTCGACGATGCTCAGGAACACAAGGTTCGAGACGAATTTCGCCAGGTAGATGGCGCCGCGGCTCACCGGAGCGAGCAGCATGCCCTCCATCGCGCCGCCTTCCTTCTCGTAGGCGAAGGCGCGGCCCAGGCCCAGAAGCGCGGCGAACACGATGATGACCCACACAAGCCCGCCGGCCAGGTTCGCGACGGCGCGCAGGTCGCTCACCTGCGAGAACGCCGCGCCCAACACGATGAGCACGAGAAACGCGTAGAGCCCCATCGACGTGAGCATCTCGCGCGTGCGGAATTCCTGCCGCAGGTCCTTGCCCAACAGCAGCTTGAATTGCGTGAAGCCCGACGGGTGTTTCGGGGCGCTCATGACGTCACCCCCGCCAGCAGCTCGCGGTACCGGGCACGCATCTCATCGGCGGAAACGTCGCCGCGCGCCACCACGCCTGCCGTGCGACCGCGCTCGAGCATGAGCACATCGGTGCAGTCGGCGTATCCGCTTTCGAAATCGTGGCTCACCTCGACGATGATGCGCCGTTCCGCATCGCGCTGCACCAGGGAGCGTACGACCTCGGCCGCACGCGGGTCGAGGCCCGAATACACCTCGTCGAGCAGCAGGATATCCGGATCGTTCACCAGGGCGCGTGCAATCGCCATGCGCTGCGTCATGCCGCGCGAGAAACCGCGCACCACGTCTTCGCGGCGATGCAGCAGCCCCACGGCGTCGAGCAGGTCACGCGCACGACGCTGGGCATCGGGCACGCCGTACAGGCGCGCGAAGAGCAGGAGGTTTTCCTCTGCCGTGAGGTCCAGGTACAGCTGCGGCGCATGGGTGACGAAACCCATGCGCGCGCGGGCAGACACCTCGTCGAGCGCCGTTTCGCCCTCGAGCACCGCCACGCTTCCCGCACTCGGACGGTCGAGCAGCGCGAGGATACGCAGCAACGTGGTCTTGCCCGCCCCGTTCGATCCGAACACCACGAGGTGCTGGCCCGCCTCGAGCGAGAACGACACGTTGCGCAAGGTCTTGCGGCTCCCGCGGACCTTGCCCACGCCATCGGCTGTCAGGCGGATGCTCACGCTTCCACCCCGTCCTCAACGGCTTCGGCGGCGTCGGCATCATCCGCATCGCGCTTCCCCACCCGGGAGCCGCGGGAAGACCGCTTTCCGCATGCGGCGATGGCAGTGCCCAGCACCAGAAGCACGAAGCCCGCCCACACGCACAGGATGAGCGGATTCACGCGCACATCCAGGGAATAATCGCCGTTCACGTTCACGCCGCGATACACCACGAACAGGTCGTGGTCGGGCGTCGTGAGCACCTGGGCATCCAGGCGCTGCTGCAGCGTCGACTTGTCCACGTACACGGAAGGCGCCACCTGACCCACCTTCTGCCCGCCGCGCGCCACATCGAGCACGAGCGTGTAGGTGATGCCATCGTCGGTTTCCACGATGGAATCGTCGGCGTACGTGAGCTCATAGTCCTGCACCTGGAACGCCTTCGCGGCATCCGAACCATCGCTCGCGGCGAGGTAGCCGGTCTGCTCGGTCACGTACATCGACGAGCCGATGAGGCCGACGAGCATCACGCCGAGCGACAGGTGCGCGAGGAAACCGCCGATCGCCGTGAAGCGGCGGCGGATATCGCCGCCCGCCTTCCTCATGAGCTTGGCGAGCATGAACAGGCTGTTGAACACGAGCACGGCCGCGACGACAAGGCCGATGACCGAAAGCGCATGGTAATAGCCCGCCGGGCCCATGGCCTGCAGGCTTTCCGCCGACGTGCCGCCCGCCGCGATCATGGCATCATAGGCCGGCAACAGCGCGATGGCCCAGTAGGCCAGCAGCGCCACGGCCAACACGAGCGCGCAGACGCCCGGAACGCGCGCCTTCTTCGCGAAAACCGCGGGGTCGGTGCGGCTCCACCCCAGCAGCGGGCACACCGCCACGATGAGCATCAAGAGAATCGACACGGGGCGCACGATGGCGTTGTACATCTCGCCCGAGATGGACTGGCCGGCGAACGGCAGCGGCTGCGGCAAGGCCGACGCCACCGTGAGGTAGCACAGCAGGAACGCGCCCACGATCATGAGAACGTTCAGCAGGTAGTAGGCCATGCTGCGCGACACGAGCGAGGAATCGTCCTCGACCGCATCGCCCGCGGCGAACGACGAACGCCGTCCCACGGCCCCGAACACCGCCGACGCGAAGCCCACGGCGATGAGCACACCGAAAAGCCCAAGCGACACCGGGTCGCCGTCGAAGGCATGCACGCTCTGGACCAGGCCGGAGCGGCTGATGAACGTGCCCACGATGACGAATGCGAACGTGATGCAGGCGCACACCACGCTCCAGCGCTTGAAGGTGCTGCGCTGGCGGTACAGCGTGAAGCTATGCATGAGGGCAACGGCGGCGAGCCACGAGAGCAGGCTCGCGTTCTCCACCGGGTCCCATCCCCAGTAGCCGCCCCAGCCGAGCACGGTGTAGGCCCACACGGCGCCCAGCCCGATACCGATGCCCAGGAACAGCCACGCGAAGGCCGTGATGCCGTTCGCCCGGCGCACCCAGAGGTCGGAATCGTCGCCGAGCAGCATCGTGGCCAGCGCATACGCGAACGGGATGGTCATGCCCGCATAGCCGATGAACAGCGTGGGCGGATGCACGGCCATGGCCCAGTGCTCGAGCAGGGCGTTCATGCCCCACAGCTCGGCACCGTTGGCCAGCTGGCCGTTGGAATCGAAGTAGCTCGCCGCCATGGCCTCGAAAGGCGTGTTGCCGTCGCTGAACAGCAGCACGCCCAGGAAGGCCGCAACCACGACCTGCGTCACGGCGAGCGCGCAGTCATCGACCGCCTGGTTCGCATCGCGGTAGCGCACCGCCAGGTAGCAATCGTATGCGGAGATGAGCCATGCCCAGAAGAGCAGCGAGCCCTGACGGCCGGCCCACAGGCCCGAAAGCGTGTAGAGCCAGGCGAGCGCGTCGGAGGAATCGCTGCGGTATTGCACGACGTACTTGATGGAGGTATCCCCGGTAGCCAGGCAGAACACGAGGATGCCGCAGCAGATCGTGAGCGCGGCAAATGCCAGGATGGCGCACATGCGCCCCGCCCACGAGAGCGTTTCGGGAACGTAGTGGGTCTTATGCGCGCGCCACGCGGATGCCGCGAGCAACACCGCGCCCGCGATGGTGGCGACGAAGCCGATGAACAGGATGAACAGACCGATGGTTGCCATGGGCGCTTACTCTTCCAGGGAGACCTGCGTGCACAGGAAGAACCCGTCGGCGTTCAACGAGCCCTGCAGCACCACATGGGCGCCCTCTGCCACGTCATCGGAAAGCGCGCCCTGGTATTCCACGGGAACCAGGTAGTCGGCGTTTTCGGCATCGACCAGGTCGAAGCGCACGTCCGAGGTCACGTCGAACGGACCGCCCTCGCCGATGACGCCGGCGACCTTCACGGTCTTGTTGACGATGGCGTCGTCATAGCCCAGCAGGCGCTCGACCGTGAGCGCATCGGTGGCCGTCTCGTACTTCGACGGGCACTTGGTCACGAGCTCGGAGCACACGAGCGTGCCGTCGTTTTCGATGGCTCCCGTGCAGATGGCCGTCACGCCATTGCCGAACGTCGCGGAAACGCCGCGGTCATAGCGGACCTTCAGGTCGGTGCCCGGCTCGTCGGGGTCGGTGATGTGGAAGGTGAGGATGTCGCCGTTGATGTCGAAGGAGTTGTTCACGACGTTGCCCGTGACCTCCACGCGCTTTCCCGCCGCATCGGGCTGGGATGCCTGCCCCACCGTCATCACGGTCGCCGACGCATTCGCGCCGAAGAACGCGAGCATCGCCACGAGCACGATGACCACGATTCCGCCAACGACGATGAACTGCTGCTTCTTATTTGCCATCAACGCGCCCCTTTCGGAAAACACGGTATTTCGCTCAAGTATAGCCGTCCTACAGCCTACCAAAGATTGCGTTTCGACAAGGGGGCCACCCCTTCCCCAATCCCTGGGGATGGAACATTTGCCGCAAGTGTTCCCAAACGATTGACAGAGCCAGGCGCCTCCAATCATCTTGGGCGACAGAAAACCCTATGTCAAAAGGGGGTTTGCCGTATAATTGAAGCGCATCGGAATCCACGTGATGGGAGGACCCATGAATATCGAGAATGTTGTTCAGCTGATCGCCGGTCAAGTAGCCCAGAACCCCCAGATGCTCACGAGCCTGCTCGAGCATCCCTATTCCACCATCGGCAACGCCACCAACAACAACAACGTCTCCAAGGACGAGGCGAGCCAGGTCGTCGCCGCCATGTCGCAGCTCGCCTGCGGTTCCGCCGTCGATTTCGGCAGCCTGGCCTCCATGGCTTCCGGCCTGCTCGGCCAAAATGGCGGCAGCGTGCACCAGCTGGCCAACTCCCTGCTGGGCGCCGGCAGCACCCAGGGCGTGAACGTGACCAACGGCATCGATGCCGCCAAGATCGCGAACTGCATCGCGTCCGGCGTCGACCTGTCCGACGGCCTGGGCCTCGACGACATCATGCGCGTCGCCGGCAAGTTCCTCGGCGGCCGATAGGAATCCACCGCTCCAAAAAGCAAGCGCGTCCCTTCGGGGGCGCGCTTTTTTATGGTCGCCAGCCGGGCGACCATCCCTCTTATGCGTTCACCACTCGGCTATCGGGGCACCTTCCCCAATCGCGCAACGGCATCCTCGAGCGCCTCGATGTCGCGCTCGTTCTTCTTCAAGCCGCGCACCACGATGGCCACGTACACGAACAGCGCCACCAGGATCAGCGCGTAGGCGGCAATCACGAACGGCGCGGCGGGAAGCACGGCGCCATATACGCTCATCAGAATCTCGTTCATGTCTCTCCTCTCGAAACCGACCTTGTTTGAACCAAAGGGGACGGTCCCCTCCGGCCCACTACGCTCGGTCAGTCGATTTCCTCCAGTTGGTCCTTCAGGGCCTCGATGCGGGCAGCCATGTCCTGCTGGCGCACACGCAGGCGGTACATTCCGTATGCGATGGCGAGCATGCCGAAAAGCGCCATGAGCATGCCGGCGAGCATCTCGGGCGTCATGCCGCCGTCAGTGCGGAACACCACCGGATGCAGGCTCGAGGGCACCAGGCGCGTGATCATGAAGCAGATGGGTGCGTCCACGCACATCACCAGCGCGAACACCGACGAGTACACCTCGCGCTTCTCGTTGCCCTCGAAGGCGGCGCGCAGCACGAAATAGCCGATGAGCATCAAGCACAGGATGAGGAACGTGGTGAGGCGCGGATCCCACGTCCACCACACGCCCCACTCGAAGCGCGTCCACGGCACACCGGTCGCCATCACGCAGAAGGCAAACACGAGCGAGACTTCGGTGGCCACGCATGCACGGCGGTCGTACTTCGCGTCACGTCGCGCCAGGAACAAGATGGAGTATACGAAGGTGAACACGAGCGCGATGAACGCGCACATGGCAACCGGCACGTGGAAGTAGAAGATCTTCTGACTGAAGAGCAGCTGGTTCGAGACCATTTGGCCGGCCACCATCTCTGGCACCACCTCGGCGCCGTTCACGAGCGGCGCCACCGTGAACGACCACACGAACCCGGCGGCCGATAGCAGCGCGCCCACCACGAGCAGCGGCACCGCCAGCTTATCGCCCAACGTCGGGGCTTCTCTCATCGACTCTCCCCCTCTCCCCAGGGAGCGCGTTGAATCGCGCGCAATCAGTTGCAGAGAAAACTCTAACGCAAGCCGCCCGAAAAGCATGGGTACAGTTGCTTGTTTTTTCTCAAGGAAGTCGGAATGATTTCCTTATCTGTTCCGCAATAGATGAGCATCGTTGAGCGATTCACTTCCCGCATTTCCTAGCAATAGGGTCGGTTTATTCTATGGGGACAATATTGTCCTTTCGCTGATTCGACCTAGAAACCAATAGACGATTTGTTCCATAATGATAACAATCAGCATTGAACACAACCAAGGGGACTCCGTGATCACCATCGACCGTAACGACCCGACGCCCTTCTACCAGCAAATATACAACCAGGTGGTGGAGAGCATCGAAACCGGCGCCTACCGCATGGACGACCGCTTGCCCTCGATTCGCAAATTCGCTTTGGACCTGGGGGTTTCCCGCAACACCGTCGAACAGGCCTACATGCTCCTGGCCCAAGAGGGCTATGCGGAAGCCCGCCCGGGCAGCGGTTACTTCATCAACCCCGTGGACACCCTGCGGCATAGCGACCGCATGTTCGACGAGGATTACGCCGCGGCCATGGCCGAGCTGATGGCCTTGCAAGCCGAAGCCCAGCGCAAGCCGGCATGCCTATACGATTTCGCCTACGACCGCATGGACCCCGAGGCCTTCCCGTATTCGCGGTGGGCGCGCATCTCGCGGGACATCCTGCTCGACCCTTGCCGTTTCGACGTCTGCCGATACGCCGACCGCCAAGGCCTACGCGAGCTGCGCGAGCAGATCTCGACCTACCTCATCAAGGAACAGGACATCGTCGCCCGTCCCGAGCAGATCGTCATCCTGCCCACGACCCGGCGCTCCTTCGCCTCGATCCTCAACCTGTTCGACCGCGATAACCTCGTGGTGTATGCCGACAACCCCGGTTACCCCGAAGCCTACAACGCCGCGCGCAGCGCGGGATACGAAGTGGTGGCCCACGCCATCTATCCCGAGTTCTCGTGGACGAACCTCACGGTGGCGCCCGAGCACCGCGACAAGGTGAAGCTCATCTACACCACCCCGGCAAACCAATACCCCACGAACGCGCTCATGAGCCTGGAGCAGCGCAAAG
>JAUNEQ010000275.1 GCA_030525445.1 Coriobacteriia bacterium | reverse complement strand
ACTCGAGCTACCTGTACGCCGAGGGCTTCTACAAAACCGACGAGGAGGCGTGGGTCGCGGCCCACGTGCACATGTTCTCGTTCTTCGGGGGCGCGACCCCGATCGTCGTCCCCGACAACTGCAAGACCGCGGTGTCCAGGAACACGAAGGACGCGCTGATCGTCAACGAGCAGTACAGGCGCATGAGCGAGCACTACGGCTGCGCGGTGGTGCCGGCCCGCGTGCGCAAGCCGCGCGACAAGGCGAGCGTCGAGATGGGGGTCGGCATCATCGAGAGGCAGGCGATGATGGCCCTGCGCAAGAGGCGCTTCATGTCGCTCGCGGACTTCAACAAGGCGCTCATCGCGCAGGTCATGGCGATAAACTCCCGGCCCTTCCAGAAACGCGAGGGCAGCAGGGAGAGCATCTTCCTCGGCCAGGAGAAACCGATGCTCATCCCGCTGCCGGCGAGGCCCTACGAGATGTCCACCCGCAAGGACGCCACCGTCAATTTTAACTACCACGTCGCCTTCGGAGGGGCGTGGTACTCGGTGCCCTTCCAGTACGTCAAGCGCACGGTCACCGTGGTGGCGACCGCCAAGAGCGTGTCCGTGATGTGCGACGGCAGGCGCATCGCCATCCACGAGCGCGCGACGCGAAAGGGCGAGTACCGGACCAACCCCGACCACATGCCCGACGCCCACCGCGACTTCGTGGAATGGGACGGCGACCGCTTCCGGAGATGGGCGCGCGAAGTCGGCCCGTCATGCGAGGCGGCGGTCGACGGCATCCTGAGGTCGCGCAAGGTCGAGCAGCAGTCCTACCGCTCGTGCCGCGGCGTGCTGGGGCTGGCGAAGGCGCACGGGAAAGAGCTGCTGGAGGAAGCATGCGCCAAGGCGCTCCTGCGGACGCCGCGGCCCAGCTACAAGGTCGTGAAGGACATCCTCGCCGCGCTCCAGAAGGAGCGCGAGGAGGCCGACGACGACGGTGGCGCGTACCTGCGCGGCAGCGATTACTACGAGAACCTAGACGACGCGGGCGACGACCCCGAGGAGGGCGATGAATGATGGCCAACGAATCGACGATGGACAAGATGCACCAGATGAGGCTGTCTGTGATGGCCAGGGCGTACAGGGAGCAGGAGGAGGTGCCGGGGGTCTCCGAGATGGGCTTCGACGAGCGGCTCGCGATGATAGTGGACGCCGAGTGGGACGCGCGGCGCGTAAACAAGCGCATCCGCCTGCTGCGGCAGGCGGGCTTCCCGGAGCCCGACGCCAACGTGGACGACGTCCGCTACGACGACGACCGCAAGCTCGACCGCGCCCAGATCCTCGAGCTGTCGAACTGCGGCTGGATTCGCAGCCACAGGAACGTGCTGGTGACCGGCGCGAGTGGCGCCGGCAAGACCTGGATATCGAACGCGCTCGGCGTCGCCGCGTGCAACGCGTTCTTCACGGTCCGCTACACCCGGCTGCCCGAGCTGCTCGACGAGCTCACGGTGTTCAAGGACGAGGAATGGCTCAAGCAGCGCAAGAAGTACATCAAGTGCGACCTGCTGATCATCGACGACTGGCTGCTCGAGAAGGTCAAGTCCAACGAGGCCCGCGAGATCATGGAGGTCATCGAGGCGAGGGACCGCACGGGCTCGCTCATCCTGTGCTCGCAGTTCGCGCCGTCGGCGTGGCACGCCAAGCTCGGAAACGGCGCCATAGCCGACGCCGTGATCGACAGGATCGTGTACAAGTCCTACACCATCCACATCGAGGGCGAGGAATCGATGCGCAAGCGCATGGGCGGAATCAGGTAACCGCGACATGACAGGAGGGGGCTTCAACGCCCCCTCCACACCATCGGCGAACCGTGGAA
>JAUNEQ010000274.1 GCA_030525445.1 Coriobacteriia bacterium | reverse complement strand
CGGAGCAGCTCCTCGTCGCGCTTGCGCTGCTTGCGGCTGCTGTGGAATCCTCCTTCTACCACTGGCATAGCGCATCCACCTCCCTCAGGATCGATTCATTCGTGTAGCCCAGCAGGTCCATCGCGCCGGAACGGCAGGTGACGGTGCAGGCGCCGCAACCCTGGCAGAGGCCGGGGTTGATTTGCGCAACCGTGCGGTCCACGTGCCGCGAGTTCTCACGGAAGTGCTTCGTCACGAGCGAGATGGCGCCGTACGGGCAGATGTTCACGCAGGCGCCGTCGCCCTGGCAGAGCGATTCGTTCACGCGCGTGATCTGCGGGTTCGACTCCAGCGACGGCTTGTTCAGCAGGCCGATGACCTTCGCCGCCGCAGCACCCGCCTGGCACACCGTGTCGGGGATGTCCTTCGGGCCCTGGCAGACGCCCGCCAGGTACACGCCGGCGGTGTTCGTCTCCACCGGGCGCAGCTTCGCGTGGGCTTCTACCAGCCAGTTGTCCTTGTCGCGGCCCACGCCGAAGAGCGCGGCCACCTCGTCGGCGCCGGCGCTCGGCACCATGGCGGTTTCCAAGATCACCATGTCGGCTTCCACGCTCACCGGGCGGCTGGACAGCGTGTCCTCGCCCAGGCAGATGAGCTTGCCGTTTTCCTCGTAGATCTTCGAGACGCGTCCGCGCAGGTACACCGCGCCGTCATGCACGGCGTTGCGGTAGAACTCGTCGTAGTTCTTGCCCGGCGTGCGCACGTCCATGTAGAACACGTAGCAGTTGCCGTCGGGCACCTTGTCCAGGTACTGGTGCGCATGCTTGGCGCCGTACATGCAGCAGGCACGCGAGCAATACGACACGCCCTTGGACGGGTCGCGGCTGCCCACGCATTTCACGATGACGACGCTCTTGGGCTCCTTGCCGTCGCTCGGGCGCAGGATGTGGCCTTCTGTGGGGCCACTTGCGTTCAGCAGGCGCTCGAACTGCAGGCCGGTGATGACGTCGGGATAGGCGCCGCCGCCATACTCGCCGTAGATCTTCTTCCAGTCGATGAGCTCATAGCCCGTGGCGAAGATGACCGCGCCGTAGGTCTCGGTGGTCACGCGGTCCTCGTCGTCGTAGCGGATGGCGCCGGTGGGGCAGATCTTCGCGCACACGCCGCACTTGCCCTCGGTGAGCTTGCGGCAATGCACCGGGTCGATGACCGGTTTCGCGGGCACGGCCTGGGCGAACATCTTGTAGATGCTCGTGCGTTCGCTCATGCCCTGGTCGAATTCGTTGGGAACTTTGCTCGGGCACTTCGTCTCGCAGGCGCCGCAGCCGGTGCACAGGTTGTAGTCGATGTACTTGGCCTTCTCGCGGATGGTCACCTCGAAGTTGCCCACGTAGCCGTTCATGGCTTCCACCTCGGCGAGCGTCTTCACCGTGATGTTGGGATGGTTGGCCACCTCGGACATCTTGGGCGTGCAGATGCAGGCGGAGCAGTCGAGCGTGGGGAAGGTCTTGTCGAGCATCACCATGTTGCCGCCGAGCGAGCTCTTCTTCTCGACGATGGTCACCGGGAAGCCGGCGTCGGCGATGTCGAGCGCCACCTGCATGCCGGCGATGCCGCCGCCGATGACGAGCGCGCGCTTGGTCACGGGAATCTGCGTGGTCTTCAGCGGCTCGAGCTTGTCGACCTTCGCGACGGCCATCTTCACGAGGTCGATCGCCTTCGCGGTGGCGACTTCGCGGTCCTTATGCACCCAGCTGCACTGCTCGCGCAGGTTGGCGACTTCCAGCATGTAGGGGTTCACGTCGGTGGTGGCGAGCAGCTTGCGCCAGGTGAGCTCGTGCATGCGCGGGCTGCAGGTGCCCATGACGATGCG
>JAUNEQ010000105.1 GCA_030525445.1 Coriobacteriia bacterium | reverse complement strand
GAAGCAGCTCGATGCTCTCGAAGAGCGGCGGGCTCACCATGTTGCCGCACACCGCGACGCGGATGGGCTGGAAGACGAACTTCGCCTTGAGGTCGAGCTCTTCGGTGAGCTCGCGCACGCGGTCCTGCAGCGGGTCGCATTTCCACTCGATGGACTCGTCGGCAAGGATGGCGCGGGTCGCCTCGAGCACCTCGCGGGGTTTCTTGTCCTCCTTCAGCAGCACCTTCTGGACGCTCTTCTCGTCAAGGGTGACCTCCGGGCCCCAAAACATGTAGGCGAGCTTCTCCTCGCATTCGGTGAGCCGCTGCTCGCGTTCCGCGATGAGCGGGTAGAGCGCTTGGTAGAAATCGGGGCGCGCGTCGATGTCGGCCTCGCTGCCAAGCTTCGCCAGCCACGGGCGGCTGGCCTCGACCCAGGCCTGCGCTCCCATGTCCTTGATGTACTGGGCATTCATCCAATCGAGCTTCTGCTCGTCGAAGATGGCGTCTTTCTTGGTGATGCGGTCGAGGCTGAACTCGCGGCACAGGACGTCTTTCGGGATGATCGTGGACTCGCCGTCGAGCGACCAGCCGAGCAAGGCGAGGAAGTTCACGATGACCTCGGGCAGGTAGCCGCGTTCGGCGTATTCCTCGACGCTCGTGGCACCATGGCGCTTGGAGAGCTTCTTGCCGTCGCCGCCCAGGATCATCGACAGGTGCGCGAACGTGGGCACCGGCGCGCCGAGCGCTTCGTACACGAGGATTTGGCGCGGGGTGTTGGAAAGGTGGTCATCGCCGCGGATGACATGCGTGATGGCCATGTTCGTGTCGTCGCAGACCACCGCGAAGTTGTAGGTGGGGCTGCCGTCGGTGCGCACGAGGATCATGTCGTCCATGACATCCGCCGGGAACTCGGTGTGGCCGTACACCGCGTCATCGAATGCGATGGGGCCGTGGTTCTCGGGCACGGCAAGGCGCCACACGTGCGGCTCGCCGGCATCGATGCGCGCCTGGGCTTCCTCGTGGGAAAGGTGACGGCAGGTGCGGTCATAGCCGGAATACGCCTGGCCGCTTTCCTCGGCGACCTTGCGCTTGGCATCGAGCTCTTCCTTCGTGCAGAAGCAGGGGTAGGCATCTCCGCTCGCCTTGAGCTTCTCGAGCGCTTCCGTATAGGTGTCCATGCGCTCCATCTGCGTGTAGGGACCGTATTCGCCGCCCACCTCGGGGCCCTCGTCCCAATTCAGGCCGAGCCAGCGCATCGCGCGCAGGATGATCTGCTTGTTCTCCTCGGTGGAACGCTCAGGGTCGGTGTCCTCGATGCGCAGGATGAAGCTTCCGCCGGTTGCGCGTGCGTAAGCCCAGTTGAAGATTGCCGTGCGGGCGCCGCCGATGTGCAGCTTTCCCGTGGGGGAGGGCGCGAAGCGCACCCGTACCTGATTCTCGTTAGGCATGGAAATCCTTATCTAGTTCTCTGTTCTATTGTTCTTTGCGGTCTGCCAAGCGGGCGAACGGGCGCCCGATGGCCAGGACAATGATACTCGCGACGACCGTGGTAGCCAACCAAAGCGCACCCATCCCCATCCAAAATGCAGTGGGATACATGCAAATGAGCAAGCTGTCGGTGGGGAACGTCCAATTGCCCTGCGGGAAGAAGACGCCGTGGAAGCCGGCGAAGAAGCTGCTGAAGTCGATGAGCGCCCAGCTCCCCATGAATGCGAAGCAAATGATGAGGATGAGCGGGGCGATGCTGAGCATGCGGGCGACTCCGCGCCATTGCCGCGTCACGAGCAGGAGCAGCAGGCAGATGAGCGCCACGATGCCCGCGATGCGGATGTTGGGGAGCATGCCGTTGATGACGTCGTTGCAATCATCGAGGTGGCTGAAGGAATCATCGTCGAACGCGAATCCAGCTCCCGTCTTTGCCATGGTGGCGGCAACCTCGTTGATGTCTTCCTGGGCGAATACGACGTTGGGCCGGGTGTCCTTCAAAGCGGACATCATGTTGGTCCACATTTCCTTCTTCGCCTGGTTCATCTCGCTCGGGTCATCCTTCGAGATGTTCAGGTAGCGGTTCGCGGAATGATTGGCGGCGTTCATGACCACTTGGTTGAAAGCGGTGCGCGCTTCCTCGACCGAGGTGCCCGCATCGCGTGCGTCCACCGTGTAATCGCGCGATGCCACCGCGAGCGCGTTCAGGTCGTCAAGCGTGTAAGGCGATATCTCGTAGTTGCTCGTGTTCTGCGACAGAACTTCCGTGGTAATGGGTGCTGAACAGGGGAAGTACCCGACGGCAAAGAGGATGACCGCGAGCGCTGCCGTGCCGATCGCCGCGATGATCCCGCTGAAGATTTTCATTGCTGCCTCCTTCGGCACCCATTGTATATGAATTGATGTATTGGAGAGCGATTGACGCGATGAATGGCCGATGGCACTGTGATGGGAGGCCCCGCGTCGGGCGGGAGCAACGCAAAAGGCGGGCCTCCACGGCCTGAAACGACCGTATCTGGCGGGAGCGCGCACCTGGCGGATAACGGTTTGGTGGAAAGGGAATAAACAGGGTGCGGAGCAACCGGGCATGGGGTAAAGTCTCTTTGAACAAGACGAAAGGAACACCATGGCCAAATCGACCTATCTCTTTACCTCGGAATCGGTGACCGAAGGTCATCCCGACAAGATATGCGACCAGATATCCGACGCCATCCTCGATGCCATCATCGAGAAGGAGACGAAGCTTGCGGCCGAAGGGTATATCGCCCCGAATGGCATGCCGGCCGACCCGACGCAGCTGCGCTGCGCCTGCGAGACCATGGCATCCACGGGCATGGTGATCGTGTCCGGCGAGATTCGCACGCAGGCATGGGTCGACGTGCCCACGATCGTCCGCGGCGTCATCCGCGATATCGGGTACGACCGCGCGAAGTACGGGTTCGATTGCGACACCTGCGGCGTGCTGAACGCCATCAAGGAGCAGAGCCCGGACATCGCCCAGGGCGTCGATGACAGCTGGGAATCGCAGCACGGCGTCGCCGAAGATGCGTTTTCGAAGATCGGCGCCGGCGATCAGGGCATGATGTTCGGCTATGCGTGCGATGAGACCTCTACGCTCATGCCGATGCCCATCTACCTTGCCCAGCGCATGTCCGAAGAGCTTGCACGCGTGCGCAAGGATGGCACGCTGCCGTATCTGCGTCCCGACGGGAAGACCCAAGTGACGGTGCGCTATGAAGACGACAAGCCGGTCGCCGTGGAGAAGGTTGTGGTTTCGACCCAGCATTCCGAAGACGTGTCCCGCGAGACGCTCGAGACGGCCATCACCGAGACGGTGGTGCTGCCGGTCTTGCAGCGTGAGGGCATCGAAGTCGCCGACGACCTCGAGATCTTCGTGAATCCCACGGGACGTTTCGTCGTGGGCGGCCCCCAGGGCGACGTGGGCCTCACCGGCCGTAAGATCATCGTCGACACGTATGGCGGCATGGGCCGTCACGGCGGCGGCGCGTTCTCGGGCAAGGATTGCACGAAGGTCGACCGTTCCGCTGCCTACGCCGCGCGTTGGGTCGCGAAGAATATCGTAGCGGCGGGCCTTGCGCATCGCTGCGAGATCCAGATTGCCTATGCCATCGGCGTGGCGCACCCGGTTTCCATCATGGTGGACACGTTCGGCACCGCGACGGTTCCCGAGGAAGCCATCGAAGCTGCGGTGAAGGATGTGTTCGACTTGCGGCCGGCGGCCATCATCCAGGCGCTCGACCTCAGGCGCCCCATTTACCGCAAGACGGCGG
Source organism: Coriobacteriia bacterium (assembly GCA_030525445.1). Taxonomy (GTDB): domain Bacteria; phylum Actinomycetota; class Coriobacteriia; order Coriobacteriales; family Eggerthellaceae; genus UMGS1519. The sequence goes on along the minus strand of JAUNEQ010000105.1, from coordinate 3,586 downwards.
CCTATGGCCATTTCGGTCGCGAGTTGCCCGAATTCACCTGGGAGCGCACCGATCGTGTTTCGCAGCTGAAGCAGGCCGTGGAAGCGCATACGCGCTAGCGGCCGGGTGATGCGCCGGTGAAGCTCGCATCGACCATATTGGACATTCCCACGCAGGCGCTCGATGGCCTGTTCAGCTATGTCGTGCCCGATGACCTCGACGAAGTCGAAGTGGGGTGCGCGGTCGTCGTCCCCTTTGGCGGGCGGCTTGCCATCGCCTATGTCGTAGGCATCGAGGACGTCGATGCGAAGGCGCTTGCCGAACGGGGGTTGAGCCCCGAGAAGCTCAAAGCGGTCGCCCAGGTGGCGAGCAAACCGTATTTCGACGACGATGGGGCGGCCTGTGCGCAGTACCTCGCGCAATCATGCGTCGCGCCGCTTTCCACGTGCATCCGCCTGTTCACGCCGCCCGGTGGCGTGCCGCGCGTCGTGAAGCGCGGCGGGTCATGGGTCGTCGAGGAACCGGAAATCGCCGAAGTCGATGACCGGTACGTCATGCTCACAGAAGAGGGGCGCTCGTACGTGCCGCGTAAGGGCGCGACGAAGCAGCAGGCCATCATCGATGCATTGCGCGATGGCGAGCTGCGCGTTGCGGAACTGTCCGTTGGCTTCGGGGCGGTCTCCAACGTGCTTTCGGCGCTCGAGAAGAAAGGCGTCGTTCGCCTGGAAACCCGTCGGCGGAACCGAAATGCGCTGCAGGACGGCGATGGCATGCAATTTGCCTACGGCCATATGGCGATGGAACGCCCGCAGCTCACCGCAGGTCAGCAAGATGCGCTCACGGCCATTTCCCACGCCGTAGCGCGCGGGGATGGGAGCGCGGTGCTCGTCGATGGCGTCACGGGCTCTGGAAAGACCGAGGTGTACCTCCGCGCCATCGAGCCGGTGCTTGCTTCGGGGAGGCGCGTCATCGTGCTCGTGCCCGAGATATCGCTCACGCCGCAGACCGTCGCCCGCTTCCGCGGGAGGTTCGGCGATCGCGTCGCCGTGATGCATTCCCGGATGAGCCGCGGCGAACGTTATGACCAATGGGACTACATCCGTTCGGGCCAGGCCCGCGTGATCGTGGGCGCCCGCAGCGCCTTGTTCACGCCGGTCCGCGATCTGGGGATGATCATCATCGACGAGGAGCATGAGAGTTCCTACAAGCAGGACAGCGCCCCGCGCTACCATGCGCGCACGGTCGCCGAATGGATGGCGAAGCGGCATGGTGCGACACTCGTGCTCGGCTCTGCCACGCCGGCCATCGAGACGCTCTACGCATGCGCGAAGCGCCACGGCTGGACGCGAGCGGTGTTGCCGGAACGCGCGAACGGGAAGCCGCTTCCCGAAGTCGAGGTCGTCGATATGGCGGCTGAATTCCGCGGAGGGTCGCGCGCGATGTTCTCGAAAACGCTTCAAAACCGGCTGCAACGGGTGCTCGAGCGCGGTGAGAAGGCGATCTTGCTCCTCAACCAGCGCGGGTTCGCGAAGTTCGTGCTTTGCCGCGATTGCGGCCATGTTCCCGAATGCCCCCATTGCGCCACCTCGCTTACCTATCATGAGACGGAACGGCTGCTCATCTGCCATCATTGCGGCCATGCGGAGGTCATGCCGCCCCGGTGCCCCCAGTGCATGAGCCCCTATCTCCGGCTCTTCGGCGCGGGAACGCAGCGTGTCGAGGCGGAGCTCAATGCGCTCATCGAAGGGTTCGGGCTCGCCGATGTGCGCGTCATCCGCATGGATGCCGACACGACGCGGCGGAAAGGCGCGCATGGCGAATTGCTCGAGCAATTCATGGCGCCCGGCGCGGCGGTGCTCCTGGGAACGCAGATGATCGCGAAAGGCCTTGACTTCGACGACGTGACGCTCGTGGGCGTGATCAATGCCGACACCAGCTTGAAGCTTCCCGATTTTCGAAGCGCCGAGGCGACGTATGACCTCATCGAGCAGGTTTCCGGACGTGCCGGCCGTGCCGATTTGCCGGGACATGTGGTCGTGCAGACGTACCTCGCACACGATAGCGCGATCCGCGCTGCGGCGAACCATGACCGTGCGTTCTTCTTGCGCGAGGAGCTCCCGAAGCGCAAGGCGTTGCGGTATCCGCCCTATGCGCGTGTTGCAAACGTCATCATCTGGGGCAAGCACGTTTCGCGGGTGAAGGAGGAGGCGCAAGCGCTTTACGCAGACATAGACGATGCGGTGCGTCAAAGCGGCGTCCAAGGATGGTCGGTTCTTCCCGCGACACCTTGCGCGCTCTCGAAATTGCGGAACACCTTCCGGTGGCATATCGTCATCAAGGCCCCTGAAGGAGCCGACATCGCAACGGTCGTGGCACCGTGTTTCAAGAAGCGCAAGGCCGACGACGAAGTCCGTTGCGCTGTGGATATCGACCCTGCGAGCATGGTCTAACGCTCACCGAAGCTCTTCGGTGAGACAGGCATTCCCGAGGCCTTTGCCTCGCCCGGTGAGGGATAGGAATACCGCGTTTGAAATGTGGACATGGCTATTCGTTCATTCTGGAAATTCGAATCTCTGTGTTAAACCACCGTTGACACGGGAAGCATGACCCCCGTGTCATCCCGAGCGTGGTCAACGGTGGTTTAACATAGAGATTCGAATATATATCGCATAATGGCAATATTTGTGGTATAAGAAAGATTCGCATATTGCGGAAGTATGCCTAAATGTACTTGAAAGGGAGTTAGCGTGACTGAATCTTCTGCACAGAAAGAAAACGCAACAACCAATGCAAGCGAGGCGATCGACGAGGAGACGATCGCCGCCCAGGCGGAAAGCGAATTGGAAAATGCTGCCGAAATGACGACGGAGAAGCCCAAGAAGAGCAGGAAGAAGGCCGCGTCGAAGACAGCCAAGAAATCGGCTACCGCAGGGGAGAAGGGTAAGAAATCCAAGAAAACCGAAGATAGCACCACCGTTGCCGAAGCCGCGAGCGTATCCGACCCTGAGGATGAGTTCGTGGACGAGCCTGATGATAATGTCGATGCTGATGCCGCCGACCGCGCGCTTTCGGATGGCGTCGATGATTCCGTCGACGATGTGGCCGGCGATGACGGCGACGAGCCCACGGGCGACGAGTCCGACGAGAAGCTCATCGAGGGCATCCCCGAGGCCGAGCTCCAGGCTTCCACCGAGATCCACCCGCCGCGCGTGAGCCCCCGCAAGTCGGGCAAGACGCGCAGCGCCCGCAAGCGCGGCAACGACGCGTCCATCGCGATGCTCACCGGCGACCCGGTTCGCATGTACCTGAAGGAGATCGGCAAGGTCCCGCTGCTCACCGCGAGCGAGGAGATCGACCTGGCCATCAAGATCGAGGCCGGCGTGAAGGCCACCGAGCAGCTCGAGGCCGCGGATGCCGGCGAGGTCGAGCTCGACCGCCGCGAGAGGCGCCGCCTCGGCCGCATCGAGCAGGTGGGCCTGGACGCCAAGCAGCAGCTCATCGAGGCGAACCTGCGCCTCGTGGTCTCCATCGCGAAGCGCTACGTGGGCCGCGGCATGCTGTTCCTGGACCTCATCCAGGAGGGCAACCTGGGCCTCATCCGCGCGGT
>JAUNEQ010000104.1 GCA_030525445.1 Coriobacteriia bacterium | reverse complement strand
ACAGTATCCGGTTTTCAAGGTTCCGCAGGTCAGAGGTTGTTTTCTCTGTCCTGTTGCGCTTTCCGCTTTCGCGGCGCGCAAGGAAGTAATTTACGCTTGCTTCCTTTCAGTGTCAAGAACTATTTTTAAGTTCACATTCTCAACACATTCGGTCTTTCAAGCTGCCCGGGCTCTTCAGCCCGTTCCGTTTGCCTTCCCCGCAAACGGCTTAGCTACTTTACCCCCGGCTCTAGTGGGATGCAAGAACAAACTTGCCGCCACACATCCTCTTCATGACTTGCGTCGGGTGGAGTTCAACCACTTGTGTGTAAGGTCTTCCAAACACAATCTGTTGCGATTGCAACATCGAAACCCCGTGCGACGCGTCATAGTAAAGAAGAGAGGCGCAAGCATGATGCCTACGCCCCTCTCGTACTTATATATGCGTTATACGCTACGCCTTCACGATGCGCGCAAACTTGCGCTTGCCCACCTTCAGGACGGATCCTTCGAGCGTTGCCGGGTCGACGTTGTAGCACTTGGCGGGAACGGCCTCGCCGGCGATCTTCACGCCGCCGCCGTCGATCAGGCGGCGAGCCTCGCCCACGGACCCGGCCATGCCGGCGTCCGCGATGATGCGGGCCAGGTACACCTTGCCCTCGTCGTTGGGCGTGAGGTCGGCGGCGAACTCCACCACGTCGTCCTCGTCGACTTCCTTCTTCACCACCGTGCGCACGAAATGGTCCTCGGCGGCAACGGAGGCTTCTTCGCCGTGGTAGGCGGCCACGATGTTGCGGGCCAGGGCGCGCTTCGCCTTGTTCGGGTCGACCGTGCCGTCGGCCAGGCCGCGCTCGATGCGGTCGATCTCGTCCACGTCTTCCGTGGAGGCCAGGCGGTAGTACTTCACCATGAGGGAATCGGGGATGCTCATGACCTTGCCGAACATGTCGCCCGGCTCGTCGGTGAGGCCGATGTAGTTGCCGTAGCTCTTCGACATCTTCTGGACGCCGTCGGTGCCCTCGAGCAGCGGGAGCGTCAGGCACACCTGCGGCTCCATGCCCATCTTCTCCATGAGGTCACGGCCTGCCAGCAGGTTGAACAGCTGGTCACGGCCACCGATCTCGACGTCTGCCTTGATGACCACCGAGTCGTACGCCTGCATCACCGGGTAGATGAACTCATGCAGCGAAATGGGCTGCTGCGCGGTATAGCGCTTCGTGAAGTCATCGCGCTCGAGGATGCGGGCCACGGTGAACTTGCTCATGAGCTCGAGGATCTTCTCCATCTTGAGCTCGAGGATCCACTCGGAGTTGTACACAAGTGTCGTGCGTTCGGGGTCGAGGATCTTGAATGCCTGGTCGACGTAGGTCTGCGCATTCACTGCAACCTGATCGCGCGTGAGCTGCGGGCGCGTGGAGTTGCGGCCAGACGGGTCGCCGATGAGCGCCGTGCCATCACCGATGATGAGCGTCACGCGGTGCCCCAGGTCCTGGAACTGGCGCAGCTTGCGCAGCGGCACCGCATGCCCGATGTGGATATCGGGGGCCGTCGGGTCGACGCCCAACTTGATGTTGAGCGGGGTGCCCTTGGCGAGCTTCTTCTTGAATGCATCCTCGGGCACGATCGTGTCGACGCCGGATTGCAGGATATGGAACTGTTCTTCGACTGAGAGCATCGGACTCACTTTCCATGTCATCGTGTACTTATATATAGATACAGCGATGCATTGTAGCACGCTCATCTCGCATTCCGCCCGCCGCACCCCCCGAAGCACGCAATAGCCCCACGCCCAGCAACGATTCCCCAGGATCCCACGTCGCAAAGTCGCAATGCGAGGCCAAAGGGCGCTGACACTTCAAGCGCAGCGATGCCGCCCGGAGCCCAGACCTCGGTCGAAAAACCGCTGAAATGGGGGCAAAACCAAGGTTTTTGATCAATGCAAATCCAGCAATCGCCCGATTGCCGGTTTTGACGCTCACCACCCGTTTCATAACCCCTGGTCAAACAATGCTATTCATCATGACGAACAATCGATACTTGGAGGTAGCGATTTCCCATTGGTCAAAAACCTTGGTTTCACCCCAATTTCGCCCTCCCAGCCGCCGAGGTCTGGCCTGAAACGTCAAACCCGCATGCGGCGAGCGCAGCAACGCCGCCCGGCGGCTCCCATCAGCGGCGAGCGCAGCGATGCCGCGTGGCCCTCCCATCCCCAGCTGGGGACTCGAGGAGACCCATCCCGCCACCCCGCCCGGGGCGACACCCCCGCGACCGCCCCAGAGCTTCGTTGCGGCGGGGCTCGGGGGACCATCTGCGACAAAAAACAGGCGAGCCTTAGGCTCGCCGTCGCGGAATCTCCGATTCCGCCCATCTATGCAGCATCTAGCGCAGCGCACGAGCGCGTTCGGGCGACGAGCGAAGCAACGTCGCCCGAACCGCGAGCAGCGGAGCGTGGTCCCCCGAGCCCCGCCGCAACGAAGCCAGGCCCCGCCTCAGTCAACCCCCCGGAAGATATGCCCCGTAGTCGCCCCGTCAACCTTCTTCAACGCATCTCCGCTCTTCGCCGCAACATCGCGCGCTCTCACCGCACGCCTCACCGCGGCCGTCGTCTCCTCGACGTTCAGCAGCGTCACGTCCACCATGACGGCGTCGATGCCGGCGGCCAGCAGGTCGGGCATCAGGTGCGTTAGGTCGAGGGACACGGCGTTGTAAAGGTGACTGCGCCCACAGCAATCGGTGACCACGGGCATCTCGAACCCTTTGCGGTCCTTCAGGAAATGCGGACTCTTGCGGCGCACGCATTCGGTGCAGTTGCGGTTGCACGGCCCCTGGCTCATGAGCAGGCAATGCTCGGTCACCATCAGCTCTGCAGCGCCCGAGACGTACAAACCCAAGCTCACGGGCTTGTCGGCGGAAAGCTCGCCGATCTGCGGAAGCGACAGCTCAGGCGACAGCCACACGCGCTGTGCCCCCATCTCGGCAAGTTCATCCAACGCGAAATGGTTGAGCACGGGAATATGCGGACCCACTTCCACCAGGGCGCCCTTCGCGTTGGCCTCCACCAGCTGGCCGATGTTGTCCACGAACACGGGCTTCTCGGCGCGGACCAACTCCATGGCGTCAAAGTCGAATTTGTCCTCGCGCGTTCCCTCCACCGCGTCATGCGCAATCGTGGGAAGCGCAAGCACGGCCTGCTTGGGATATCCCGCCTGCTCGACGGTGGGGGTCACCTGGCCACCCACCATGGCGGTGCCCCGCTTGTAGTTCAGCGCGTGCACGTAGATCGCATCGGCGCCGGCGCGTTTCGCGGCGCGGGCGCACGACGGGTTCGCCGCCATCACGCACACCTGCACGCCCTTCGGATGCACCGGCTCGGGGCGCGGTTGCTCGCCGGCACGCGGGAGCTTGCGCAACGTTGCGGGGGCCATCGCCTCTTCCAGCGACTCGAGCGCGGCAGCACGGGCCTTATGCAGCTGGGAAAACCCAATGCCCACGCCCTCATCGAGCTCAACCTCAAGTGCATCGCCATCCGCTAACGCGAACGGAGTCGACCCCATGCGGTCCACATGGTCGCGCACATCCTGTTCCGCCACCGGCTTCGTGCGTGCGGGCTCCACGGCGTCGCCCTCGAATGCAGCCGACGTGCCATCCGGCGCGTAGAACTCCACCCGCAGCGGCTGCCCGATACGCAGGCGCACATACCCCCGCACGGGAACGCGCGGCTCGAGCGGATCGTCCACGAACGCCGCGGCAGCCTCGCGCACGCGGAACACGCGGTCGCCCTTCCCCACCTTCTTCAGCGGCGAGGAAATGCGCAGGCGGTGCCGCCCGGCCACGTCGGCATCGGCCACCGTGTAGGCAAAATGCCCGCGCGCAGTCCAGAACTCCAGCACGTCGCCCGGCTCCACCGCGCGGTCGAGCTGCACGCTCACCACGCCGTCGCGCGCGCCGGCCACGCGCCCCACGAGCACGCCGCGGTTGTTCGGGCGCTGATAGCTCATCATGTCGTTGCCGGTCTCGCCCACCAGGTAGGCCTCGGTGAACCCGCGGCTGAACGCCTCGGAAAGCACCCGGCGCTCCTCGTGCGTGGCATCCTCGCGGCCCGTGCCGTCCAGCACGCGGTCGAGCACCTCGCGGTACACGCCCACCACGGCGCTCACGTATTCGGGCGACTTCATGCGGCCCTCGATCTTCAGCGACGCGACACCCGCCTCTATGAGCTGGGGCAACAGGTCAATCGTGCACAGGTCCTTCGGCGACAGCAGATGCTCGCCGGGAGCATTCAACGGCTTGCGCACCGCCTTGTTGTGCAGCTCGTACGGCAAGCGGCAAGCCTGCGCGCAGCGTCCGCGGTTCGCGGAACGGCCGCCCACGAGCGAGGACATCAGGCACTGTCCGGAATAGCAAATGCACAGCGCGCCGTGGCCGAACACCTCGACCTCCATGCCCAGCTGCGCCGCGGCGGCGGTGAGCTCGGCGAGTTCGGGGAGCGCCAGCTCGCGCGCAAGGGTCACGCGCGTGGCCCCTAGGCGCGCAGCGGCGGCAAGGCCGGCCACGTTATGCATGTTCATTTGGGTCGATATGTGAATCTCGGCTTCGGGAAGCACCCGGCGCAGCTCGCGCGCGAACCCGATATCCTGCACGATGAACGCATCAACGCCGCGGCGGTACGCCTGGCGCACCAGTTCCAGCGCGGCATTCATCTCGCGCTCGAGCACCACGGTGTTCACGGTGAGATAGATGCGCACCCCGCGCAGATGCGCGTAGCGGCACGCCTCCTGCAAGCCGTCGAGCGTGAAGTTCCCCGCGCCGCGCCGGGCGTTGAATTCCTGCGCGCCCAGGTACACGGCATCGGCACCCGCCCGCACCGCGGCATGCAAACATGCCTCGTCACCCGCAGGGGCCAGCAGTTCTATCTTGCGTTCACTCATCCCAGTATCGTCTCCTCGGTGTAGCATCATGCACAATTTGTCGGTCTCCAGTGCATTTCACGACGCATTGTCTCACTCTCGCGTAGCGCTCACCTATAATAATCGAACCTATGTATACGCAAAACAGAAGGACTAGCACTATGGCGCGAAAAGTGTCAGCAGGCACAGCCTATCGGCCCCGGAGGAAGCACCACTTCCTCCTGTGGTTCCTGCTCATCATCGTATGCGCAGGCACCGCCGCAGTGGTTGCCGCCAGCGCCTATTGGCTGCGCGACCTGCCCACCCTCGATGGCATCGAGAAATACGGGTACTCGCAGACCACCACCGTTTACGCAAACGACAACAAGACCGTGCTCGCGGAGTTCTATCTCCAGGACCGCCAGCCCGTCAAGCTCGCCGAGATCAGCGCGGACGTCATCCAGGCGACCCTCGCTACCGAGGACGAGCGCTTCTACGACCACGGTGCCGTCGACGTCATCGGCATCGGCCGCGCGCTGTGGAACAACATCTCGGGACGCCTGTTCGGCGCCGACACCGGCCTGCAGGGCGCTTCGACCATCTCGCAGCAGCTCGTGCGCAACACGGTGCTCAACGAGGAAGCCACCGACATCTCGGTGAAGCGCAAGCTGCGCGAAGCGCGCCTGGCCATGGATCTGGAAGAGGCCTACACCAAAGACCAGATCCTGAACATGTACCTGAACACCATCAACTACGGCGATAACTGCTACGGCATCCAGGCTGCGGCCAAGCATTACTTCTCGAAGAACGCGAGCGACCTCAGCCTGCTGCAGGCCGCCACGCTTGCCGGCATCCCGCAGTCGCCGAACGCCTTCACCCCCACCATCGACCCGGATGCCTGCAAACAGCGCCGCAACCTGGTGCTCGAGCGCATGGCCGGCGCCGGCTACATCACCGAGGAGCAGGCTGCGAAGCTGCAGAAGAAGAAGCTGAAGCTGAACGTCGCCCCGGAAAAGTCTTCCGACGGCATTTACAAGTATCCGTACTTCACCAGCTACGTGCGTGACACGTTGGTAAACGAGTACAGCACCGCCGAGATCTTCGAAGGCGGCCTGAGCGTGTACACGACCCTCGACATCTCGATGCAGAAAGCCGCCGAGGACGCCTGTAACGCGCAGCTCGAGTGGATGGACCCGAGCATCGAGGTGTCGCTCGCATCCGTTGACCCCGACACCGGTTTCATCAAGGCGATCGTGGGCGGCCGCGACTTCTACGCCGACCAGTTCAACATCGCCACGCAGGGTTCGCGCCAGCCGGGTTCCGCCTTCAAGGCGTTCACTCTGGCCACGGCCATCAACCAGGGCATTAGCCCGAACACGCTCATCGACTGCTCGAGCCCTGCGATCTTCGGCAAGAGCGGCAGTGACCTCACCTCCATCGAGAACGAATACGGCTACGGCGAGGAGGAGGAATACACCAACTTCGACACGACCACCCCGGATGGGGCATGGCGCGTCGAGAACTTCGACAACGCCGACTACGGCATCCGCTCCATCCAGAGCGCGTTCGCCGTATCGTCGAACACCGGCTTCGCGCGCCTCATCCGCCAGGTTGGCGCGCAGAACGTGGTGAACACCGCCCATGCGATGGGTATCACGTCCGAGCTCGATGCGGTCGATTCGCTCACGCTGGGTACCTCCGGCGTGAACCCGCTCGAGATGGCCGACGCCTATGCGACTTTCGCAACCGGCGGCATCCACCGCGACGCGACGGCGATCACGCGCATCGTCGACCGTGACGGCAACGCCATCTACGAGTGGCAGGACCAGCCCACGCAGGCCCTGAACAAGGAAGTCGCGTGCGCGTCGATCAAGGTTATGAAGACGGTTCTCACGCAGGGCACCGCGACGGCCGCCCAGCTGGGTTCCGGTCAGGAAGCTGCGGGTAAGACCGGCACGTCCGAGAACTTCCGCGACCACTGGCTGGTCGCCTACACGCCGCAGCTGAGCACCGCCGTCTGGATCGGCTCGCGCCAGGAGCAGGAGCTCCCCGGCCTCGACTGCTGCTACGTGTGGCGCACGTTCATGACCGCGGCCCTCGAGGGCAGCGACATCGAGCAGTTCCCCACCGCGGCCGACCCGAAATACGACAACGCATTCAACGACAAGCAGGATGAGACGCTGGGCGCCATCCTGGCCGAGCAGCAGCGTCAGGCCGCCAAGGCAGCCAAAAAAAAATCAAGCAGCAGCGACGATGACGAGGACGCAGACGAAGACGAAGAGGAAGAGGACGACGAAGGAGACGAGGAAGAAGAGGGAGATGACGAATACGACGAGGAGGATGAGGAATACTCCGACGAAGAAGACTACTACTGATAACGTCGTCATTCATTCGTAAGAACGTGAAAGCGGGCGGGGCCAACACCCCGCCCGCTTCTTTGTTAGCGGCGGTTTGATGGGACAAGATGCCCCGCAGCAAAT
>JAUNEQ010000103.1 GCA_030525445.1 Coriobacteriia bacterium | reverse complement strand
GAGCGGGTGTGGCGGAATTGGCAGACGCGCCAGATTTAGGTTCTGGTGGGGAAACTCGTGAAGGTTCAAGTCCTTTCACCCGCACCAGCGCGTGTAAGTGTTGGTACTAGAAGAAGCTAGATTATGGAGGCAGTCTGTGAAGACTAACGTAGAAGCCCTCGAAGGCGACCAGATCCGCCTTACGGTGACGGTCGAGAAGGATGAGATCGATTCCCGCATCGCCAAGACCTACAAGGACTTTGCCCGCAAGTACAAGTTCCCGGGATTCCGTCCTGGCAAGGCTCCGCGTCCTGTCATCGATAGCGTGCTCGGCCGCGAGGCCGTCCTCGCTACCGTCACGGACGAGGCCACCAACGAGAACTTCCCGCTGGCCCTCGACATCGAGGACCTCATTCCCATCGACGACCCGAACTTCGAGAACGCCACGGAGCTGGTCAACGAGCATGAGGACTTCGTGTTCTCCGCGACGATGACCCTTCCGCCGTCCTTCGAGCTGTCGAGCTACGATCCCGTCGACATCAAACTCCCGTCCGACGAGCCCACCGACGAAGAGATCGACGAGCGCATGGAGGTGTTCCGCGAGTATTACTACGAGCTCGAGGATGCCCCGGCCGACGAGCCCATCGGCGAGCGCGGCTGCGCTGAGGTCACCCTGGACGTCAAGGACGGCGAGGGCAACCCGGTGACCGTGCTTTCCCGCGAGAACCGCCTGTACGAGCTGGGCATGGGCCTGTACCCGGCCGAGCTTGACGAGGCCATGGCCGAGATGAAGACCGGCGACCAGAAGACCGTCAACATCGACCTCGACTCCACCATGGGCGCCCTGCTCACCCGTGCCCTCGAGGGCAACCCGGAAGAGCTCGTCATCGACGTGACCGTGCACCAGGTGAAGAAGAAGGTCCTCCCCGAGATCACCGAGGAGTTCGCGAAGGAGAAGGCTGGTTTTGAGAGCCTTGAGGACCTCCGCCGCAACGTGAAGGACAACATCGTGCGTGAGCGCAAGGAGCTCGAGCCGCGCATGAAGGAGAACGCGTGCCTGTACAAGCTGGCTGAGCGCCTGGAGGGCGAAGCCCCCGAGCAGATGTGCGCCGACGAGCGCCGCACCCTGCTTTCCGGCTTCTTCCAGCAGCTCACCCAGCAGGGCATCACCTTCGACGCCTACCTGAACCAGCGCGGCCTCACGAACGAGCAGTTCCAGGAGGACATCAAGCGCCAGGCTAAGGATGTCGTGCTGCAGAACCTCGCCCTCGACGCCTATGCCCGCCATCACAACATCCCGGTGACCGAGGAGCAGATCGACCACGAGTTCGAGCAGTCCGGTGCCGAAGATGTCGCCGCCCTGAAGGCTGACTGGGTCGCCAACGGCCGCATCCGCATGCTCCGCCAGAGCCTGCGCCGCGCCAACGCCGCCGACAAGCTGATGGAAGAGGCTTCCGTCGAGCGTGTGACGGCCGAGGAGTACCGCGCCCAGACCGTCCTCGACGAGATCGTCAAGGATGCCGAGGAGAAGGAAGAGGCCAAGGCCGAGGAGAAGCCGGCTGCTGCCGAGGCTCCTGCCGCCAAGAAGGTCACCAAGACCGAGCTCAACAAGCTCAAGGTCGCCGAGCTCCGCGAGAAGGCCGCCGAGGCCGGCGTGGAGGCCGAGGGCCTGAAGAAGGCTGAACTCGTCGACGCCCTCTACGACGCGCTCAACGTCTAATCGCCCCTTATAGCGAACCGAAAGCCCTGCATGCCTCGCATGCAGGGCTTTCTTTTTGCGGTCGATGCTCCCGCAGCATATGGGCTTGGTGACAGGGGATCAGGCTGTCTCATATGCTGCGGGGCCTCCTGTCCCATGCGGGGCCGGGGGAGCCGGGCCCGCCGTTCGTGGTGTGTGCGTGGGCAATGCGGTTGCGCGAAGGCGAGTGGCGGGGATTGTCATATAATGGCACGTTGAAATATCGGAGCCTGTTGGCGCAATGCCAGGCAGGTTAGAGAAAGAGGTACGCATGGGACTCGAAATCGCAAAGAACGCACTGATTCCCTATGTCATCGAGCAGTCGCCGCGTGGCGAGCGCAGTTATGACATCTATTCCCGTTTGCTCAACGACCGCATCGTCTTCCTGGGCGAGCAGATTGACGACAACGTCGCCAATTCCGTCGTTGCGCAGCTGCTCCACCTTGAGAGCGCCGATCCCGACAAGGACATCTCGCTCTACATCAACAGCCCGGGCGGTTCGGTGACGGCTGGCTTCGCCATCCTCGATACGATGAACTTCATCAAGTGTGACGTCTCCACCATCTGCATCGGATGCGCGGCCTCTATGGCTGCGGTGCTGCTCTCCAGCGGCGCGAAGGGCAAGCGTTTCGTCCTTCCGAACTCGATGGTCCTCATCCACCAGCCGCTTGGTGGTGCACAGGGCCAGCAGACCGAGATCCAGATCGTCGCAGACTTCATGCTGAAGACGCGCGCTCGCCTGAACAAGATCCTCGCCGACAACTCCGGCCAGGACATCGAGCGCATCCAGCGCGACACCGAGCGTGACAACTACATGAGCGCCGAAGAGGCCCTCGAGTACGGCCTCGTCGACCGCATCGTGTCGTCTCGTGCGCTGATGGCCGAGTAATTTCGCGGAGGATTTCTCGTTATGCCAACGAATGACAAGGGGGGAGCGGCGATCAGCTGCTCCCTTTGCGGCAAGACACCCGACCAGGTGGCCTCGATGATTCAGGGACCCAACAACATCTTCATCTGCGATGAGTGCATCGCCATCTGCGCCGATGCGGTCATGGCCGATATCGGGCGCAGCGCCGATGCGGCCATGCGCCAGCAGGCGGTGCCCGGCGCGCACATGCACGAGCTTGAAGACGAGGGGGAGGCGCCCGATTCCGCCGCCGTTCTGCGCGAGCTCCCCACGCCGCATCAGCTCTACGATGAGCTTTCAGAATACGTCGTGGGCCAGGAAGACGCGAAGCGTGCGCTTTCCGTAGCCGTGTACAACCACTACAAGCGCATCAGCGTCGAAGAGGTCGACGACGATGGCGTGGAGATCGCGAAGAGCAACATCTTGCTGCTGGGCCCCACGGGTTCCGGCAAGACGCTGCTCGCCCAGACGCTCGCGCGCTCGCTGCGCGTGCCTTTCGCAATCGCCGACGCAACCACGCTCACCGAGGCCGGCTACGTGGGCGAGGATGTCGAGAATATCCTGCTCAAGCTCATCGTCGCGGCCGATTATGACGTCGACCGCGCGGAGATCGGCATCATCTACATCGACGAGATCGACAAGATCGCGCGCAAGGCCGAGAACCTCTCCATCACGCGAGATGTTTCCGGCGAAGGCGTGCAGCAGTCGCTCTTGAAGATCGTGGAAGGCTGCGATGCGAGCGTGCCGCCGCAGGGCGGGCGCAAGCATCCCCAGCAGGAGCTCATCCACATCAACACGACGAACATCCTGTTCATCCTGGGCGGTGCGTTCGTGGGTCTTTCCGATATCGTGGCCGAGCGCGTCGGCAAGAAGGCGGTTGGCTTCACGTCCGAAATGCCCGAGAGCAAGAAGCAGGAAGAAGCCGCGCTGCTGCACCAGGTGCTGCCCGAGGACCTGAACAAATTCGGCATGATCCCCGAATTCGTCGGCCGCATCCCCGTCATCCGGACGCTTGACCGCCTGACGCGCGATGACCTGGTGAGGATCCTCACCGAGCCGAAGAACGCCCTGGTCAAACAGTACAAGCGCATGTTCGCCTATGAGGACTGCGAGCTCGTTTTCGAGCAGGAGGCGCTCGAGGCCATCGCCGATGAGGCCGTCGAACGCGACACGGGTGCCCGCGGCCTGCGCTCCATCTGCGAGACCGCATTGCTCGATGTGATGTACGACCTGCCCGAATACCGTGTTCCCACGCGGGTCACGGTGACGAAGCGTGACATTGTCGAGCGGACCGCGCCGGCCATCGTGCCGGTGGAGGACACCGCCGCGTAACGCCGCAGCACGCGGCGAGGCCCGCGAATGCGGGTGCCTGAACGAGAATTGGCCTGGAAGGGGAGACGGAAAAGATGGCCGAGAAGAAGATTGACTACGATTTCGCAGCGCATGAGAAACCGCTGTTCGACATGTGGATGGAATCCGGGTGCTTCGAGCGCACCACGGGTTTCGGCGAGCATGCCGATGACACCTACACCATCGTCATTCCGCCGCCAAACATCACGGGCATGCTGCATATGGGCCACGCCCTTGACGACACCATCCAGGATGCCGTGATTCGCCATGCGCGCATGCAGGGCTACCAGGCCCGCTGGGTGCTCGGCACCGACCATGCGGGCATCGCCACGCAGACAAAGGTGGACAAGAAGCTCGCCGACGAGGGTATTTCCCGCCTGGAGATCGGCCGCGAGAAGTTCATCGAGGCGTGCTACGAATGGCGCGAACATTACGGCAACACGATCGTCGAGCAGATCAAGGGCATGGGCTGCTCTTGCGACTATTCCGATGAGCACTTCACCCTCGATCCCGACTACATCGATGCCGTGCGCCGCCTGTTCGTGGAGTGGTATCACGATGACCTCATCTACCGCGGCAAGCGCATCGTGAACTGGTGCCCGCATTGCACGACCGCCATCGCCGATGACGAGGCGGAATATGTGGATGAGACCGGCCACCTGTGGCATCTGCGCTACCCGTTGGTCGAGCCCGTCGATGGCGTGGAGTACATCGTCGTCGCAACCACGCGTCCCGAGACCATGCTCGGCGACACGGGCGTCGCGGTGTCCCCGAAGGACCCCGACAAGGCAAAGTTCATCGGCGCGAAGGTGCGCCTGCCGCTCGTGGACCGCGAGATTCCCATCTTCAGCGACTTCCATGTAGATGCCGATTTCGGTTCCGGCTTCGTGAAGGTGACGCCGGCCCACGACCCGAACGACTGGGCGATGGGCGAGACCCACGGCCTCGAGAAGATCAACATCTTCGACGAGACCGCGCACGTGGTGGAAGGCTATGGCAAGTTCAGCGGCATGGACCGCGACGAGGCGCGAGTCGCCGTCGTGGAGGCCTTCGAGGAGCTCGGCCTGCTCGACCACATCGAGGAGCATGAGCATTCCGTCATGACCTGCTACCGCTGCCACACCAAGCTCGAGCCGTGGCTGTCCGAGCAGTGGTTCGTCGCCGTCGACCGCCTGAAGGGCCCCGCGGCCCGCGTGGTGGAGGATGGCAGCGTCCAGTTCCACCCGGCGCGCTGGAAGCAGGTCTACCTCGATTGGCTCGAGAACCTCAAGGACTGGTGCATCTCGCGCCAGCTGTGGTGGGGCCATCGCATCCCGATGTTCTACTGCGACGCGTGCGGTTGGGAAGATGCGAGTGTGGAAGACATCCACGAGTGCCCGAAGTGCGGCGCTGCCGTGCGTCAGGATGAAGACGTTCTGGACACGTGGTTCAGCAGTCAGCTGTGGCCGTTCGCCACGATGGGCTGGACCAAGGAAGGCTCGCATGCGCCCGAGCTCGAGCATGCGTATCCCACGCAGGTGCTCGCCACGGCCCGCGACATCATGGGCCTGTGGGTTGCCCGCATGGTGATGTCGAGCATGTACTGCATGAACGACATCCCGTTCGAGCACGTCATCATCTACCCGACCGTGATGGGCGCCGATGGCAAGCCGATGAGCAAGAGCCGCGGCAACGGCGTCGACCCGCTCGAGCTGATGAAGGACTACGGTGCCGACGGCATGCGTTTCGGCCTGCTCATGCAGGTGACCGGCGCCCAGGACCTGAAGTTCAACGTGAATGCGATCGAGAGCAGCCGTAACTTCGCTAACAAGATCCGCAATGCCGCGCGTTTCGTGAGCATGAACCTCGAGGGTTACGAGCCGGGCGATCCGAATCCCACCACGGCCGCCGACCTCTGGGTGTTCTCGCGTCTTGCGAAACTCGTGAAGGCCATCGACGATGCCTACGAGGTCTTCGACTTCGGCGCGATGACCCGCGCGCTGTATTCCTTCTTCTGGAACGAGTTCTGCGACTGGTACATCGAGCTTTCCAAGGTGCGCCTGCAGGCCGGCGGGGAAGACCGCCTCGCATGCCAGCGCAACCTCGTGTTCGTGCTCGACACCGCGCTGCGTCTGCTCCATCCCATCATGCCCTTCGTCACCGAGGAGATCTTCGATGGCCTGCCGGGCAACGACGGGAAGATGCTCATGATGTCAGAATGGCCGAAGGCAGAGCGCTTCGCCGGCTACGTGAACGACGCCGCCGAGCGTGCCATGGTGCTCGCGACCGAGGTTGTGACGGCCATCCGCGCCACCCGCGCCCGCTATGGCATCTCGCCGAAGAAGGGCCTCGAGGTGCTCGTGAAGGCGGCCGGCGAGGATGCGGATGCGCTGCAGGCCCAGGCCGAGCTCATCTCGAGCCTCGCGAACCTGGATGCCTTCACCGCTGGCCCTGATGTGGCCAAGCCCGCCGAATCGAGCGTCACGCTCGTTTCCGGCGCCGAGGTCTATGCGGTACTGTCCGGCCTCGTCGATTTCGATGCCGAGCGCGCCCGTCTTGCGAAGCAGGAAAAGGACCTCGACAAGGATGTGGCCAAGCTCGAGAAGAAGCTCTCGAACCCCGGTTACCTGGCGAAGGCGAAGCCCGAGATCATCGAGAAGGACCGCGCGAAGTTCGAGGAAGCGCAGGCGAAACTCCAGATGGTTCGCACGCAGCTTGCCGAGCTGGGGTAGGCACGGGGCATTTGCTACAATGGGCTAGCCGGCGGGCGACGAGAAGCCTGCGGCAACGAAGGGAAAGAGAAGGGTATGGCAGAGCTTTTGAACCAACTGTGGTCGCCCGAAGCGCAGTTGATCGTGACGATTATGGCCATCATGCTGCTCCTGCTCTATGTGCTGTGCATCGTGTGGGTGGCGCGTGACGCCTATTCGCGCGGTGCCGTCTGGTACGTGTGGGCCATCATCGCCATCGTGCCCATCGTGGGCGTCGTCGCATACCTGCTGCTCCGTCCGCCGATGATGCAGATCGACCACGACGAGCAGGAACTCGAAGTCGCGTTGAAGCAGCGCCAGCTCATGAAGTACGGCGAGTGCTCGCGTTGCGGCTACCCGGTGGAGGCTAACTACATCGTGTGCCCCAACTGCTCGCAACGCTTGAAGAACGTGTGCTCGAATTGCCGACACCCGCTCGATCCCACCTGGAACACGTGCCCGTATTGCGCCGCACCCGCACCGGGGAAGCAGCGCAAGGCCCCTCAACAGCAATCGGGCCAGCGGCAGCAAGCCCAACGCGCCGCGCAGAAACGCTAAGAGAAAGCGCCCCACCCGGGGCGCTTTTTTTACGGGATGCCCAACCCGACAAACGACCCCGAGCTGGCAAATGACTCGGGGTCGTTTGTCGGGTTCCGTTCACAACATATT
>JAUNEQ010000102.1 GCA_030525445.1 Coriobacteriia bacterium | reverse complement strand
GGGGCAGGTGGGGTGACGTCAAACCCCGTTGGGGGGTGCTGCCCCCCCCAAGCCCCCGGTGTCCCTTATGCGTTGCCTACGAGGGCGCGCTCGACGTGGCGCAGGGCGGCCATGTGCGGGAGGTCGACCTCTCCCAGCGGGGCAACCATATAGGTATGTATGCCCAAGGCCTTCGCCCCAACGATGTCGGTGAACAGCTGGTCACCGACCACGACAGTAGTGCGAGCGCGGGCGTGCATGTTGCGCAGGGCGACGATATAGCCGCTCGGCAGGGGCTTCATCGCCTTGGCCACGATGGGAAGATCGAGCTCTTCGGCAAGGTCGAACACGTTGCCATGCCAGTTGTTCGAAAGCAGGCACACGCCCACTCCCGCTTCCTTGCAGGCACGCAGCCACCTGCGCGCATCGGCGGGCACTTCCCCATCGGCGCGCGAACGCAGCGTGTTGTCGATGTCCAGCAGGACCGTGGCAATCCCCCGGTCCTGCAGGTCACGCTGCACATGGATATCCGATATGCGCGCGAAATACGCATCTGGCTGGAAGGGGCCCTTCACCGGCGGCTACCCTTCCTCATCGTACTCGTCATAGCCCTCTTCGACGTACTCGCCTTCGGGCTCGACGTACTCGTCGGCCGGCGCCTCGGCTTCGGCATTATCGTCAGCGGCCGGCTGCTCGGCCTCGGCTGCGGCGGAGCTGGACTTCGCCTCGGCGTCCTTCGCCTTCTCGCCAGAAGCCTCACCCACCTTGTACGGGGTGCCCTCGCCGTTGATGGCCGCCTGATGCTGGTCGTAGTCGACGCTGAAGTAATACTGCATCTCGCCCTTGTCATCTTCTTGGAAGAAGAAGTACAGGAAGTCGGTCTTGGCGGGATTCGCCGCCGCCTCGATGCTTTCCACGCTCGGCGAGCAAATCGGTCCCGGAGGCAGGCCGTAGTTGTACTGCGTGTTGTAGGGGTTCTCGGCGGTGCGCTCAAGATCTTCGGGCGTGGGGTCGCCGTTCACCAGGTAGGCGGTCGTTGCATCGCTCTGCAGCTGCATGCCGCCAGACAGGCGGTTGTAGAACACGCTCGAAACCTCGGAACGAACATCGGCGGCAGACTCGCGCTCGACGATGGACGCTAGGATGAGCACATCGTATTGCGTGAGGTTCTTGGACTCGGCATAGGAGTAGTCGATGTCCTTCACCTCGGCCTGGTACTGGTCGAGCATCTTGCGCACCAGCGTGTCGGCCGTGTCGTCCTTGGCGATCTCGTAGGTCTTCGGGAAGAGGAACCCTTCGAGCGAGTTGTCGTACACATCCTTCAGGAACTTGTAATCAGCCTGATAATCGGCCGCATTGTTCGCGCACTTCATGAAATCTTCGGCTGTGATGCGTCCGTTGGTGGCGGCATCCACAAGCTCCGCCGTGGCGGAACAGGTCTTGCCTTCGGGAACCGTGACGGTCTCGGTCTGAGGGCCCTCGGAAATCTGGGCGACAAGATCGGCGGTGGAGGTACCTCCCACAAAGGTATAGGTGCCGGGTTTCAAGTTCGCGGCGGCATCCTCGCGCTTCACCTCATCGGTAAACTCGGAGGATCGGGCGACGAGGCCGTAATCTTCAAGCAGCTGGCCGATGGAATTGGCGCTCGCGCCTTCCTCGATGACGATCGTCGCCTCCTCGTTAGGCGAAAGCAACGGACGCGACGAGCCCATCATGCACCCGCGCACGATACCGAAAACCACCAACAGGATGATGACCAGGATGACGACCAGCACGATTGCCGGACGCATGCTCTTCTTGGGCTTGGCGGCAACGGCGCCGTAAGGCGCATCTTGCCTGGCCGAAACCGGTTGCGCATTGCGGGGCGCATGGCTTGGGCGGGAAGAACTGGTCACTCGTTTGCGGGGGGCCATGATCTATTCCTCTCGTTCATCGGCGTGACGCGAATCGAGCCACGTCTGCAGCATCAGGCTTGCTGCCACCATATCGACCTTGCCGCGCATGGCCTTCTCATTCAGGCCCTGGCGACGCAGGATTTGCCTGGCCTCGCTGGAGGTCAAACGCTCGTCCTCATATTCTAGCGGAAGTCCCGTTTGCTTGCTCACGCGCTGGGCCACAGCGCGGATGCGCAGCGCTTGGGGGCCTTCTTCCCCCGCGAGCGTAAGCGGTAACCCGCAGAGTAAAAGCTCCGGCTCCCAATCTTCCAGCACCCTTCGGAACGAAGCCGCATGCGCTTCGACTTCGGATGCAGGCAGGACGCATACCGGCGATGCCACGCGCTCCTGCGGGTCGGAAACCGCCACGCCCACGCGAACCTCGCCAATATCCAGAGCCAATACCCTCACAGGGTCCCTTCCATCGATGGACTGTAAGTTAAAAGGCCAGGCTCCTTTGAAAGTGGCTGCCACTCCAATAGGCTCCTGGCCCTCCGTTTCTAACGCCTTACTTCTGCAGCATCTCGCGTGCGGCTTCGAGCGCGGCATCGAGGCCCGCGGCGTCCTTGCCACCTGCCTGGGCCATCGTGGGCTTGCCGCCGCCACCGCCCTTGATGTTCTTGGCAATTGCCTTGATGATAGCGCCGGCGTTGAAGCCAGCGGCAACCGCCTCGTCGGTCGCGGCGGCCATCAGCAGCGGGGTGCCGTTGTTCACGCTGCCCAGCACGACAGCCGACTTCTCGCCCAGGTACGTGCGGCCGATATCCCAGAGGTTGCGCATCGAAGCCGCATCCAGGCCGTCCTGGCGGAACACGAGCACCGGGTAGCCGATGTCCAGCTTCGCGTTATCCAGGACCTCCTGCGAGATGCCGCCGGCGCTCGCATGTTCCTTCATGGTGTCGCGGTGCTGCTGGAGCTCGGCGATCTTCTTGATGTTGGTGAGCGTGCGCTCGGAGACGTCCATGATGGGCACGCGCAGCTCGTCGGCGGTCTCGCGCAGCTCGCGCTCGATGTCGTTCACGTATGCGAGGGCATCGAAGCTGGTCACGGCCTCGATACGGCGCTGGTTCGCGCCCACCGAGCTCTCGCGCGTGATCTTCACGAAGCCGATCTCGCTCGTCTGGCGCACATGCGTGCCGCCGCAGAGCTCGCTCGAGACACCGTCGACGGTGAGCACGCGCACGATGTCGCCGTACTTCTCGCCGAAGAGCGCGATGACGCCGGCCTCGCGGGCGGCCTTCAGGCTCGTCTCGCGGTAGGTGACGGGGTGGTTTTCCATGATCTTCTCGTTGGCGATGCGCTCGACTTCCATGATCTGCTCGCGCGTCATGGCCTCGAAGTGCGTGAAGTCGAAACGCAGGCGGTCGGGAGCGACCAGCGAGCCGGCCTGCTTCACATGCTCGCCGAGCACCTGGCGCAGCGCCCAGTGCAGGACGTGGGTGGCCGTGTGGTTGCGGCGGATGCGCTCGCGGCGCAGCACGTCGATCTCGGCGAAGACGCCTTCGTTCGCGTAGAACTTGCCCTGCTCCACCGTCACGTAATGCACGGTGAGGCCCTTCTCGGGCTCCTTCGTGTCATTCACGCGGGCGCGGGAATACTCGTTGGAAAGGAAGCCGGTGTCGCCCACCTGGCCGCCCTTTTCCGCATAGAACGGGGTGCGGTCGAGCACGATGCCGCCGGTTTCGCCGGCCTCGAGGAACGGAACGGGCTGGCCGTCCTTCAGCAGCGCCTTGATGGTGGCGTTGCAGTCGTTCTTCTCGTAACCCAGGAACTGCGTGGAGCCCACGCGGTCGAGTACGGCCTGCATGGAGCCGTCATAGGTGGACCAAGCCGCATCCGCGTCCTTGGCGTTCGCGCGGGCACGTTCGCGCTGGGCGGCCATGCACACGTCGAAGCCCTCCATGTCCACCTCGACGCCGCGTTCGGCGCAGATCTCCTGCGTCACCTCAATGGGGAAACCATAGGTGTCATGCAGCACGAAGGCAGTCTGGCCGGGCAGCAGCTCGGTCATCATCTCGCCCAGGGCGTCTTCCAGGAAGACGCGGCCCTGGCGCAGGGTGCGCAGGAAACGTTCCTCTTCAGAAAGCACGACGCGGTCGATGAGCTCGCGGTTCTCGACGATTTCATGGTACTCATCGCCCATCACGCGCACGACCTCGGCGATGAACTCACCCAGGAACGGGCCCTCGATGCCCAGCATGTGGCCCTTCAGCACGGCATTGCGCAGCAGGCGGCGCAGCACGTAGCCGCGGCCGTCGTTCGAAGGCAGGATGCCGTCGGCGATCATGAACGTGACGGAACGGGAATGGTCGGCCAGCACGCGCAGCGCCTTGTCGTTGGCCTCGACCTCACCGTAGGTCTTGCCGGAAAGGCGCTCGCCCACCTCGATCAGGCCATGCAGCACGTCGGTATCCCAGTTGCTCGTGACGCCCTGCATGATGGCGGCGATGCGCTCGAGGCCCATGCCGGTGTCGATGTTCTTCGTGGGAAGCGGCGCGAGCGTGCCATCCTCCTGGCCGTCATACTGCGTGAACACGAGGTTCCAGTACTCCAGGTAGCGATCGCATTCGCAGCCGGGGGCGCACTCGGGACGGCCGCAGCCAACCTCGGGGCCCTGGTCGAAGTAGATTTCGGAGCAGGGGCCGCACGGACCGGTGGGGCCGGCGCGCCAGAAGTTGTCATCCTCGCCCAGACGCGTGATGTGGCTGGGGTCGACGCCCAGGTTCTCCCACACGCCGATGGTCTCGTCGTCATCCTCGAACACGGTGAAGTACAGCTTCTCGAACGGAAGGCCCAGGTGCTCGCACGAGAACTCGAGCGCCCACTTGCACATCTCGTCCTTGAAGTACTTGCCGAAGCTGAAGTTGCCCATCATCTCGAAAAAGCTCAGGTGACGACCATCGGTGCCGATGATGCTGATGTCGTTGGTGCGCACGCACTTCTGCGCCGTGGTGGTGCCAACGTACGCGTTGTCCAGGTGCTTCTGGTGCAGGAAGTAGGGCTTGAACTGCACCATGCCAGCGCTCGTGAGCAGCAACGACGGGTCGTCCGGGATGAGCGAAGACGACGGGAAGCGCTTGCATCCCTTCTCCTCGAAGAACCTCAGGTACTTCTCGCGGATTTCCGCTGTGGTCATATATTCCATGCGCTTATCTCCCTCTTGCATGCGCTTGTACGTAAAAGTAACCGGCATAGGTTAGCACTTCCCCGCCGAAAAGGGGGTTTATACACAGGGAAAGCGAAACGCCCAGCCATGCGAATGGCAGCGCGATAGGCGGGCCAGGCAGCATACGTGACGCCTGGGACAGCAAACCGCCCCGGGCGTCCCAGAGCTTATTCGGGAGTGTTCGAATCCGGGGCTTCCTTCGCGCGCATGCGCTCGAGGCGCTGCTTGCGGCGCTCGACGCGCTGGCGGATGGCTTCTTTCTGCTCTTCCGTGTGCTGACGCGAGGGGTACTGGTTTTTGCCCGGAGGGCTGAGCGGACGCTGGGGCGTGGGAGCTGCCGCATCAAGCGACGGGTCGAATTCAGCCGTCTCGTCGCTGACATCTCCCTTGAAGAAGACGCCGTCGGGTGCGACGATGCGCCGGCCGGTGCGCAGTTCGTAGTAATAGACGAACAAGGCTTTCGCCGCCGCAATGAGCGGGATGGAGGCGAGCATGCCCACGATGCTTCCGCTGAGGCCAGCCATGGCGCCACCGACTGCGGAACCGCACGTCAAGCCGAAGATGACAAGTACCGGATGGATGTCGACGGAGTCGGACATGAGGATGGGCGAGATGAACGTGTAGACGATCTGCTGGATGATGATCGCGATGACGATGGCGACGACAGCATGGATGGGGCTCACCACGAAGCCGACCGCCGCTGCGACCGCGCCGCCAAGCCAGGGACCGACAACCGGAATGATATTGAGGAATCCGGTGATGATGCCCAGGGCAGCGGGACTCGGCAGGCCAAGGATGGTGTAGCCGATACCGCAGCCGAGACCGATGATGAAGCATTGGAGCAGGGTTGCCTTGAGGTAACCGCCCATGACCGAGCCGAGCGTATCGACGAGGACTTCGAAGTCATCGATGCGCTTGGGATTCACGAGACGACGAACCTCGCGGGAAAGACCGGGGAACTCCATGACAATCCAGAACGAGATGACAGAGGCGAAGCCGATGACCATCGCCGTGTTCGCCACGGCCGTGCCCAGCCCCACGATGCTCTCGCCGGCAACGTTGGCGAAGTTGCCGAGCCAGGCATAGAGGGAATCGGTAACCTGGTTGATCCACGACTTGACAGTCGCGTCGTTGAGAACATCCGAATACTGCGCCATGACCGCGCCGATGCCGTCCATGAAGCCCTGCGTGTATCCAGGCAGGCTGTTCGCGAGCGAGGCGAACTGGCCCGATGCGCCGACGCCCGGCGCGAACAGGATCCACGCGAGCACGGCGATGCAGACGATGAGGGCGAGGAACGCGATCGCCGTTCCCACGCCGCGGCCGATGCCCCGCTTATCAAGGGCATTGACGATGGGGTTCAGGCAGAAAATGAAGATAACGCACCACACGATGATGCTGACCGGCATGGACAGCACATCGAGAAGGATGCCGAAGACATAAAAAAGGGCGCAAACGCCGATGAGCGCCCAAACAATGAGCGCTCGTCTGCGCCACCTGCGAGTGCTTGACTCAAGGGCGGCATCTTGATCGTCGGGGCGTTGCACAGAATTACTCCTCGGTGGATTCCTTCTTCGCGCCGAGCGTGGAGGACGCGTGCGATGCGGAGCGGGACTTGAGGGCGCCACGCACCTTGCTCGTCACGCTGTTGACCGCGTTGAGCGGCACGTTCGTGATCTCGTTCACGGTGGAGGTGGTATCGGCGAGCGCGCCGGTGATGGAAGAGACGTCCTGCATGATCTCGTCCACGCGCATGATCTCGAGGTTCGCAGCGTCCATCGTGAGGTTGATGCGATCCATCAGCGGATCGACCTGGGCGATTGCCGGCTTCAGGGACTCAGTCATGGCCTTCGCATCGTCGAGCATCGGCGTGACTTGCTTGTCAATCATATCGTTCGCGCGCTTGATGAGCAGCACGAGGTACACGAAGAGGACCGCCAAGGCGAGCAGCGCGATCGCACCGGCGAGACAAAGGATGGCGAACATATCCATGAGAACCTCCTGGTTACCAAATTCATACGCGCTAAATATACCACGCGCAGCCCGACAACCCCCACCCGTTTCCCGATTGTTTCTCTCCCCCACAAGAAGAATGGCGCACAGCGCAGCAAAGCGAAGCATTCCAAATAAACGCCCGAACCCCAAACCCGCTCCCCCGCGCGAGCGAAGCGACGCGCCCGAAGAGCCTCAACCAAATCATCCCATCGAGCTCCCCTGCACTGGCTGCCACTGGAACGCCTGGGCCCTCCGTGGCGGCGCCGGGCGGTTACGGCGATAACCCCCGCAGAGCCTCGAAA
>JAUNEQ010000101.1 GCA_030525445.1 Coriobacteriia bacterium | reverse complement strand
TGCGAGTTCTTCCTTACTAACGGACCCAAACTGGATTCCTAGGCGCGCTCAACGCGCGCGCTTCTCGCTGAAAACGCGCCACTGGCGCGTTTTCCGGGCGCTCGAACTATGCGAGTTCTTCCTCACCAACGGACCCAAACTCTAAAGTCTTTAAACCAAAGGGGGCTATCCCCTTTGGTTCAGCCTACCAGCGAATCGAGGAGTGCGGAGCACCCGTCGACCACATCGCGATACGTCGCATCGAAATCGCCGGTGTACCAGGGGTCTGCCACATCGCGATGCACGCCCGCATGCTCAAGCAGCTTGGTCACCTTCCCCATGTTATGCGCACCCAAAATGCGCTGCAGGTGCCAGATGTTCTCCTCGTCCATGCACACGATATAGTCCCAGGCATCCGCCTCATCGGCGCGGATCCGCCGCGCGCGATGCGGCACCACCGGAACGCCTTCTGCATTGAGCTTGCGGCGGGCAGGCGGATAGATGGGGTTCCCGATCTCCTCGTTCGTGGTCGCAGAGGAATCGATGACGAACCGGTCGCTCAGCCCCCGCTCGTCCACCATATGCTGCATGACGCATTGCGCCATCGTGGAACGGCAAATGTTACCGTGGCACACAAACAGGATGCGGATGGGCTCCATGGCGACCTCCTAGCTGCGGGGTTTCCAATCTTGGCCGACGATGACCATGAGGTCGGTGTTGAATTCGTAGTAGATGCCTGCCTCGACGGGACGGCCCACGCCCAGCGAATCGGCGATGGCTTCGGCAGCGGCCGCGCCCTTGTCGTCCTGGTACACCACGAGCGTCTCGTTATAGGCGAATTGATCGGTATTGCCCGTCTCCTTCACCTTGTAGCCCAGCGCCTCGAGCGCCTCGGCACACTCATTCGCAGCGCCCGCCACGCCGGCGCCGTTCTTCACGGTAAGCGTGTATTTGCTCGGCTCCACCGACTGCACCGCCTCGGACTTCGCGTTGGGGTCGTCGCCGGCGTTCACCTTCTCCATCATGGTCTTCCAGCCGTTCGGCGCCACCGAGAACTGGAACTCGCCGCTCTCGTATCCCGAATAGCCCGGCACGCGCGCCATCTGGATATCCTCCGAGCTGCCGAACGCCCGCAGCAGCCCGAGGGCATCATTCACGGAGATATCGGTGTGGAACATGCCGGCCACGGTGTCGATCGTGCTCTGCTGCGCGCCCAGGCCCTCGCCCGACGCGGCCTTCTTCACGAGTGCCACAAGCACCTTCATCTGGTTTTGCGCGCGCGTATCGTAGCTGCCCAGGTAGTTCTTCGCGCGGCACACCACCAGCGCCTGCTGCCCGTTCAGCGTCTGGGTGCCTGCGGGGATGTAGATGCTCCCAGCCTCGGGGTCGTCCACCTCTTCGGAAAGGTTGACGTCGATGCCGCCCAACGCATCCACGAGCTGCACGAACTCATCGGATGATGCCGTCACGAAATGCGAGATGTTCACGCCCGCGAATCCCGCGACCGTCTTCACGAGCCCCGCATTGCCGCCGATGGCGCCTTCGCGCCCGATCATGTCGTTCGATCCATCGGACAAGGTCCAGATGAGGTTCGAGGGAATCGAAATCACCGACGCCTTCCCCTGCGCGGCATCCACGCGCACGAGCATGAGGATGTCGGCAAAGCCCTCCGGCTGCGAGGTTTCGTCGAACGAGCCCGCGAACAGCACGTAATACGGATCGTCCGTCTTCTCGGGCGCAACCAACGCCTCGGAAACGGCCGTATCTTGCAGGGCCATGCGGCTGTTCACCGAACCCTGGAACACGCAGGAGGCGACGCTCGCCGCGATGGCAATGGCCACGACCACCAGCGCGATCACCATGACGATGCTGCGCACGGGAATATCCAGCGGCGGCCGCATGGAACGGGCGCGCCGTTGCGCGCGGCGCGAATAGTCCGAAGTCGACTCGCCCGTCGCGGTTTGCGGACGCACGTAACCGATCTCGCCCGGCTTGTACGCCCGGCGCGCTCCTTGGTCGGCGCTCGCCGCATGGGCGGGCCGGGTCTTCTTCACCGAACGCGCGGTGTGCGTGTTGCCCTTCGCGTCGTACCCGCCCATGTTCGGGCCGATGGACGCATTGCGGTAGTCACGCCGCTTCCGGCGACGGGAGCCCGATGAAAACAGATTGCCCTTCTTGCGCATCTTGCAGACGCCTTCCTAGCGCCACACTTCGCTCTGGCCGAGCTCCGCGCGTTTCACGTTGGCGCCAAGCGCCTTCAGCTTCCCGACGTAGTCTTCATAGCCGCGGTCGATGTGGTGGATGTCGTGAATGACCGTCTCGCCTTCAGCCGCAACGCCGGCAAGCACCAGCGCCGCGCCGCCGCGCAGGTCGGTGCACGAAACCGGGGCGCCCATGAGCTTGTCGACGCCCTCGACCACCGCATGGTGGCCGTCGAGGCTCACATCAGCGCCCATGCGCATGATCTCCTCGGCGAACATGAAACGGTTCTCGAAGACGTTCTCGGTGACGAGGCTGCTGCCCTTGGCCAAGGCGCACAGCAGCATGAACTGGGCCTGCAAGTCGGTGGGGAAGCCGGGATGCGGAAGGGTCTGGATGTCCGTGGGCTTCAGGTCGCCCTCGCGACGCACCTCGATCCAGTCGTCGCCCATAGAAACCTCGCAGCCCATCTGCTTGAGCTTGATGATGGCCATGCGCAGGTACGAGGGGTCGATGCCCTCAACCCGCAGCGGACCGCCCATGAGGGCGCCACCCACGAGGAAGGTGCCCGCCTCGATGCGGTCGCCCACCGTGGTGTGCTCGCACGGGTGCAGGCTCTCCAGCGGCACGCCGTCGATCTCGATCGTGGAATTGCCGGCACCGGACACCTTGCAGCCCATCGCGTTGAGCATGTTCGCAAGGTCGACGATCTCGGGTTCGCGCGCGGCGTTCTCGATGGTGGTGTGACCCTGCGCCACAACCGCCGTCATCATCGTGTTCTCGGTGGCACCCACGCTCGCGAACTCGAGCATGATGACGCCGCCATGCAGGCCCTCGGGCGCGCTTGCCTCCAGGAAACCGTGGTCCACCTGGAAACGCACGCCCAGCACCGACATGCCCACCAGGTGCATGTCGATTTTACGCGCGCCGATCTGGCAACCGCCCGGCATGGCCACGCGGGCATGTCCGAACCGAGCCACCATCGGCCCCAACGCGGAAATGCTCGCACGCATCTTCGAAACCAGCTCGTAAGGCGTTTCGCGGTCGGCGACGGCAGCGGTGTCAACGCGCAGCGTATGGCCCTCGCGCGTCACCTTGCCGCCGAGGCGCTCGACCACCTTGCACATGATGTCGATATCGGAAATGAGGGGCACATTGTGGATCACCGATTCGCCTTGCCCCAAAATGGATGCGGCGATGAGCTTGAGCGCCGAATTCTTCGCGCCCGACACGTTCACGGTACCCGAGAGGTTTTTCGATTCGCGTACGATTATGACTTCCTCTGGCATGCGTCCGGCCTCCTATCATCCTTCCCCTGCAAATGTGTGGAGCCATTATAGGCGAGCCCTTAGAGCAGCGCGGAAAAGGCAGGGAAATAGCACGAACTCGCGCCCGACGGCCAGCCGTTCTTCACCGCGACAGACCCATGGAGCCATGCGATAATATAGTTGGAACGGTATACCAATCGGGAGCTGATTTACGTGGATGAAGCAAAGCAGACGCGCTGGTTCATGAAAGCGGCGGGCATTGCCATCGCCATCGTCGCCGCCGTCCTCTTGTTCGGAACCTGGTGGACCGGCGACAGCGCACGGCAGGCGACGGAAGACGCAGTGCGCTCGGTAAGCTTATTCTACCTTGACGAGCTGGCTGGACGTCGCGAACAGGTGGTTGCGACCAACCTGCAGAACAGCATTGAGGACCTCGAGAACGCCATCAGCCTGATGACGGAAGACGACCTTGCCGACAAGGAGCACCTCGAGGCGTTCCAAACGCGCATGAAGCAGGTTTATTCGCTCGAACGCCTGGCTTTCGTCGGCGCCGACGGCCTCATCTACACCTCGATCGGCACCGAAACAGGCATCGAGAACTACCATTTCGACCCGAACACGATCTCGGAACCTGAGATTTCGGTATTCGGCCTCGACACTTCCGAGAAGAAGGTCATCATCGCCATACCCCTCGAGGGCATCCCCTTCCAGGACGACACGCTCGTGGCGGCCTTCATGCAAATCGACATGCAAGAACTGGTCGCCGGGCTCTCGTTGCAATCCGACACCAACGACACCACGTTCTGCAACCTCTACGCCCACGACGGCGTCTCGCTCACCAACATGGTTTTGGGCGGCCTGGCGAGCGAGGACAACCTGCTCGACGCGCTCTCGCACGCCCAATTCGAAACCGGGTACTCCTTCGAGCAAATCCAAAAGGATTTCAAGGACCAACAGCAGGGCATCGCCTCCTTCGACTACAACGGCATCCAGGAAACCCTCGCATACGTTCCCGTCCAGGGAACCGACTGGATGCTCACCTACCTCATCCGCGAAAGCGTCATCACCGAACAGACCAGCGAGATCTCGGATGGCATCATGGCGCGCAACCTCGCGCAGATGCTCATCACCCTGCTCGCGCTGCTCGCGGTATTCGCGATCATCTTCGCGCAGCTGCGCCGCAGCGCCCGCATCGATTTGGAGCGCCAGACCTTCGAGGCCGAAACGCGCGCGAAGCAGGAATCGATGGAGGAACAGCTCGCCTTGCAGGAACAGTTGCTCGAGCAAGAGCGGCAACGTGCCGAACAGGACCACATGATCTCCGCGTTGGCATCCGATTACCGCAGCGTGTACTACGTCGACCTCGACACCGACGAGGGCGTGTGCTATCAAGCCGATGCCACGTTGGAAAACCATTTGGAGGAAGGCGAGCATTTCGCGTTCCATCCACGCTTCACCGCCTATGCAAACAACTATGTGGCCGAAGAATTCCGGGAAGGCTTCTTGAAATTCGTCAACCCGGCGACGATTATCGCAGCACTCGAGGAAGAGCCCGTCATCACCTACCGCTACCTGGTTACCCGCGATGGACGCGAGACCTACGAGATGCTGCGCATGGCGGGCGTCGGCCAGGATGAGGGTCACGACGGCATCCATGCCGTGGGCCTCGGCTTTGCCGATGTCGATCGCGAGACGCGAGAATCGATGGCGCGAAGCCAAGCGCTGAGCGATGCGCTTGCCGTCGCCGAGGACGCGAACAAGGCGAAAACCGCATTCCTCTCGAGCATGAGCCACGAGATTCGAACGCCGATGAATGCCATCATCGGCCTCGACAGCATCGCGCTCAACGACCCGGGGCTTCCCGCCCGCACACGCGAGCACCTCGAGAAGATCGGCGATTCGGCCCGGCACTTGCTCAGGCTCATCAACGACATCCTCGACGTGTCGCGCATCGAGTCGGGCCGCATGACGCTGAACAACGAGCGCTTCTCGTTCTCGAAGCTCATCGAGCAGGTGAACACGATCATCAGCAGCCAATGCAACGACAAGGGGCTCGAATACGGCTGCCGCATCCTCAGCGAAGTCGACGACCACTACATCGGCGACGACATGAAGCTGCGCCAATCGCTCATCAACATCCTGGGCAATGCGGTGAAGTTCACACCCGAGGGCGGCAAAGTCGATTTCACCATCGAGCGTATCGCACAATACGAAGGGCACTCGACGCTGCGCTTCGTTATCGCCGACACGGGCATCGGCATGGATGCGGACTTCATTCCACGCATCTTCGACACGTTCAGCCAAGAAGATTCGTCGCGGACGAGCAGGTACGGCAGCACGGGCCTGGGCCTCGCCATCACGAAGAGCATCGTCGAGATGATGAACGGCAGCATCGAGGTGGCAAGTCAGAAGGGCGTCGGCTCGACCTTCACCGTGACGGTGACGCTGAAGAATTCCGAGCGCATCGGCGCCGATGATGGCGAGGAACAGGAAATCGACCCGAAAACGATGAGCGTGCTCATCGTCGACGACGACCCGGTGGCCTGCGAACATGCCAAGCTCGTGTTGGAAGCCGTGGGCATCGGCGCACAGGTCGCGCAATCGGGCGCCGAGGCCATCGAGATGGTGCGGCTGCGCGATGCACGGCGCGACCCCTACAACCTCATCCTCGTGGACTGGAAGATGCCCGAAATGGACGGCGTCGAGACCACGCGGCGCATCCGCGCAATTGTCGGAGACCGATCGGCCATCATCATCCTCACGGCCTACAACTGGGATGACGTGCTTGAAGAGGCGCTGCAGGCCGGCGTCGACTCCTTCATCGCGAAACCCTTGTTCGCTTCGAACGTGATCGACGAATTCCGCCAGGCGCTGAAGCGCAAGAACGTGTTCGCGCGCCACGAAGCACACCGGGCCGACCTTGCCGGACGCCGGATCCTGCTCGCTGAGGACATGGTCATCAATGCCGAGATTCTGAAAGAGCTCATGAAAATGCGCGACGTGACGGTCGAGCATGCGGAAAACGGCCGCATCGCCGTCGACATGTTCGCAGAGCATCCCGCCGGGTATTACGACGCCATCCTGATGGACATGCGCATGCCCGAGATGGATGGCCTGACCGCCACGACGACGATTCGCAACCTCGAGGGACGCCCCGACGCGAAGGAGATTCCGATTATCGCGCTGACAGCGAACGCGTTCGACGAGGATGTGCAGCAAAGCCTGCAAGCCGGCCTGAACGCGCACCTGAGCAAGCCCGTCGAGGCGGATGTCCTGTTCGAGACCCTGGAGACCCTCATTCCGGAATAACGGGCGGAATGCCTGCTGTCCTGCTGAGCGGAAAGCATCGGGCTCTCTATAAAAAACACCGGGGGCTGGCGTTGGCCATCAGTGTCATCCCGAGCGGAGCGCCGAAGGCGCGCAGTCCAGGGATCCCCTGCTGGTGCGGAACGGCCGCGACCCCGCCTGCGGCAAGCGCCGAGGGAGGTCTCTCGACTCCGCGCTTCGCGCTCCGCTCGAGATGACAAAGGGGGAGGCCTTCGGCGCTCCGCTCAGGATGACACCGGGGGTCGCGTATTCCATGTCAACGGTGGTTTAACGCAGAGGCGGCGGAAACGAAACGGGGCGGCAACTGCCGCCCCGTTTTGCTGCGATTCACCCGTTTTCGTTTAGTCGATCTCGACGAGCTTGCCGGTGTTGCCCGACTCGATGACGGCGTTAATGGTCTTCAACGACGCAAGCGCCTGCTCACCCGTGCAGCGCGGCACGGTCTCGCGGCCAGCGCACAGGTCGATGAAGTGGTTGACTTCGGATTCCATCGGGTTGTTGCGCTCGACCTCGAAGTGCTCCTGCACCAGCTGGTGGCGCCAGCCCCAATGCTCCTTGTCAGGATAGGTGAAGAAGTCCATGGCCGGGAACGCGAAGCAGCCTTCGGTGCCGTAGATGACCATGCTCTGGCC
>JAUNEQ010000100.1 GCA_030525445.1 Coriobacteriia bacterium | reverse complement strand
CTTCCGGCGCGCACCATGAAGAACTCCTGCAGGTTCGACCAGAAGATGCTCACGAACTGCAGGCGATCGATGAGCGGCACGTTCGGGTCGGCGCCCTGATCGAGGCAACGCTTGTTGAATTCGAGCCAGGAAAGCTCGCGGTTCTGCATGTACGGCGGGGCCTGTTTCTTCTTGGATTTCTTGTCCTTGGATTCGTCTACCATCATTTCGTGCTCCTCGTGCCGAGATGTGACTTCACTGAATGTTCACATTGTATCGCATGCGTGTTGCTTCTTTGGGGGACGGTGCCTCTTTTGGAAAACAGACGGTTACGGGTCGGGGTGGCCGATGCGCGGTTCGGCACACCGGCTTTCGGCGGGTCCGGCGCCGGTGATGGAAGGCGTTTTGGGCGGTCATCCGTATAATGATGCGGAAAGGCATGGATGGGAGGCGACGCTATGGGTGCGTTCAACGACAAGGTATACGAGGCGGTTCGGCAGATACCGTATGGCTGCGTGAGCACGTACGGGGACATCGCGCGCGCGATAGGCCAGCCCCGCAAGGCCCTCTTCGTGGGCTTCGCCATGCGCAGCAGCGACGACCCGGATGCCGTCCCGTGCCATCGGGTGGTGTACAAGGACGGCAGCATCTACGCGCACGACGAAAACGGCGAGCCGAGCGTGCAGAAGCGGATGCTCATGAAGGAAGGCGTGCCGTTCGTCGATGACGACCACGTGGACATGGCCGCGTGCCATTGGACGCCGGGTTCGAGCGACCGCATCGGGCGTCCCATCGACATCGACTGGGAAGCCGAGATGGCGGAATGACCGACGGCGAAGGTGGGATGGTCACCGGGGCGGCATATCCCATATTTGGGACACATGGCATATGGCAAACGCGGTAGGCTTGCAAGAACGAGGTGAAAGGGCTGGCATGGTTGACGAGGCGACATACGATGTGGTGCTGCTTCCCACGTTCGTGCAGGTGGAAGGCTGGCGGAAGGCGCATGCGCTCCAGGGCGCAGGGCTGTTCGGCCAGACGGTGTCCACGTTCGACGCGTGGATTGCCGACCTCTGGGAGCTGTACGGAGATGGCCGCATGCTGGTCGACGCCCTGAAGCGCGCGATGCTCATGCGCATCGCGTTTTCGCAGATCGCAGACGGAACCGGCTCGGTCGATGGCCTGCTGACGCTTTCTCCTGGCGTTGCGCGCCTTGCGGCGTCTTGCGAGCGCCAGGCGGCGGGCGTGCCCGAATTCGATGCTGCGGTAGACGCGGCGGCGCAAGGCAATCGGGATTGCGGGCTTTCGGCACGTGAGCTTGCCCTGCTCAAGGGCATCGCGCGGTACCGGGCGCTGCTCGCGAGCGCGGGGCTGGTGGAATTGGGCTCGGCGTGCCGTTGGCTTGCCGATCGCGAACACGAGGTGTTCCCCCGACCCGTAAAAGTGTTGATGGAGGAGGCGGCGCCGTTGGATTGGCGCATAAGCCGGTTCTTCGCGGCGTGCTCCTCGTTGGAGGTGCGG
This sequence comes from Coriobacteriia bacterium, assembly GCA_030525445.1. Classification (GTDB taxonomy): domain Bacteria; phylum Actinomycetota; class Coriobacteriia; order Coriobacteriales; family Eggerthellaceae; genus UMGS1519. Next base: position 5,957 of record JAUNEQ010000100.1, on the reverse strand, counting down.
GTGCATCCCGCATCGGGTGCCGATGGTGTGTGGCGCGCCCCCGATGGCGTTGAGCCGCGCCTCGCCCTTCCCGCGGGGCGCTATGCGACAGCGGGCTTGGTGATGGATATGCTGCGCGACTTGGCCGACGGCGAACGCGCGGTTATCACCTCCATCGACCCGGTCGGGATGTTCCGGCAAATGGAGCCCGAGCTTTCGCGCCGGGGCATTTCCGCGACGGTGCAGGGAATGGTGCGTTTCGGGGAGACCGATGCGGGGCGTGCCTGCTTGCTCGCATTGCGGGTCGCCTGCGACCCGCAGGTCGATGCAACCGCGCTCACCGACCTCATATCGTCCCCGTTCGCCGGCCTTCCACGTGCGGAAACCGTGTCGGTGGATGCGCGTTTGCGCAAGGACCGTCTGGCGGATGTTTCGGCGTATACCGCCGCCTTGCGAGAGGAGTTTCCGGGCTTTGCCTCCCTGCTCGATGCAGCCGGCGGTGCACAGTGGCCGGCGGCTTTGGACGCGCTGGAAGGAGCCGCGTGCGAGCTGCCCGGGCGGTCTGCGTCTTGGCGAAGCGAGCAGCTTGCCGTATTCGCCGCATTGCGCCAAGTGCGCCAGATGGCCGATGCGCTGCATGCGGGCTGGCAAGACTGCCAGGTGGTGCTGGAGCAGATGGCTGTGTCGGTGTCCGCGAAATCCCTGGTGGGCGATGCGGACGAGAAACCTCGGGTGCTCGTGACCACCCAGGGTGCGGCGGCGCAGCTCGCGTCCCGGTCATATGCGATGCTGCTGGCGTGCGATCTGACGGTAGACGCGTATCCGCTGACGGAAAAGGAAGACGCCGCCGCGACTTTGTTCGCGAAGCTGGGGCTCCAACCCGCCGAGGGCGTGCTGGAGCGTTCGCGTCGGACGTTCAACAAGCTCATGCGCGTGCCCGCACGGGTATTTGCCTGCGTGCGCCCGCTCAACGATGCCGACGGGAACCCCGCGTATGCCTGCGCGATGCTCGAGGAGTTCCTCGATGCCTATCGGGTGGAAGACCCGGAGGATGGGGCGTCCGGTGCACTGCCCGCCGCATTGGCGGCGCACATCGCAGAGCGTGGCGAAGAGCTGCTGTATGCAAATGCCCGCGCTGCCCGCCGCGATGCGACGCAGCCGGTCGCGGCATGTCCCCCCGAACCGCACAGCGGCGATGTGGGGTCGCATTCGGCGGAGGAGCTGTTGCCGCCGCGCAGGCGTCCGAACGGGGAGGGCGTGCTGCGCCGGAGTCCCTCGCCTTCGCAAATCGAGGCCTATCTGGAATGCCCCTATAAATGGTTCGTGCAAAACCGGCTGAAAACCGAGCGGCTGGAAGAGGGCTTCAGCCAGCTGGAGAAGGGAATCTTTTCGCACGCGGTGCTGGAGCGGTTCTACCGGCGTTTCCTTGCGGAAGGCTATGGGAAGGTGACGGCGCAAAACCTGCCGGAAGCCCGTCGTGTCTTGCGGGAAGAGGCCGACGCCGTCGAGGCGGACATGCGCCTTGCCGAACCCGGCAGCGGGCGGTATGTGGCGACCAACCATCTTGAGGAGCAGGCGATCGCGCAGCAAAAGACCGTGCTCTCGGATTTCCTCGAGTACGAGAGCAAGGTGCTCCCGGGCTTCCGCCCGAAATACCTGGAATACTCGTTCGACGATAACGCCGTCGATTATGCGGGATGCAAGATGGTGGGCACGGTCGACCGCATCGACGTGGATGACGCAGGTCGCGCCATCATCATCGATTACAAGGGCTCGGTGAAGCCCGAGCACGATATCGCGGGGAAGGACCCCGCGAACCCGGGGAAGGTGCAGGCGCGTATCTATGCACAGATGGTGCGCCGTGCTTTGGGGCTCGACGTGGTGGGAACCCTGTACGTGAGCTACGGGAAGAATCACGCGGTGGCGGGCGCGGTTGACGGCCGGGCCGTGGAGGCGGCGCATGTCCCCGGTGCCCGGAAGGGAGCCCTGTGGTGCATGGCCGCGGAACCCGATCCGACCGCGGAGGCGGGGGATCGGCCGTACTCCTCGTATGATTTCACGGACATGCTCGACGAGACCGAGCGTTTGGTGGAAGAGGCCGTTTCCCGCATGGAGCGGGGCGAGGTGGCGCCGAATCCCGTCTCGAAGGATGCCTGCCGGTACTGCCCGGCGGCGCAGTGCCCGAAGAAGGGGGTGTAGAGCCATGGCCCTGAAACCCGGACAGCTGAAATGCATCCAGACGCTCGACAAACCCATCGTGGTGGCCGCCGGCGCCGGATCGGGCAAGACCTTCACGCTCACCAAGCGCATCGTCGGCGCATTGGAGTCGGGCTACGTCGACGACATCGGGCAGGTGTGCGCCATCACGTTCACGAACAAGGCCGCGGCCGAATTGAAGTCGCGCGTGAAATCGGAACTGCGCGCCTGCGGCCTGCTGGAGCAATCGCTGAAGGCCGACGCGGCGTGGATTTCCACCATCCATGGCATGTGCGCCCGCATCTTGCGCGCCCATGCGGTGGAGCTCGACCTCGACCCGTCGTTCGCGATGGCCGATTCGGCGCAGGTGGAACTGTTCCAAAGCCAGGCGATCAACGAGGTGCTCGATGAGGCCAAGGTGGCGGATTCCCAGGCGGTCAATGCGCTGTTCGAAGAATACGAGGCACAAGGCGATAATTCGGAGGCGACGGTCAAGCGGATGCTCGAGAGCCTGGTTGGGGCGGCGGCATCCAACCCGCGGGGAGCCGCGGCGTTCTCCATTCCGGATACCCCGGTGAGCGCCATTCACGTGTTGGCGAGCGTTGTGGACTCCTACGAAGAGCTGGTGGAAGCGGCGGAGCGCGAGAACGCGAGCAACAACCGCGACACGTGGCTCCAGGCGACGCTCGATGCCTTGCCCGCGGCGCGCGAGGCGCTTGAAACGGGGGCGAGCGTGTCCCCGCTGCAGGCGTTGCGCCTGGTTGCGCCTTTGCGTTGCATGCGGAATTTCGGCTCGAAGGCGTTCAAGGAATACGCGTTCGAGGTCTCCCTTGCCATAAACACGTGTGTGATGGAGCTTCGCTTGGCGGCTGCCGCGCCGCATCTCGCGACGCTCGTGGACATGGCGGGCGACGCCCTTGCGCGTTTTTCGGCGAAGAAGCGCGCTGCGGGCGTGCTGGACAACAACGACCTGCTCGTGCTGGCGGCGAATGCGCTCGAGAATCATCCCGACATCGCCGCGCAATACGCCGACAAGTTCAAGCTGGTGATGGTGGACGAATTCCAGGACACCGACCAGATGCAGGTCGACATGATCAAGCGCATCGCGGGGCCGGGTGCCTCGCGCCTGTGCACGGTGGGCGATGCCCAGCAGTCCATTTACCGGTTCCGCGGGGCGGATGTGTCGGTGTACCGGCGGCATCTGGCAACGGTGCGCGGTGCCGACCCGGATGGCGTCATCGTGCTGCCCGACAATTTCCGCAGCCATCCCGATGTGCTTTCCCTGGTGGACCGCGTGTTCGCGCGTTCCGATATGTTTGGCGGCGAGTTCATGTCGCTGAAGCCGGGACGCGACGAATCGCAGGTGAAGACCGCTTTCGTGCCGGGCGACTCGCGCATCTTGATCCAGCATACGACCAACGCCTATTCGAAGGGCGCGCCGTCTTCGGAGGTCGTGCGCGAGAAAGCCAGGCGAATCGCACGTGAGTTCGCGCGGCTGCGTGACCAAGGGCACCCGGTTGGCGGCATGGCCGTGTTGCTGGGGCGCATGAATAATGCGGGGGAATACGCCCAGGCCCTACGAGAACAAGGGCTCGATTGCGTGGTTTCGGGCGGTTCCGTGTTTAACCAGACGCCCGAGGCGAGGATGGTGCAGGAACTCGTGCATGTGGCGGTGAATCCCCACGATACCGAGGCGCTGTGGAACGTGCTTGCCGGGCCGATGTTCCGCGTGCCCGATTCCGACCTGCTTGCATTGGCGACCGCATATGGCGAGACCGGGGAGCCGCGTCGCGTTGCGCTCGACCGCGGCCTGCAGGCGTTAGGGCAGCTGGAAGCCGAACAGGCCGCGTCACCCCAGCTCGCGCTTGCCATGCGCGTGTTGCGTCGGATGCAGCGCGAGGTCGGTCGCATGCCGTTGTCACGGGTGCTCAAGCATGCGGTGCTGGATTCCGGCTGGGTGTCTCGTTTGGGCGTCGGGGGCCCCGAGGGCCTGGCTTCTGCGGGTAACGTGTACAAGGCCATCCGCATGGTGGAGGATATCGAGGGCTCCCAGACGTTGGGCCCGCTGGGCACGATGCGCGCCTTCGACCAGTCGCTGGAGTTGGCGAAGGAAGCCCCCGGCGCGCTTTCCGCCACGGGCGGCGATTTCGTGCGCATCATGACCGTGCATGCGTCGAAGGGCTTGGAATTCCCCATCGTGGCGGTTGCCGACTTGAAGGATGCGCGCGGCGATTCCTCGAAGCTGCTGGTGCTCGACGATGGAATGGGCACGGTGAGGCTCTCGCTCGATCTGGGGCTTTCGCTCAAGCGCATCGGCGGTTCGGTGGATTCGATAATCCCGAAGGACACCGTGTATCCGGCGCTCGTCGAGGGATGCGAGGACGAGGATTCGCTGATGCAGGCGGTGCGCGATGCCGTGGGCGCCTTGGATTTACGTGCCGCCATGTATACGCATGGGGTGGTGGGCAATACCGAGGAGTCGAAACGCCTGCTGTACGTGGCGCTTACCCGTGCCCGCGAATGCCTGATCGTCTCGCTTTCCGGTAAACGCTCGTCGAAGAACCCGAATGGCACGCCTTCCGGCTGCCTTGAATCCTTTGTGCAGGCGGTTGGGCAAACGGATGCCGGCTTCGAAACGGGCCGCACCGTCTATGACTTCGGGGGCATGGCTCCCGCGCTTGTGGAGCATGTGGCCCTGGAGCTCGTGGACAGCGACGATGATGGCGAGGCGGATGCGGTTGACGCGGCAGCTTCAGGCGAGGGCGCGACGCCACGGGCCTTCATGGTTCCCGCCGCTGTGCCCGACTCAGAGGCGATGCTCGTGCCGTATGCCGATGCTCACGAGGACATCTTCAGCTATTCGTCGGTGTCAGAAGCGTCCCATAAGGGCGATTTGCTTGCGCGTTTGGCGGCGCGGTTTGCGCTGCGCTGCGATGAGGCGCTGGCAGGGGAGCCGTGGCTCGAGGCCGAGGCTCCGGATACCGAGGGCTTCCTTGCGCGCCAGGTGCATGACGACCGTGTCGCGGCGTTGGGCGATGACGATGACGGCTCGTGGGCGTACATGGGCGCGAACTGCGCCGATGCCGATAAGGCCACCGACTTGGGCACGGCGTTTCACCGCCTTGCCCAGTATGCGGTTGAAGCGCGGCTGAGCGCGGGTCCGTTGGTGCCGCCGCCGGCGGAACGGGAGCGCATGCTCGTGCGCACGTGCCGTTTGGATGGCCGCCAGTGGGCACGCCTGGATGAGGCGCTCGACCGGTGGTTCGGCAGTGACGAGGCCGCGCACATGGCGCAATGGCCGCAGCTGAGGGCAGAGGTTCCGTTCATGGTGCCCATTGCCTTGCCAGATGGCGCGGGCGCCGTGTTCCTGGAAGGTGAGATCGACCTGCTGGCGATTGGCGAGGACGGTGCGCGCGTGCGCGTGGTCGACTACAAGACGGGCGGCAACCCGGCCGAGACGCGGGAGACGCTTGAGCAAAAGCACGTGCTGCAGGCAAGCTGCTATGCGTATTCCCTGCTGCTGCAAGGAGCGCAAGAGGTGGAGGCTTCGTTCGTGCGCGTCGAGCGTCCCCGAGCCGATGACCCCGCGCAGCCCCAGTGCATGGTGTACCGGTTTACCAGCGAAGACAAACCGCTCTTAGCGCAAGCCATCGCCGAAGCCTATCTGCTCGCCCATTGATGAGCGCCGGCGCAGCCGCCCAACACCATCACCCCGAGCGCAGGCGGCGGAGTCGAGGGATCTCCCGCAAACCCCGAATGAGATCCCTCGACTCGCTTCGCTC
>JAUNEQ010000273.1 GCA_030525445.1 Coriobacteriia bacterium | reverse complement strand
ATCTATTCCACGGCGGACATTACGGTGGCGAATGCCGACCTGACATCCACCGCATCGCAGGGCGTCGTGGTGGAGGGCAAGAACTCCGTCACGCTGAACGATGCGACGCTCACCGCTTCGAACACCACCAAGAACAGCGATAAATCCGATTGGTATCAGGCAGTGATGATCTACCAGTCCATGTCGGGCGACGCGGCCGAAGGCGCCTCGAGCTTCACGATGAACGGCGGCAGCCTGACCAACACGAACGGCGACATCTTTTTCGTGAACAACACGGTGACGACGATCTCGCTCGATGGGACAACCATCGTGAACGAGGACGCCGATGGCGTGTTCCTGCGTGCGGCTGCCGCGGGCTGGGGAAACGAGGGCTCGAATGGCGGCCAGGTGACCCTGAAGGCCACGAACCAGCAGATCGACGGCGACATGCTGGTGGACGAAGTGTCGAACCTGAACCTGTATCTGGCCGATTCGTCGACGTTCACCGGTGCCGTGAACCCCGACGGCGCAGCGGGCGACGTGTACGTGGAGATAGCCGATGGCAGCACGTGGACGTTGACGGGCGACAGCTACATCACATCCCTGACCTGCGGTGCCGATGCCATCGACCTGAACGGGCACACCCTGTACGTGGATGGAAAGGCCTACGAAGCGGGAAGCGCCTCGACCGGCGATGCTATCGAGGTGACGGTTTCCGAGGCTGCTCAGGGCGGCCCTGGCGGCACCCCGCCCGAGGGGGCTCCGGACGGCCAAGGCCAGGGTGGCCAGGGCGGCACCCCGCCCGAGAAACCCGATGGGGCATCCGGCGGCCAGGGCGGCACCCCGCCCGAGAAACCCGCCGCATAAGGAACGCATGCAACCCGGCAAACGACTTTCAGATCGTCTGCCGGGTTGCTTCCTGGGCCGCTCTACATGATGAACGTGCGGTACTGCGACGACAGCTCGTAGTGCAGCGGGCCTTCCACCTGGATGGTTTCCTGGCCGGGACGCTCAATCGTGAGCTTGCCGATGGCCGCATGGCGCGTGATGGACGGCGCGGCTCCAATCGCATCGAAGGCCGCTTTCATGGGAGCGGGCGCAATGGCGTAGTGGTCGTTGCATACCAGGATCCGCTCCTCGGTGAGCTCGTACGTCACCTTTACACCGTCACGCTCGAAGCGGTACACGGAGTGCGCGGGCAACGTCTTGCCGGTCTGCTCGTGCACGTAGGTGCGGTCCATTTGGATGTCCACGCCCGGGCCCATCTCGACGTTGTCGAAGATGATGTCGCCCTGAGCGTCCTGCACGAAGAACCAGGGGAAACGCACATTTCCCGAGGCGTCGTTGGAGATGCTGTCGAACACGAGGATGGTGTAGCCGTCGCCCTGCTGGCGGCCCCACAGCCAGCGGTTCCAGAACGAGAGCATCTGCCCGGTGGCCCACTGGTGATCATGGTAGCCGCGGCCGTGCACCTCGCGGGTTTCGCCGTCGCGGGTGAACGTCCCCGTCACCTCGCCCTGCGGCACGGCGCACAGCCAGGTGAAAAAGTTCTCGTAGTCCTCGCCGAAGTCGACATAGGCGGTGCCGGGACGCCACGAGGTGGCGGTCTTCTTCAGCACAAGGTCGAACGACACGCCCTTCACGTCCTGCACGTGCACCTGGTAGGCGTCGAGGTCGCCCTTGAAGGTGTGGGCGGCGATTTTCACATCGCAGCGCTCCTCGCTGAAGGAGCAATCGGAGGCCGGCAGGAATGCAAAGTCGTTGATTTCGTCAAAGCCCGGCTGCTGGATGTTTGCGTAGAAGAAGGGGTGCAGCCCTGGCTCGGGGTGCCCGGTTACGGGATTGGTTGCGAAATTCAGGTTGATTTTCGTGCCGTCATCGAGGTCGGCATCGAAGTACCACCACTCGATGCA
>JAUNEQ010000099.1:5972-7567 GCA_030525445.1 Coriobacteriia bacterium | reverse complement strand
GGCCGTCATGCGTGATGCCGCAGAAGTCCTCGACGTCCTTGATGGCGTAGTACGACGGCACGCCCATGATGGCGCCCATCTCGTAGCGGCGGCCGTTGTATTCGGGGGAATGGCACTTGCCGCCAACCCAGCCGTTGCGCTCGAAGATGGTGTAGTTTTCGTACCCGGCTTGTTCCAGGTACATGCCCGCGGAAAGGCCGGCCGGGCCGCCGCCGATAATCGCGATGCGTACGTCTTTGTCCATGAGATGTCCTTCCTCGAAGGCGGCGCGTTGGGGGCGCCGCCGCAGTGCTAGTGGAATTACGCCTGGTCAGCGGCTTCCAGCGCAGCCAGCTCGGCCTTCAGCGCGGCAATCTTGGCCTGCGCGTCGGCCTGCTGCTGGGCGGCCTTCTCCTCGATTTCGGCGATGGCGGCCGGGATTCGCTCGCGGTAGTAGTTGGGGTCGACATCCCACGGACCCTCGACGGGCGGCCAGGCCGGGTCGGCCATCTTCGCGGGACGGATCTCCTCGATCGCCGGAGACTTGCGGCCATCGCGGATGTGCGGCGCGTCGGTGGCATCCTGCACCTCGTCGGGCGCGTAGTGGTAAGGGCCGAAGATCTTGCGGTAGAGCTTCGTGTGCTTATGCACCGGCATCGTGCCCTCGGCCAGGGCCTTCATGTATTCCATCTGCAGGCGCTGCATGCAGGTGCCGCACTGCAGGATGGCGCGCTTCAGGCAGAAGCGGGTGATTGGGTCGGTGGTGCCGTAGTACTTCCAATGGCACAGGAAGCGCGTGCGGTTGCCGCGCAGCGGCACGAAGTACCAGCCCCAGATGAAGTTCATGTCGTCGACCAAACCGCCCGCGATGGCGTAGGCGCCGCGCGCCCGCGGCGGATGCTTGATGTCCGAGAAGCTCAGGATGTACTTGTCGGCCACGACGTCCGCGGCCTCGCAGCCCATGCCCGAACGGTCCCAATCCATGAAGTCGCCGGGCATGAAGGAGTCGGGCATCTGCCATTCCTCGCACACCTCGTAGCGGTTGAAGATGGACATGCGGCCCAGCACGCGCTCAAGCCATTCGGAGCTGATGGAGCCGGACTTCGAGCCGCCCCACTGATACATCCACTGGTAGACGTCCTTCACCGGCGCGTCGATGGTGATGCCGAAGGTCACGGTCTCGACGAGCGCGGGATCGAAGCGGTCCATCAACTCATCGCCCGGATAGGTGAGCGCCTGCTCTTCGGGGGTGGCGAACGCCGCCTTGCCCCAATCGTAGACCGCCTGGCATCCGCCAATCACGGCCCCGGCGCCCAATGCGAGGGTTCCTCCCACCTTGGCAGCCGACCGCAAAAGCTTTGCGTTTTTCACAGCAGACATAGCGCGTCCTCCCTTTCCGGTTGTCAATCTCGTATGCATCGAGTCATTGCCTTGATGCTACTACCAAACCGGAGTTTGCGGCTCACCTATTCCAACGATGCATGAGAGCGCGCACGGCCCCCAATGCCACAGCACAGGGGAGTGTTCTGTGTGTTCCACAGCGCATAGAACTGTCCCCGCGGTGACAACGACTCCGGGCATTTGTCACCGAACGGGTGACAACGACTCCGGGCATT
>JAUNEQ010000099.1:0-5962 GCA_030525445.1 Coriobacteriia bacterium | reverse complement strand
CCGCGCAGCCACTGCACAGGGGACGGTTCTGCGTGGTCCACGTCGCCGCGAAGTCACCCGCGGGCATTTGTCACCCGAGCGGAGCACCGCCCCATTGTCATCTCGAGCGGAGCGCGAAGCGCGGAGTCGAGAGACCTCACGCGGGTCACGGTTGGCTCCAACCACGACTCGCAGGAGGTTCCTCGACTCGCTTCGCTCGCTCGGAATGACAAGCGGGGCTCTGCCATCAGCACAGGGGACAGTTCTGAAATGACAACGACTCCGGGCATTTGTCACCGAATGACAAGCGGGTGTTCCACAACACGCAGAACTGTCCCCTGTGTTCGGCTCGGGATGGGGGCGGGGCGTTACGAAATCTCGATGAGCTCGTAGGCGCGGATGCCTACGCCGAGCTGTTCGGCGGCTTCGAGGACGTGCTGACCGTCGCGGCTCTCGATGCGGGCGATTAGGTCGGCCGAATCGTCGTCGCTCGCATACACGAGGTCGACGCAGGCCTGGTCAAGCGCCACCGGGTCCGCCGACGCCAGGATCCCGATGTCGGCCATCTTCGGCGGGGCCGGGTTGGAATCGCAGTCGCAGTCGACTGACAGGTTGTTCATAACGTTCACGAACAGCATGTTCGGCTGCGCGTCGAGCACCGCACGGCACGCATCCGCCATGGACTCCAGGAAGTCGGGGGTCGCCGCGCTCTGCCAGCTGGAATTCGTCGCGCCCGCCGAATGGATGAGGAACTTGCCCTCGCGCGACGCCATGCCAATCGAGATGTTCTTCAGCGCGCCGCCGAAGCCCGCCATCATGTGGCCCTTGAAATGCGAGAGCACGAGGAACCCGTCGTAGTCGGAAAAATGAGCGCCCACCAGGTTTTCCGCCAGGTGCGTTCCACCTGCGACCGGCAACGCGAGCGACCCGTCCTCGTCCATGATCTGGAAATCGGCAATGCCCGTGAACCCGTGGTCGGCAGCCACCTGGTAATGCGCCTCGGTGCTGCCGCGACCACCGCCATAGGCCGTGTTGCATTCCACGATGGTGCCATCCACCGCGTGCACGAGATCGGAAATGAGGTCGGCCTGCAGGTAGTGGTTGCCGCCCGGCTCGCCGCTCGACAGCTTCACACCGATCTTGCCGTCGCCCAGCTCCTGCCCGATGGCGGCAAACACCGCCTGCAGCGCGGCGGCATCGACCGTGGATGTGAAGTATACCGGCGACGCTTTGCCCGCTGTGGAAGAAGCGGAGGTCGAAGAGCTTGCGGGTTTTTCGGCCGCAACGCTGCTCGAGGCGGAGCTCGATTGCGTTTCCGCAGATGACGCAGGTGTTGCCTGCGGGCTCGCGCACCCTGGCAACCCGGCGAACAGCACAGCGCCTCCCGCCAATGCTGCGGTCTCGATGAAGCGTCGTCTGGTCATGTAGCGCATGTTCAACCTCCGTGCAAAGCTTCTCACCTATTGGACGGTCTGCTTACAATTGTGCGCCTTCGACTGCGCTTTAAGTCAAGCGTGTGAAAAATCCTCCTGCGTGCTTGCTTGGGCGCGCAGGCGGGCTTATACCATCTGGGTCATTTTTCCGGCACAAGGGAGGACGTGTTTATGTCGGCGGTTTTGGAGGCGATCATGCTCGTTTGCTTTGGACTCTCGTGGCCCATCAACGCGGTGAAAGCGTGGAAGGCGGGCACGGCAGCCGGCACATCGTGGATGTTCCTCGCCCTCATCACGCTCGGATACGTGGCCGGCATCGCGGCGAAGTTCGTGGGCGGCACCGTCAACTGGGTCCTCGCCGTGTACTTCATCAACCTCGCCGCCCTCATCGTCAACTGGATAGTGTTCGCTCGCAACCGCGCCCGCGACGCCCGCTACTCCGTCGTAACCGGATGAAACACCGTCGACAAAGATCATCAGCCGCCCGATCGTGGCATCTCGGAAAAACGAATTAATGCCTGTTGGGGTACCATATGAAAAAGACTTCCTATGTTCGATAGAGGAAAAGGAAGGCACATGTTGAACAAGAAAATGTTTGCAATGATGGCGGCGGCCGCGTTGGCGGCATGCTTGGCGCTCGCGGGATGCGGCGGCACGCAGTCGGCACCGAGCAGCTCGTCGGCACCGGCGGAATCGAGCTCCGCCGCAAGCGCCGCAACCTCCGAAAGCACCGCGAGCGCCGCGGCTCCCGAAAGCACGGCCGCAAAGACGGAAGAGGCGACCATTGACCGGGAAACAACGGGCGACGACCCCTATATCGGCGACCAGCAAGCCATCGAAATCGCGTTGAAGGATGCGGGCTTCGCCCAGGCAGACGTCACCGAGCTCGAAATTGAGCTCGATGCCGACGATGCGGTCCCGCACTACGACATCGGCTTCAAGCAGAGCGGCATGGAGTACGACTACGACGTCGACGCCGCGACCGGCGACATCATGTCCTCCGAATCGGAGGTTGACGACTAAGGTCACACGGGACGCCCCGCAGCAGATGGGACAAGAGAGCCCGCAGCAAATGAGACACCCTTGGGCGGCCAACAAAGCAGCAACCATCCCAAGGGTGTCTCATTTGCTGCGGGCCCTTCTGTCCCACTTCTGCTGCGGCATCCAGGTTTACGAGATCTCGCGCGGCTCGATGATGCCGTTCTCGTAGTGCATGATCACCGGGTCGGAGTAGGTGATGTTGCCCAGCACGTCGACGATCTCGTAGCGGTAGAGGTAGTCGCCGTCACCGAGGTCGGTGTCCTCCATCACGAGGTCGTTGTTCCAGGTGATGGTCGCGAGCTCGATCTCCTCGCCGTCGCCGGTGGCGATGTCGGTGACCATGAACAGGAAGGCAACCTCATCGCCTTCGCTCAGCGTGCGGATGGTCTTGCCAGCGGTGCCGCTTGCCTCGTTCACGCCGTCGTACGCGCCGATGACGCTGAAGCGGTTCTCGTCGTAGAGCCAGGCAGCCATGAGGTTCGAACGCTCGCCGTTCAGGTTGATGGGGATGGCGTACAGCGTGTAGTCATCGGTTTCCGCGACGACCTGCGCGTTCACGAAGTTGCCGTCGATGGCGATCCACTTGCCCGAGAAGTTGTCGGTGAACACGCCGGTCTTCCAGTCGCAATTCACGTTGTTGTCGATGCCGAGCGGCCAGTACGCGCTGTCATCCACGTCGTAGCGGCCCAAGCTGAAGCGCACGGACGCCACCGAATCGAGGCCCTTGCTGAACGTGAGGCGCAGCCGGTAATCGGAATCGATGCTCTGCTTGAACTTGAGCTTGATGTCCTTGTTCGTGATGGGCTCGACCTTCTGGGCCGCTTCCTCGGCGCCGAGCTTCTTCCAGTCCACCTTGGAATAGTTGCCGTTCTTCACCGCAAGGTACTTCAGGTACGAGAAGTTGCCGGTGATTTCGGTGGTGATTTCCTCGTAGCGGGAATAGACCTCGTTGCTCCAGGCGAGCGGGTAGAACACCGAAAGGCCGTGGGCGTGCGCGCGGTTGCGCCCGTTGATGGAATAGACCACGGCATCATCGAGCGCCTGCACGACCTTGCCGGCATGCGGCGAAAGGACGCTGTCGGTGTTCTGCATGAGATTGCCCAGGTCAACCATGTCGGTGTATCCCTGGGACGAGGTGTTGCCGCCGTAGTTTTCGGTGCGGCTCGCGCCCTGCGCGATGACGCGCAAGCTGGCCATGTCGTTCGTGGATGCGAAGATCTCGTCCGACGCGTTGTTGAACGCGGCCGCGAGCGCGGGCACCTTCGAGAGGTCGGTCACGGAAAGCGTGGCCATGTCATCCGTGTGGGTGCCCACGCACTTGTAGTAGTAGCTGTCGCAGATGGCGCGGCCGAGCTCGAAGGTCTCGACGCCGGGGTATTGCGCCAGCCAGGCCGGCCAGACGTTGTAGGCCCAACCGCCGCCGGGCTCGGATTCCTCGGATGCCACGAGGTAGTCGGCCCACGGCTCGACGGCCTGCGCGGTTTCAAGCGTTGCCATGAGGCACGTGTCGAAGCCGATGAGGTCGAAGTGGTGGTTCGCCTTCTTCAGGGCCTTCGCCATCTCGGGGAGCGTGAGGGTGTCGATCTCGCCGCTCTTGCGGCTCACGTAGAGTTCGTCGGCGCACACGCCGGACAGCGTTCCGCCGCCGTGATCCCAGAAGATGAGCATCGTGCGGTCGGCGGGGTACTTTTTCGTGCCCCAGGTGATGAAATCGGAAAGCGTGGAGGATTCGCCCATAGATGCGAGCGGCTGGTCCTCGACGAAGGCGATGCCAGTCGGGTCGGCCACGTAGCGCTCGATTTTCTTCGCCGTGATGATGTTGTTGCGCCACTTGCTTGCGCCGCCCGTCTGGATGACGAAGTTCACGTTCTCGCCCAGGTCCGATCCGGTGAGCTCGATGAGGTTGTCGGTGGCGAGGCCGGCTTCGCTTTCGAGGTCCGACCCGCACATGTACACGAGCACGGTCCAGGTGTCGTTGGAGTCGCCGGCGTCCTCGGGGGCGCCCAGCTCATAGGATTCGTAGGAGCACCCTGCGCACAGGAAGAGCGCCATGACAAGCGCGATAAAGCCGGCGAACAGGGAAATCGTTCGAGTGGTCGTGTGCTCGTTGGCCATGGGGTCCCCTCTCTGCCCGGGGGCTATGTAACTGTTGAGTGCTCGTGTCTAGTGTAGCGTGACTTTCGTGCGAACGGAGGGGAAATGACCCGATGAAACACCGGTACCTGGTACCGGTGTTTCATCGGACGCGGGGTTAGCGGGAGGGGAGGAAGACCTTGTCTGCCACGATTGCCACGACGGCGATGATGACCATGACGGGCAGCGTGTTGCCGCAGGGGATGTCCCAACCGAGCGAGAAGCGGTACAGGATGAATCCGAGCAGCCAGAGCACGGCGTTTCGCCAATCGATGAGCTGGGCCGAGCTGTCGCGATGGAGCACGAAGTAGTCGACGATGACGATGGTGGCCATGGGCGCGAACACCGACCCGATGAGGTAGAGGAAGTCCTCGAAGTCGCCGACGGGTGCCACGATGGCGAGCACGGTGCCCACGACGGCGGCGACGATGCCGCAGATGCGCGGGTCGAGCTTGCTCCAGATGGCATTCGCGGAGACGCCTGCCGACTGCGCGTCGAGGAACGTGGTGGTGACGGTGGAGAACACGACGACGAGGATGCCGACGATGCCCATGCCCGCTTGGGCGAGGACGACCGCGACGTCATCGGAGCCGGCATAGAGCGCGCAGCCCAGGCCGATGACGAACATCCAGCAGCTGCCCAGGCCGTAGGCGATGGTGGCGAGCACGGTGCCCGCGTTGGGCCGTTTCGCTTCGCGGGTGTAGTCGCCGGCGACGGGGAGCCAGGAAAGCGGCATGGCGGCGGCGAGTTCCACGGCGGCGCCGAACGAGAGGCTGCCGTCCTCCATGCCGGGGATGGGCGTGCCGGAACCGAAGACGGTTGCGCTCACGACGAAGGTGAGCGCGAACAGCAGCACGGCGGCCGCGGATTGCACCGTGCCCATTCGTTTGATGCCGATGGCGATCCACAGCACGATGAGCGCGCCGATGATGATGCACCAACCGGCCATGCCGAGCGCGGGCACGAGCAGGGTGGCGGCAGCGCCGCCCGACATCACCATGATGGCGGTCCATCCGACGAGTTGCAGGACGTTCGCGGCAGAGAACGCGCCCGAGCCCACGCGGCCGAACGACCGGCCGACAGCCTGCATGGCCGACATGCCCGTCTGCGCGCTTACCAGTGAGACGAGCAGAAACAATGCGCACCCGATGACATGGCCGATGATGATGGCGGCGATGCCCATGGAAAGGCCGAGCGGCGCGAAGAACGTGCCCGTGAGGATCTCGGCGAGCGAAACGGATGCTCCAAACCAAACGAGGCCGAGCATCGGGGTGGATAGATTACGTTGGAAAGCCATATGCGCTCCCTCCGGCGGCATTACCCGCATCAGGTTCTTCGGGTCGAAGCGAGGGTACGCTTCCTCTCAGCCCGCATCC